>JBDRGD010000001.1:0-32112 GCA_043818095.1 Chloroflexota bacterium
GTATAGAAAGTTGCTTTGAGATTTTATTATTCCAATCTTCCAGCTTCACTAAAAAGGGATTACTTATCCTACTTTCCGTATAACTCCTATCAATGACATCACAGCTAATAATGACACTCTCAATCGTAGGCCGTTGAACGAATAACAACCGCATAATCCAAGTGCGCACGGGGCTGTTTCTGAATTCACAAACAAGTTGTTGGTGCAAGCTATCCTTTGAGTCTTTGACATGGAAATCAAACTCCAACTTTGGTCTCCCGAAAATAGCCCTGAGAATAGCCACTATACCCCCCAACCCAACCAAACCGAGGATGCCAAAAATCCATTCCCAGTTGTCCGAGAACGATGGAAACATAATTCAACTCCTGCCAGTTTATTTAACTGGCAGTATAGCACTTGGGGAAATAGGCAACAACCGAGAGTGAACAATAAGCCCCATTTCAACTTATTGACAAACCAGCAAGAAAGGGCTAAACTCCAGTCTAAAATGTAAATTGACCTCAAGGAGGGCAGCTATGGGGAGGAATCTGGCAAATATCGCAAAGGCAACCCCGTGGAAGCTATCGACAATCGCCGATGATTTAATAGCAGAAGCTGGTGTTAATTGCCAGAATGAAGTCAACGATGTAAAGGATGCAAGGGATTCACTGAAAGATTACATCAGTAGTATCCGTACGACGCTAGTAGGTTTGGGTATAATCAGCGGTGGCACAGGATGGTTGGTTGGCTGGGCAACGATTCTGGAGAAAATAATGAGCCTGGGTAAATTGGGCGGATTCGTCTTTATTGGGGTAGGACTCCTTGCTATCTGGTGGCTTTATGATGTATATGCGGAGATACTTAAGCGTATCAGGGAGTTGAGAAAAGCCTTGAACGCACTGGATGATTGTCTGGAACAGCACCGCCCACCTCTGCCCCCTTAGAATAGCCGTGGTCCACACACCGAACAGTCTGTGAACATTCCGAGGGGAGAAATTGGTAGCGGGGGCAGGACTCGAACCTGCGACCTCCGGGTTATGAGCCCGACGAGCTGCCACTGCTCTACCCCGCGTCAGCGTGTCTTTCAAGTATAGACCTCCGGCATGGCCGTGTCAAATCCGGGGGGCTTTCATTGACACTGCCCGCGGGCCGGTGTTAGATTAAAGACAAACGATGAACGTGGGGATATGCCGGGTCAGCCTGCGGGTGCCGGAGAACTCTTCCCTCAAGGGCAAGCGCCAGGTCCTGAAGTCCATCATCGCGCGCATCCGCAACAGCTATAACGTCTCCGTGGCGGAGATAGACGACAACGACCTCTGGCAGGTGGCGACCATCGGTATCTGCTGCGTGAGCAACGACCGCCGCTACACCAACCAGGTCCTCTCCAAGATAGCCAGCACGATGGTTAACGGGCGCTTCGACGTCGAGATACTGGACTACAACATCGAAATCATCTCCGTGTGAAGGTAAATCCTGATGGACACCTTAGCCTTTCTCAATCACCTCAAGAACCTGCCCTCGTATTACGACCAGATTGTCCACGTGGCGCAGATTATGCCCCGGCAAGCGGTCCCCGGGGAGCTGGCAGAGCCGCTGGAGCCGGGGCTGGCGGACAGCCTGCAAAAGAACGGGCTGGCGCCGTTATACGCGCACCAGGCGGCGGCGATTAATCATATCCGCCGCGGGAAAAACGTCATGGTGGCCACGTCCAGCGCCAGCGGCAAGACCCTCTGCTACAACGTCGCCGTGATGCAGTCGCTGCTCACCGCGCCCCGGGGAAGGGCATTGTACCTCTTCCCCACCAAGGCGCTCGCCCAGGACCAGCTGCGGAACCTGCGCCAGCTCTTTTCCCCGCACCTTTTCCCCCCGGAGGACTTCGCCACCTTCGACGGCGATACCCCCCAGGAGGAGCGGGCGGGGATAAGGAGGCGGGGCCGCATCATCTTCAGCAACCCGGACATGCTCCACCTGGGCATCCTGCCGCGCCACCATGTCTGGGCGGGGTTCCTGCGCAACCTGAAATACGTGGTCGTCGATGAAGCCCATATCTACCGCGGCGTCTTCGGCTCGCACGTCGCCGGGGTGCTGCGCAGGCTGCGGCGGCTCTGCCGCTATTACGGCGCCGACCCCGTCTTCGTATGCTGCTCCGCGACCATCGCCAACCCTAGTGAGCATGCCGCCAACCTGGTGGGGGCGCCCTTCGAGGTCGTCGACCGTGACGGCTCGCCGCAGGGGAAAAAGGACTTCGTTTTCTGGAACGCCCCGGTGGTGGACAAGGCGAAGAACATCCGCCGCAGCGCCAACGGCGAGGCGACTTTCCTGCTCACGGAGCTCATCGAGCAGGGCATCCGCACGCTGGCTTTCGTCCGCACCCGCCGCCTCACCGAGCTTATCTATCTCTACACCAGAGACCGGCTGATGGAGACCAGCTCCGCGCTCGCCGGACGCATCCGCCCCTACCGCGCGGGTTACCTCCCGGAGGACCGGCGGCGCATCGAGCGGGAGCTTTTCAATGGGGAACTGCTCGGGGTGGTGGCGACCAACGCGCTGGAACTGGGGATAGATATCGGCACCCTGGAGGCGACGGTGCTTACCGGCTATCCGGGGAGCATCGCCAGCACCTGGCAGCAGGCGGGCCGGAGCGGGCGCAGCCGGGAGGCCTCCATCAGCTTCCTGGTGGCCCGGAACGACCCCCTGGACCAGTACCTGGTGCGTCATCCCGACTTCCTCTCCGGTAGAAAATACGAAAACGCCCTGGTGAACCCGTCAAATCCCTACATCCTGCTCGGGCATCTGCTCTGCGCCGCCTGGGAAAAGCCGCTGGACGCGGATGATACCGGCTGGTTCGGGGAGGCTTATGTAGAGGTCAGGGACTCGCTCGTGGCGCAGGGCCTGCTGGTGGAGAGGAGGGGGAAGTATTACCCCGCCCCCTCGCTGACCTATCCGGCGGCGGGCATCAGCATCCGCGCCGCCACCGGGGATAACTTCGCCGTGGTCAACGCCGCCACCGGGGAGCTTCTGGAGACGGTGGAGAGCAGCACCGCCTTTTTCCAGATTCACCCGGGGGCGATCTATCTCCACCAGGGGGACGCTTACCTGATTACCGACCTCGACCTCGCCACCCGCACCGCTTCGGCGCGCCCCACCGATGCCGGTTATTACACCATCACCAGGGACTTCACCGACATCCACGTCCGGGGGGTAAAGCACCGGCGGAAGATGGGAGGGGTTACCGTCTGCCTCGGCGATGTGGACGTGACCACGGAGGTGGTCGGCTTTAAGAAGAAGGCGCAGTTAACCGAGGAGGTCATCGGCGAGGAAGCGCTGGACCTGCCCGCGCAGACCTTTCCCACGGTGGCGCTCTGGTTCGACCTGCCGCCGAAGGCCATTGCCGCGCTGGAGAAAGCGCAGCTCGATTTCGCCGGGGGGCTGCATGCCCTGGAGCACGCGGCCATCGGGATACTCCCCCTCTTCGCGCTCTGTGACCGCAACGACATCGGCGGGGTCTCCACCCCTTTGCACCCCGATACCGGGCGGGCGCAGGTCTTCATCTACGACGCTTACCCCGGCGGGGTGGGCATCGCCGAGAAGGGATTTGACATGATACGGGAATTATGGCAGGCTACGAATAGAGCCATCGCCGAATGTCCCTGCCAGGACGGCTGCCCGAGCTGCATCCAATCGCCGAAGTGCGGTAACAACAACCAGCCGCTGGACAAGGAAGCCGCCAAATTACTTCTCAAAGGATTACTGGAAATTGGCTAAAGAAAACCTGTTGCAGCGCGCCCTGAAGCGCAGCCGGGAAGGCTGGCTGGGCAAGGCATTACACGTCTTTGACGGTACCGCCGTCGGCGATGAAGTCTGGGACGAGCTTGAGGAAATGCTCATCGCCGCGGACGTCGGCGTATCTACCGCCGGAAAGCTCATCGCGCAGACCCGGCAGCGGGTGGACGCAGAGCGCATCCGGGAAGGCGAGCGGGTGCGGGAAGTGCTCATAGAGGTCATGGCCGGTCTCCTCAGTGTTGCCCCCGCCGAAAGAACGGGGACGCCCCGCCCCAGGGTGACCCTGCTGGTCGGGGTGAACGGCGGTGGTAAGACCACCTCGATTGCCAAGCTGGCTTACCGCTGGAAAAAAGAGGGGAAGAAAGTGCTGCTGGCGGCGGCGGACACCTTCCGCGCGGGCGCCATCGACCAGCTGAAAGTGCAGGGACAGCGGGCAGGCGTTGAGGTCATCGCGCACCAGCCAGGGGCAGACCCCGGGGCGGTGGTCTATGACGCCCTCCAGGCGGCGGAGAGCCGCGGCAGCGACGAGGTTATCGTGGATACGGCGGGCCGGCTGCATACCAAGGTCAACCTGATGGAAGAGCTGAAGAAAATCGGGCGGGTTGCCGGGAAGCTATCCGAGGGCGCGCCTCACCAGGTGGTGCTGGTGATTGACGCCACCACCGGGCAGAACGGCCTGCTCCAGGCGCGCCATTTCACCGAAGCGGTGGGGGTCACCGGTATCTTCCTCACCAAGCTGGACGGCACCGCCCGCGGCGGCATCGTGCTCGCCATCAGCGACGAGCTGGGCATCCCCATCGAATACGTCGGCACCGGGGAGCAGCTGGAGGACATGGCGCTTTTCGATGCCCGGGCCTTCGTGGAGGCATTATGTTCCTGAGGAGAGGCGGTTAATGATTGAAATTCCTTTCAGCCCGATAGCCTTCACTATCGGCGGTCTCAGCGTGCACTGGTACGGCATCATGGTGGCGCTGGCGGTTCTCACGATGGTTGCGTGGACCCTGTGGCAGGTCAAGAAGGGCGCCCGGCTGAGCTATGACCTGGTGCTGAACGTGTCTTTGGTGGGCGTGCCCTCCGGCATCATCGGGGCGCGGCTGCTGCACGTCCTCGATAATTTCAGCTACTACTACCAGCACCCCGGGGAAATCGTGGGGGGCTCCGGTCTGGCGATTTACGGGGCGGTGCTAGGCACGGCGCTGGGCATCTGGATTTTCAGTCGATTCCACCGCTTCGCTTACGGCTACCTGGTGGACATCATGGCGCCGGGGATTATCCTGGCGCAGGCGGTGGGCAGGGTCGGCTGCGTCCTGAACGGCTGCTGCTATGGCCTTGAGACCGACCTGTTTTGCGGAGTGGTCTATACCGACCCGCAGACCTTCGCCCCCATCGGCGTGGCGGTGCACCCCACCCAGATTTACGAGATTATCTACGACCTTATCATCTTCTTCGTGCTGCTGAAGCTGCGCGGCAAGTTCCGCCCGGACGGTTCCCTGTTCACGATATACCTCGCCTTTTATGCGGTCTGGCGCTTCGCCGTGGACTTCATCCGGGAGGGAACGCCCTTCTTTCTGGGGCTGCATGAGGCGCAGGTCGTCAGCCTGGTGATTCTGACGATAACCCTGCCGCTGCTGGCTTTGCGGACACGCCCTGTCCGCAAAGAGCCGCCTGCTCAGGAAGGCTAGTTCACCGTAGCGGCGGGGACTGCCTGGCCGCTGTTGGCGAAGTCCAGCAGGCACAGGCGCAGGCGCTCGGAACCGCCCCAGCTGTCCACCTCTATCTGGTAGACGATGTCCAGCCGGTCGGATATCCGGGGGAAGCTGTCACCGCGCCGGAAAGCCACCCCGTCCCAGGCGGCGCCGTCCTGCTGGAACCGGAAACGGAGGTGGTCGGCGCCGTTGCCCATCGTGCGGCAGGCCGTCACCGGCACGTCCCGGCTGAGGAAGGTGGGCGCGGGGTTCGCCCTGCCGAAGGGGGCGAGCTGCTGGGTGAGGGGGAAGGTGCCGCCGCCGATTTCGCTAAGGCGGACCTGGGCGTCGATTTCGATGTGGGGGCGGAGTTCCATCTCCGCCAGGCTTTCCGTAGCGATGGCCGTCAGGCGCTCTTCCAGTTGTGGTAAATTCCCGGTAGCGGTGGAAAAGCCGGCGGCCTGGGCGTGCCCGCCATACTGGGTGAGTAGCTCGCGGCATTCGTTCAGCGCCGTGATAATGTTGAACTCCGGGATGCTGCGGCAGCTGGCGTGGCACACCTTTTTCCCCGTGCTGATGACCACGGACGGCCGGTAAAACTCCTCGCTGAGACGGCTGGCGACCAGCCCGGAGATGCCGAGGTGGAAGGCGTCATTGGAGGCGATGAGCAGGGGGCCGATGCCCTTCGCCAGCACCTGCTCCCGCGCGGCGGCGAAAGCGGCCGCGGTCATCTGCTGGCGCTCCGTGTTCATCTCGAGGAGCCAGGCGGCCATCTCCCGCGCTTCCCCGGGAGACGCGGCCAGCAGGAGGCGATAGCCGCCGGTGGCGTCCGCCAGCCGTCCCGAGGCGTTCAGGCAGGGGGCAATCGTCCAGGAGACCTTGTCCGCGTTCAGGCTGGCGTCCTTCAGGCCCGCCTGCTGCACCAGTTCCAGTAGGCCGGGGCGGGGGTGCCGGTTCAGGCGCTTCAGCCCTTCGATGACCAGGTAGCGGTTTTCCGCGACGAGCGGGGAAAGGTCCGCGATGGTGCCGATGGCCACCAGGTCCAGGGCGCGGTCGGCGAGCTCCGGCCTGCCCAGGGTCTGGAGGAGGGCCTGGAGCAGCTTGAAAGCCACCCCGGCGCCGGAAAGCTCCCGGAAGGGATAGCCCGAGTCCGCTAGCTTGGGGTCGATGACGGCGGCGGCGTCGGGGATTTCCTCCAGGGGGACGTGGTGGTCCGTGATGATGATGTCCATGCCTAAGCGTTTGGCTTTGGCGACTTCCGTGACATTGGTGATGCCGGTGTCCACGGTGATAACCAGGCTGGCACCCTGCTGGCGCAATGTTTTCAGGGTGGTGAGGGACAATCCGTGTCCCTCGTTCTGGCGGTGGGGGATATATGGTGTTGCTTTGCCCCCCAGCGCGGTGAGCCCCTCCACGAGCAGGGCGGTAGCCGTGATGCCGTCGGCATCGAAGTCCCCGTAGATAACGATGTTTTCCCCGGAGAGCAGCGCCCGGTAAATCCGGTTGACGGCGCGGTCCATGCCGGACAGCAGGAAGGGGTCATGGGTGAGGGTGCTGTCCCCGCTGATGAAATGCTGTATCGCGGCGGGTTCCCTGATGCCGCGATTGTAGAGGAGCTGCACGATGAGCAGGGGAAGACCGGAAGTATGCACCAGCCTCAGGTCGGGAATCGGCGGCAGCAAGTCCCAGCGGTAACGGTTCAAACCGCCTCGGTATATCTGCGGAGAATAAGTACCGAGTTATGCCCGCCGAAGCCGAACGAGTTGGAAAGGGCGGTGTTCACCGTGGCTTTGCGGGCGGTATTGGGCACGTAGTCCAGGTCACATTCTTCGCCGGGGTTTTCCAGGTTGATGGTGGGGGGGATGATGCCGTTCCGGATGACCATGATGCACGTCGCCGCTTCGGAGGCGCCGGCGGCGCCGATAAGATGCCCCGTCATCGATTTTGTGGAGCTGATGGGGACTTTATAGGCGTAATCGCCGAAGGCGCTTTTAATGGCGCGGGTCTCGGTAATGTCGTTCAACTGGGTGGACGTGCCGTGAGCGTTGATGTAATCGATGTCCTCCGGCTTAACGCCCCCCTTGCTCATCGCTATCCTCATTGCCTTGGCGGCGCCCTCGCCGTGTTCCAGCGGCTGTGTCACGTGGAACGAGTCCGCCGTCGCCCCGTAAGCGATTATCTCCGCCAGTATCATCGCGCCGCGGCGTTGGGCGTGTTCCAGACTTTCCAGGATGAGCACCGCCGCGCCCTCGCTGATGACGAAGCCGTCACGGTCCTTGTCAAAGGGACGGGAGGCTTTCTGGGGGGCGTCGTTACGGGTGGAGAGGGCTTTCAGGGCGGTGAAGGCGGTGATGCCCAGAGGGTTGATGATGGACTCGGTGCCGCCGGCGAGCATGATGTGGGCTTCACCGTGCTTGATAAGCTCGTAAGCCGCTCCGATGGCGTCCGAGCCGCTGGAGCAGGCGGAGGTGGTGCAAAGGTTGGGGCCCCGCACGCCCAGGGAAATGGATACCTGCGCGGCGGCGATGTCCGCAATCATCATCGGCGCCAGGAACGGGCTGACCCGGTCCGGGCCTTTTTCCACGAGGATTTTAGCCTGTGCGTAGAGGGTGCCCAGGCCGCCGATGCCGCTGCCGATGATGACACCGATGTAGTCCTGGTTCTCTTCGGTGATTTCCAGGTGGGCGTCATCCACCGCCTGGCGGCTGGCGGCGACGGCCAGGTGGGCGAAGCGGTCCATGCGGCGGGCGTCCTTGCGGCTGATATAGTCCGTCGCCTCGAAGCCCTTGACCTCACCGGCGATTTTACTGTCCAGGTTGCTGGCGTCGCACTGGGTAACGTAATCGATGCCGGACTTGCCCGCGATAAGGTTGTTCCAGGTGGTGACGGCATTCAGCCCCAGCGGACCGATAACGCCCATGCCGGTCACCACAACACGGCGTCCGTGGTCTACCGAATTCTCGTTCGTAATGGGAATCACCTCGCTTGTGTGTGAATATTCGGGTAAAATTCTATTCATTTTTACCACAAAATCGGGATGCTCTGCAAGTTTGGGCTTCGCTGGTTTTTCCGGGTTAGCGTGCTATTGCAGGCTCATTCCCTTTGACCGCCGCCCGCGGGGACACTATACTGGAAAGTGGAGTATCCACGATGGCTAACGAGGAAAAAACAAGGGTGGCTTTCGACTGCCTGGGCTGCAAGCTGAACCAGGCGGAAGTGGAGGACCTGTCCCGGCAGTTCGCCGGCGCCGGCTACCGGGTGGTGCCGGCATCAGCGGAGGCGGAGGTCTATATCCTGAATACCTGCGCGGTGACGCAGCTCGCCGAGAGCAAGGCACGTCAGCTGCTGCGCCGGGCGCACCGCCGCAATCCGGCGGCACGCATTATCGCCATCGGCTGCGGCGTCGAGCAGTCCGCGGAATCGCTCGCCGGCATCGAAGGCGTGAACGTGGTGGTGGGGAACGGGGAAAAGGCGGACCTGCTGCCGCTGCTGACCGCGCGGGGCTGCCTGCCGGAGAATAAGGCTAAGGCATCAGGACAATCCGGTTCCGCCGGGCGGCGGGCACGCTCTTTCCTCAAGGTGCAGGACGGCTGCCGGTGCTTCTGCACCTACTGCGTGGTGCCGCGGCTGCGTCCCGTCGAGAGCAGCGTGCCCGCGGAAAGGGTGGTGGCGGAGGTCCGGGAGCGCGTTGCCGAGGGCTATCGGGAGGTGGTCCTCACCGGCACCCGCATCGGCGTTTACCGGGACGGGGAAACCGACCTGGCCGGACTGGTACGGCGGATTTTGGGTGAGACGGAAATCGCGCGTCTGCGCCTGTCCTCGCTGCAGCCGCCGGAGATAAGTAAAGACCTGGTGTCACTGTGGGAGAACGACCGCCTTTGTCCCCACTTCCACCTGGCGCTGCAAAGCGGCAGCGACGGCGTTCTCCGGCGCATGGGGCGGCGGTATCACGCCGGGGAATTCCGGCAGGCTTTGGACATGGTGCGGGAGCACATTCCCGGGGTCGCCGTGACCACGGATGTCATCGTCGGGTTCCCCGGTGAGACGGAAGCGGAGTTCGCGGAGAGCTACCGGTTCTGCCGGGAAGCGGGATTTGCCCGCATCCACGTCTTTCCTTACTCGGCGAGACCGGGCACCGCGGCGGCGCGGTTGCCCGGAGCGGTGAGTCCCGCCGCAAAGAAACGGCGGGAGGAAGCCATGCTGTCCCTGGCGGAGGAGTGCCGGCGGGACTTCCGGCAAAAGTTCACGGGGAAGGTCATGCCGGTGCTCTGGGAGCAGGCGAGGGGAGAGATATGGTCCGGCCACACCGGCAACTACCTGAAAGTATACACTCGGAGCGGAGAAGACCTTGCCGGGAAGCTGCTGCCCGTCCGGCTCGGTGCGGTCAGGGACGACGGGCTGTGGGGGGAGCCGGCGTAACGGCGGCGGCTTTCGGCGGGCGTGCTTTTTTACCTGCGGGGTTACGCCATTCGCAGGGGACTTTCGTCTGGCAGAGACCGCAGCCGGCGATGCCGATGTTGTATTTCTTCATCTTTGACCTGAGGGTGACGTGCAGGTATTCCCGGCACTTGTGCTTGTCATGGCCTTCCCGCGTAATCGCCCCGGCGGGACAGCGCTGGATGCAGACGCCGCAGCTGCCGTCCTGGTAAAACAGGCAGTTGGTATAGGGCCCCGTGGCGGTGCGGGGGCTGGCGGGGAGGGACAGGTCCGTGACCACGGTGCCGCAGCGGTGGGCGATGCCGCGGTCCGTAATCAGACCGTCCGACAGGCTGAAGGTGCCCTGCCCGGCGGCGTAGGCGGCATGTCTTTCCGACCAGTTGGAGAAGCGTCCCTTTTCGTTTTGCTTCGCGCCGTCATAGCAGTCCTGCAGCAGCGGTGCCGCCGCGCGGTAGCCCATTTCGGAAATCAGGGAGACGACGTATTCGCGGAGGGCGTCATTGAACTGCTCCCCGTAGAACCGGGTGAAAGCCCAGAGCCGGGAGGGCGCGCTGTTCTGGCGCCGGTTTGATTCCCGGGTGCGGGCGGTAACCGGCAGTATCCAGCTGACCACGGAGACGTGTTCCGGGGTCGGCTCCCCGGGGAAAGCCGCGGACATAAGCTCCCGGGGGGTGAGGTGGGTGGGGTCGATGATGTCCTTGTAATCCCGGAAGATGGGGTCGTCGCCATCGGCGTATCTTACCAGCGGCTCATCGAAGATGACCTTATTATCCAGCAGGGAGAGGCGGTTCAGCGGACTGCTGCTGGCGAATTCCCTGATGTTAGCGGCGACGTATTCCGCCGGGTCTGCTTGCTGATTCATACTCGATTACCGCTGTTTTTACACCGGGGTCAATCGGTGACTACAGCGTTAAGGATGACCTCCCGTATGGACTCGGTGGGCATCAGGAACTCCTCCTCGGTTCTCGGGTAATCGCTGAGGATACGGAATTTTTCCAGGAGGGAAAAGAAGTTTATGCCCCAGCCCACCCCGAACACGGGCGGGGTAAAGACCTCGAATGTGTCCGCGTTCCAGTAAGACTGGCGCAGCTTCTCCAGCGTGGGCGGGCGGAAATCATAGGGAACATACCGGGCGATAGTGCCGTGCCACCGGCGCGCCTCTTCCGGCTTTTCCAGTTCCTGGAGCACGGCTATCATGGTGAGGGTGACGGTGGTGACCTGGATGAGCCTGGTGAGCCATTCCATTCTCATCTTCCTCTCCTTAAGCGACGGGCAGACTCTTTTCTACGAAAGTAAGATTATCACATTTTACCGGAATATCGCAACATGGGGAAGGTAAAAAAGATTTTGGAGATACCGACTGTTATGTTATAATAAGCGGCGTATTCCCTAAAAAATCATACCTGGGAAAAAGAGTATGGAGGAGCAGGATGAACCCCAATTTCGACATCAATGAGTTTGCCCGTAGCGCTGACAGGATAAGGGAGAAAGCGGTCAAAGAAAACCGGATACTGGTGGACCCGGATGATGCCACGCTGCGGAACCTGGTGGAAAAGGAGCCGGGCGTCAAGAAGACGATTTACGATAACTACGTGGCGGAGAGCGAGCCCACCTCACGTTCCCAGGCGTTCACCAAGAACAGCGTCGACGAGCCCTTCGGAGAGCACGAGCGGGACCTCCTGGTGAAAACGGAAGCTTCGCTGGCAAAGGAAAAGCTGATTTCCATCGACCGCACGGTGGGTAACGAGCAGAGCGGTACCGTGGTGCGGCTTATCATTCCCCAGAAGTTCGCCCACATCGCCTACGGAGGGGGTGCCCTTTTCGTCCCGGTCAGGAAGAAGGTGGAGCAGCCGGACTACCAGATTATTTTCACCGGGGACGAAAGCTGGGAAACGAACTGGAACAAGCCCCTCCCCCAGAAAGACATCGATATCCGCCTCGCCCTGCTGGATAACGGGCGCGCGGTTAAAATAGTGCGCAACAGTAACTACATCGGCGAATACAAGAAGGGGGTTTTCGCCGCGGAGGACTGGGCGGCGAAGACCCGGCGGAGCGGGATTTTCCTGCACGCGGGCTGCCGGGAGGACTACCTGCAGATGGTGCACGGCGGCTACCGCCCGGTGCGGACGCTGCTGACGGCGCTGAGCGCCAACGGCAAGACGACCACCACCTGCCGCATACTGGCGCGGAAGGGCATGGAGCGTTCCTGGCTGATACAGGACGACGGCGGGACGCTGATGCCGGACGGCTCTTTCCACGGGTTCGAGCAGGGCGGCGTCTTCGTCAAGACGGAGGGAGTCAATCCCGGCGAACAGGTGGAAATCTATTACGGTCTGCTGAAAAGCGATACCGTCCTGGAGAACGTCTACGTGACGGCGGAGGGCGACTTCGACCTGGAGAACTACGAGAGGACGACCAACGGTCGGGCGGTCATCGCGCGGAAGAACTTCATGCACGCCAGCCCGTATATCGACGTGGAGAAAATCGACAACTTCATCCTGATAACGCGCGGAGCGACGATCCCCGCCATTTCCAGGCTGACGCTGCAGCAGGCCGCGGCGCTGATGGTGCTGGGGCAGGCGATGGAGTCCTCGGCAGGGGACCCCACCAAGGCGGGGACGATACGCAGCGAGTTTTTCTACGACCCCTTCATCGCCGGGGACCGCGCCGACCATGCCAACCTCTTCTACGAGATTATGCAGGGCCTGCCGCACGTGAACTTCTACCTGATTAACACCGGCGGTATCGGCGAGCCGTCGCACCACAACTACAAGGATGTCAATGTGGGACATACCATGGGCATTCTCGATTCGCTGCTGCGCGGCGGGCTGGAGGACTGGGTGAGCTCCCCCACGGGATTCCAGGTGCCGGCGGCCATCCGCGCGGTAGATGATGTTTACGTGCACCCGGAGCGTATTTACTCCCGCGAGGAATTCGAAGCGAGGCAGAAGGCGCTCAGCCGTATCCGCTACGAAGCGGTTGCCGAAGTCGGCAGCAAGCTGCATCCCGATATCCGTAAGGTCTTCAGCAAGGTCTAGCTCGCGGCCGGAGCGGAATAAACGTGCGGCGGGGATTGACAGGAGCGGGTTCAGCCGGTATAATAATAATGCGGTAAGCGGTTACCGCATGCCGTATCGGTGATGACATGAAAAAGGTATACGTTAAAGAACAAGCCTGCATCAGCTGCCGGCTCTGCGAGGTCTATTGCCGACTGGCGCACTCGGGAACGAACGACCTGCTCAAGGCTTTTAAACAGCAGACACCGCCGTTGTCCCGCATCCGCATGGAGAAGAGCGACATCGCCTCCTTTTCCGTGCGCTGCCAGCACTGCGCCGAGGCCCCCTGTCTCAGCGCCTGCCTGACCGGCGCCATCAGCCGCGACCCCGCCAACGGGGCGGTAATCGTGGACGAGGAACGCTGCATCGGCTGCGGGAACTGTATCCTGGTCTGTCCCTTCGGCGCGGTGCGCTACGATACCCGGCGGGGGAAGGTCGCCAAGTGCGACCTCTGCCAGGGACAGGAGACGCCGGCCTGTGTGGCCAACTGCCCCAATGAAGCCCTGATTTATGAAGAGGATGCCGCTGCTGTCGGAGGGAAGGCTCCATGATTGCGGTAATCGATTACAGCGCCGGGAACCTGCGCAGCGTGGTGAACGCCATCAGTCGGCTGGGTTACGAGCCGGAGGTGACCGGTGACGCGGACACGGTGCTGAGGGCGGATGTGGTGGTGCTGCCCGGCGTCGGGGCGGCCGCGGACACGATGGCCAACCTGGAGCGCCTGGGCATGGTCGAGCCGCTGCGGCGGATTATCGGGGAGGATAAGCCTTTCCTGGGTATCTGCATGGGGCTCCAGCTGCTCTTTGCCAGCACGGAAGAGGGTGGCGGTCACCAGTGTCTCGGGCTGTTCCCGGGCACGGTAAAGAGGTTCCCTCCCGGACTGAAGGTTCCCCACATGGGCTGGAACCAGGTCAGGCAGAAGAAAGCGCATCCGGTGCTTGAAGGCATACCGGACGGGGCTAATTTTTACTTCGTGCACAGCTACTACGTGGATGCGTCCGACCCGGAGCTGGTGCTCGGGGAGACGGACTACGGCGTGAACTTTTGCAGCCTGATTGCCCGCGGTAACCTGGTGGCGACGCAGTTCCACCCGGAGAAAAGCGGGGAAACGGGCTTGAGGCTTTATGATAATTTCCTGAGGCGGGCGCTGCATAAAGGGTAGCCATGGAAAAGACGAAGTATCTTATCATCGGTAATTCCGCCGGGGGCATCGGCGCGGTGGAGGCAATCCGGCGGACGGACACCGCCGGGGCGCTTATGGTGGTCTCCGACGAGCCTTATCCGGCCTATTCCCGCCCGATGATTGCGGAGCACCTCGCCAGCGGTATCCCGGTGGAGAAAATGCTCTTCCGCCCGGCCGATTTCTACGAGATGAACACGGTGAAAACGCTCCTGGGGGAGAAGGTGGCGGTGGTGGACTTCAAGGGGCAGACCGCGCGGCTGGAGAGTGGAGGGCAAATCTCCTGGGAAAAGCTGCTGCTGGCGACCGGCGGCGTGCCGATAGTCCCGCCGCTGAAAGGCATCGATTATAACGGGGTCTTTAATTTCATCACCCTGGACGACGCCGGGAAGATTGCCCGGTTCCTGAACCGGTTCCAGCACCGCAGCGCCGGGGCCGTGATTATCGGCGGCGGCTTAATCGGTGTCAGTGCCGCCGAGGCGCTGGTGAAGCGTGGCCTCAAGGTGACCATCGTCGAGATGAAGGAAAGGATTCTGAACACCATCCTGGACGAGGAGGCTTCCGCGCTCGCTGCGGGAGTGCTGGAGGAGGCGGGCGTGCACATCGTGACCGGGCACACCGTCGCGGAGGCAGGCAGCTATACCCGGGGCTCGGTGAGCAGCGCGGAACTGGAAGGCGGGGAGACGATTCCCTGCAGCCTGGTCATCGTGGCGATCGGGGTGCGGCCCCGCCTGGAACTGGTGGAGAAGAGCGACGTGGCGGTGAACCGCGGGATACTCGTGGACAGCCACATGGCGACCTCGGTCCCCCGCGTTTATGCCTGCGGCGATGCCGCCGAGGCTTACGATTTCGTCATCGGGGAGCGGCGCGTGACGCCCGTCTGGCCGAATGCCTACTCGGGCGGCGTGGTGGCGGGGAGCAATATGGCGGGCGTGCCGGCGGAGTATGCCGGCGGGACGTCTTTGAATGCGCTGAAGTATTTCGGGATGCACATCGTCTCCGCGGGCATGGTGACCGCGCCCGATGACAGCTACGAGGTCATCAGCGAGCGGCATGAGGACATCTACCGCAAGGTCGTGCTTAAGGACGGCCGGGTGAAGGGCCTGATATTCATCGGCGATATCGAGAAGTCGGGGATTATCTATAACCTGATGAAGGACGGAGTGGACGTGACCGCTTTCAAGGACACGCTGACGAAGGCGGACTTCGGGCTGGCTGCCCTGCCGGAAGCCCTGTGGCGTTCCCACCTGGAAATGCCCGACCGGGAACTGCTGGAAATCGGCTGACACGGCACCTACGGGAGAAGGAAATGAGAGAACTGGAATGCGTGCAGAACCCGCATCATGACGGCAAGGTCATCGATGCCTGCTCTATCTTCGGGATGATGGATACCTCCGGGAAGCGCTTCAACGGCACCGGGATTATCCGGGCGATTGCCAACATGCATGACCGCGGCAACGGGCTCGGCGGCGGTTTTGCCGTTTACGGTATCTACCCCGAGTTCGCGGAGCAGTATGCCATGCATATCATGTTCACCAGCGCGCAGGGCCAGCGCGAAGTGGAGGCTTTCCTCCAGGACCGCTTCAACGTCGTCCATCATGAAGAATTGCCCACCCGTCTCCCCCCGGTGGTCAAGGAACCGCCGCTGGTCCGCCGCTACTTCGTCGACCCGCGCCCGCAGAACCTGAAGGGGCTTTCCGAAGACGATTACGTGGTCAATAACGTGATGACCATCAACACCGAGCTGCCGGACTCCTTCGTTTTCTCCAGCGGGAAAAACATGGGGGTCTTCAAGGGCGTGGGCTACCCGGAGGAAATCGCAGAGTATTTCCGTCTGGAAGAGTACGAGGGCTATCTCTGGACCGCCCACGGCCGTTTCCCCACCAATACCCCGGGCTGGTGGGGCGGCGCCCACCCCTTCAGCATACTGGACTGGACCGTGGTGCATAACGGGGAAATCTCTTCTTATGGCATCAACCGGCGCTACCTGGAGCAGTTGGGTTACCACTGCACGATGCAGACGGACACGGAGGTCGTGGCTTATGCCGTGGACTTGCTGGTGCGGAAGCATCACCTGCCCATAGAGGTCGCGGCCAAGGTGCTGGCGCCGCCGCTGTGGACGGATATCGACCGCTGTTCCCCGGAAGAGGGGGAGTTCCTCTGCGCGCTACGCCAGGTCTATGCCAGCCTGCTGCTCAACGGGCCCTTTACGATAATCATCGCCCACAACGGCGAAATGATAGGGCTGACGGACCGCATTCGCCTGCGCCCGCTGACCGTGGGGGAGAAAGGGGACATCCTCTACCTTTCCTCCGAGGAATCGGCGATTCGGCTGATTTCCCCGGAACTGGACAAGGCCTGGATACCCGTGGGCGGGCAGCCGGTCATCGGCCGGCTGAAAACGCAAAGCAGCGGAAAAAAGGAAATGGTAGCGGTGGAGAAAGCGTGATGCTGACCAAGCGGATTATTCCCTGTCTGGACGTCAAGGGGGGCAGGGTCGTCAAGGGCACCAGCTTCGTGAACCTGCGTGATGCCGGCGACCCCGTGGAGCTGTCGCGCTATTACTACGAGCAGGGCGCGGACGAGCTGGTCTTCCTGGATATTACCGCCACCCCGGAGCAGCGTGACACCGTGGTGGAGATGGTGGAGCGCATCGCTGCGGAGGTGTTCATGCCGCTGACGATCGGGGGCGGACTGCGCCGCGCCGAGGACGTCCGGCACATGCTGCAGGCGGGTGCGGACAAGGTTTCCATCAACACGGCGGCGGTGCTGGAGCCGGAGCTTATCCGGCAGGCGTCGGCCCGCTTTGGCAGCCAGTGTATCGTCGTCGCCATCGATGCGAAAAGGATTTCCGGGGCGAATCCTCCGGCGTGGGAGGTCTACACCCACAGCGGGCAGAAGCCCACCGGCCAGGACGCCGTGGCATGGGCGCAACGCGCCGTGGCGCTGGGGGCGGGGGAAATCCTGCTCACCAGTATGGACGCCGACGGCCATCGCGCCGGCTATGATATTGAACTTAACCGCGCCATCTCGGAGGCGGTCACCGTGCCGGTGATTGCCAGCGGCGGCGCGGGCACGCTGGAAGACCTCTACCAGGCGCTGACCGCGGGGAAGGCGGACGCCGTGCTGGCGGCGAGCATTTTCCATTATGGCACCTATACCATCCCGGAGACCAAGCAGTTCCTGGCCGGCAGGGGAATTCCGGTGCGACGATAGGTGGAAAAATATGAAGAGCTATCTGCCACCACAGTTTGTTATCGAACGAAATAAAGACCGGTGCATCAACTGCGGGGTCTGCGTCAGCCAGTGCTCCTTTGATTCCCATTTCTGCGACGCGGAAAACGACGAGGTTGCGAGCCGTACGGGCAACTGCGTGGGCTGCCAGCGTTGCGTATCCTTCTGCCCCACCCGGGCCCTGACCGTCCGCAGGAACCAGTCCGAGTATCGCCAGAACTACAACTGGACCCCGGAGGTCATCGACGACATCACCAAGCAGGCGGAGACCGGCGGCATGCTGCTGACCGGCATGGGGAACGATAAAGGGCAGCGGATTTACTGGGACCACCTGATGCTCAACGCCAGCCAGGTGACCAATCCGTCTATCGACCCCCTCCGCGAGCCGATGGAACTGGTGACCTATCTGGGCCGTAAACCGGACCGCGTGGAGCTCCGGGACGACGGCGCGCTGGCGCTGAAAACGAAGATGACCCCCCAGGTAAAACTGGAGGTGCCGGTGATGTTCGCCGCCATGTCCTACGGCGCCATCAGCCTGAATATCCACCAGTCACTGGCACGGGCGGCGACGGAGGCGGGCACGCTCTGGAACACCGGCGAGGGCGGGCTGCACCCCTCTCTGTATAAATACGGGAAGAACACGATTGTCCAGGTTGCCTCCGGGCGCTTCGGCGTGCATGCCGGTTACCTGGAGGTGGCGAGGGTCGTGGAAATAAAAATCGGGCAGGGCGCCAAGCCGGGTATCGGCGGGCACCTTCCCGGGGAAAAGGTCAGCGCCGAGGTGTCACGCACGCGGATGATCCCGCAGGGCACGGACGCCCTGTCCCCGGCACCGCAGCATGACATCTATTCCATCGAGGACCTCTCGCAGCTGATTTACGCGCTGAAAGAGGCGACGAACTACACCAAGCCCATCTCGGTGAAGATTGCCGCGGTGCACAACGCGGCGGCGATTGCCTCCGGCATGGTACGGGCCGGCGCCGACATCATTGTCCTGGACGGGCTGCGGGGGGCGACCGGCGCGGCGCCCAAGGTCATCCGGGACAACGTGGGGATTCCCATCGAGTTGGCGCTGGCTTCCGTGGACACCCGCCTGCGGCAGGAGGGCATCCGCAACCTGGCTTCACTGGTCGTTTCCGGCGGTATCCGCACCAGCGGCGATGTCGCCAAGGCCATCGCCCTCGGGGCGGATGCGGTCAACATCGCTACCGCGGCACTGGTGGCCATGGGCTGCCACGTCTGCCAGCAGTGTCACACCGGCAAGTGCGCCTGGGGTATCTGCACCACGGACCTGGAGCTGACCAAGCGGGTCAATCCCGATATCGGCGCGCGCCGCCTGACGAACCTGCTCCGCGGCTGGAGCCTGGAACTGAAGGATATGCTGGGCGGCATGGGCGTAAACGCCCTGGAAAGCCTGCGCGGGAACCGCCTGCACCTCCGGGGTATCGGTCTGACCGACCGGGAACTGGATATACTGGGTGTCAGGATGGCAGGAGAGTAATATGTCCACAACGAAAACCGATGCCGTATTGAAGATTGACACTGCGGGAGTGTATTACCGCGATTTGAACCGCGTCCTCCGGGAAGCGGTGGCGGGCGGCACGCGGCGGATCGAACTGCAGAACGTCTGCGGCCAGCGCTATATCGGCACGGACCTGGAAGGCCAGGTGGTGATAGATGTCTACGGCACCCCCGGCAATGACCTGGGGGCCTTTATGGACGGGCCGGAAATCACCGTGCACGGCAACACCCAGGACTGCTGCGGCAATACGATGAACGAGGGCAGCATTGTAGTGCACGGTCACTCCGGGGACATCATCGGGATGTCGGCGCGCGGCGGCAGGATTTTTGTCCGCGACAGTGTCAGTTACCGCGCGGGTATTCACATGAAAGAATACGGGGACAAGAAGCCGGCACTGGTCATCGGGGGTACGGCCCAGGACTTCCTGGGGGAGTACATGGCGGGGGGCGTCCTTGTCGTGCTGGGACTGGAAGGCGGTGCGCCGGTGGCGCATACCGCCAAGTTCATCGGCACCGGGATGCACGGCGGCGTTATCTACCTCCGGGGCAGGGTCGAGGAGTATCAGCTGGGGAAAGAGGTAGGCGTCGCCCCGCTGGAAACGGCGGATGCCGCGGTCCTGGAAAAATACGTCCGGGAGTATGCTGGCTATTTCGGGCAGGACGCCGGACAGATTCTCAAGCACGATTTCTGCAAACTGTTCCCGCGCGATACGCGTCCCTACGGACGACTTTACGCCTACTAGGGGGTAGCGGCGTTGCGGAAAATCGAGATTATCGCCGGGAAGAGTGACGCCATCAGCCGGCTGCGGGCGGCGCTGGTGGACGCGGGGTACGCGTGTCACTGGCATGATTCCGGCGAGACCGATGAAGAGGACGGCGGGCGGGCGCCGGAACTGGTGCTGCTGGAGGCGGGCAATAGCGAGGCGCTAGTCCAGGTCAGGCACGGCGGGCCGCCGGTCATTGTCCTGGTGCGCCCGGAGGCAGTCGCCGGCATCAACGGTCACCTGGAGCAGGTGGCCGACTTTCTTTTAGCGCCGTATGACATCCTCGAACTGAAGCTGCGGATAGCGCGTATTTTACATAAAGCCGGAACGCCTCCCGAGGAAACCATCCGGCGCGGCGACCTCGTTATCGACCGGGTAAAGTGTGAAGTAGCGGTCGGCGGCAGGGTGGCGATGCTGACCTTCCGCGAGTACGAGCTGCTCAAGTTCCTGGCGGAGCACCCGGGGCGCACGTTTACCCGGGACGCGCTGCTCAACCGGGTGTGGGGCTACGATTACCTGGGAGGGGACCGGACCGTGGACGTCCATATCCGCCGGCTGCGCAGTAAGATTGAGGACATCAACCATACCTTCGTGGAGACGGTGCGGAACATCGGCTACCGTTTCTGCAGGGACGCCTGAATTTTCTTCCGGCATCACGCCGATTATTTTTTCCCGTAATCTGTTTGTAACATTTCCCCGCTAAACTGGAACTATCCGGACCTGAGGAGGTTAAGGATGGCAGTCAATGCGGGGGATACAGCCTGGATACTGATTTCTTCAGCAATGGTGATGCTGATGACGCCCGGTCTGGCCCTCTTCTACGGGGGCATGGTCCGCAGCAAGAACGTTCTTTCCACTATCATGATGAGCTTCGCGGCGCTGGGGCTGGTGGGGCTGCTCTGGGTGCTCTACGGGTACAGCCTGGCTTTCGGCGATGACGTGGGGGGGATTATCGGCGGACTGAACTTCATCGGTCTCTTTAATGTCGGACAGGAGCCTTCTCCGATTTATGCCAGCACCGTGCCCCACTTGGCTTTCATGATTTTCCAGGCGATGTTCGCCATCATCACCGTCGCCCTGATTACCGGCTCCGTGGTGGAGCGGATGACATTCAGCGCCCTGATGGTCTTCTCCTTCCTGTGGCTCACCGTGGTCTACAGCCCGGTGGCGCACTGGGTCTGGGGGACCGGCGGCTGGCTGGCGAAACTGGGCGCCCTGGACTTTGCCGGCGGCACCGTGGTGCACATCAATGCCGGCGTCTCCGCCCTGGCGCTGGTTGCGCTGCTGGGACGCCGCCGTGGCTTTCCCACCACCGTCATGGAGCCCAATAATATCCCCATGGTGGTGCTCGGCGCAGGCCTGCTCTGGTTCGGCTGGTTCGGTTTCAATGCCGGCAGCGCTTTGACCTCGGGGGGCATCGCCGCCAGCGCTTTCGTGGCGACCAATACCGCGGCGGCTTCCGCGGCTTTTGTCTGGATGCTGCTGAGCTGGCAGTACAAGCGCCCCACCGTGCTGGGTACGGTCACCGGGGCGGTGGTGGGCCTGGTGGCGATTACCCCCGCCGCCGGGTTCGTCCCGCCGCTGGCGGGCATCCCCATCGGGGGTATCGCTGCGGTCATCTCTTACTACGGCATGACGCTCTTCAAGATAAAGCGCGGCGTGGATGACTCCCTGGATGTCTTCGCCTGCCACGGGCTCGGGGGTATCTGGGGAGCCCTGGCGACGGGTATTTTCGCCAGCGTGACGGTGAACGCCGCCGGCGCCGACGGGCTGATTTACGGCGGCGGCATGCAGGTCTTCAAGCAGCTGGTTGCTGTTCTCGTGGTGGCCGTGTACGCTTTCGGCGTGACCTGGGTGCTGGGTAAGCTGATTGACGTGACCATGGGGCTCCGCGTGGGCCAGTGGGAGGAAACCGTCGGTCTGGACATCTCGCAGCATGGCGAAAGGGCTTATGGAGGGATATTCCGATGAAGAAAATAGAGGCGATTATCCGGGAAGAAAGCCTGGAAGCGGTCAAGCAGGCGCTGGAAGACGAAAGCTACTACGGGATGACCGTCAGCGAGGTGCGGGGACGGGGACGGCAGAAGGGCATCCCCCTGCAGTGGCGGGTGGGTGAATACCGGGTGGACCTCCTGCCCAAGCTCAAGCTGGAGCTGGTGGTGTTCGATGAGGACGTCCCCCGCGCGGTCAACGCCATCGTTACCAGGGCGAGGACGGGGGAAATCGGCGACGGCAAGATCTTTATCATGCCCGTGGAGGATGCGGTGCGCGTGCGTACCGGCGACCACGGCAATAGTGCGATTTAGCAAAATGCATTCAGGAATCCGAGCGAAGGAGGGCGAGCATGGATTGACGTAACACCGGGGTTTGTGGTTTGATGCGAATGAATTGTTTAACGAGGAGGGACATGAGCGACAAAGATAACAGCAAAGGCAAGGACTACGTACTCAAGGCAGCGAAGGAGAACGACGTCAAGTTCATCAAGCTGTGGTTTACGGATATCCTGGGGATGCTGAAGAGCTTCAGCATTACCGTGGAAGAACTGGAAGGGGCGATGGAAGAGGGGATGGGCTTTGACGGCTCGTCCATCCAGGGCTTTGCCCGCATCGACGAGAGCGACATGGTGGCCAAGCCGGACCCGGATACCTTCCAGCTATTGCCCTGGCGGCCCCGCGAGCACCGCGCCGTGGCGCGGATGTTCTGCGACGTGCTCAAACCCGGCGGCGAGCCTTTCGAAGGCGACCCGCGGTTCGTCCTCAAGAAGAACCTGAAGCGGGCGGCGGACCTGGGCTATACCTATTACGTGGGCCCGGAGCTGGAGTATTTCTATTTCAAGGATTCCACGTGCACCGAGGGGCTGGATGCCGGCGGCTACTTTGATTTGACGCCGCTGGACGCGGCGCTGGACCTGAGGCGGGAAACGGTGCTCACCCTGGAGGAGATGGGTATCGGAGTGGAGTACTCCCATCACGAGGTCGCGCCGAGCCAGCACGAGATTGACATGAGGTATACGGACGCCATGACCATGGCGGACAACGTGATGACCTACCGGCTGGTGGTGAAGCAGATAGCAATGAAAAACGGGGTCTACGCTACCTTCATGCCCAAGCCTGTCTTTGGGATTAACGGCAGCGGGATGCACGTTCACCAGAGCCTCTTCAAGGGCGAAAGGAACGCCTTTTTTGACCCGAAGGACTCCTACCATCTCTCCAAAGAAGCGAGGAGCTTCATCGCCGGTCTGCTGAAGCACGGTCCGGAGATAACGGCGGTCTGCAACCAGTGGGTGAACTCTTACAAGCGCCTGGTGCCGGGGTATGAGGCGCCGGTCTATCTCTCCTGGGCGCGGCGGAATCGGTCTGACCTGGTTCGCGTGCCGGAGTACCGTCCGGGGCGGGAGAAGGCGACGCGCATCGAGTTCCGTTCTCCGGACCCGGCGTGCAATCCCTACCTGGCGTTCAGCGTGATGCTGGCAGCAGGCCTCGAGGGTATTGAAAAGGGCTACGAGCCGCCACCGCCGGTCGAGGAAAACGTTTACGAGATGAGCGCAAAGGAGCGCGAATCACGCGGCATCGGGACGCTGCCGGCGAGTCTGCTGGAGGCGATAAAGCTCACCGAGAACAGCAAGGTAGTGGAGAAGGCCCTCGGGAAGCACGTCTTCAAGGCTTTCCTCGCGAACAAGAATATCGAGTGGGACAACTACCGCACCCAGGTCACGGACTACGAACTGAAAAAATATTTACCCGTTCTCTAAAGCTGGCAGAGACCCCGAGCACCTGTTATAATGCAGGTAAATTCTGCCGGGGGGTAATCAATGCGTCCGTTACGCCTGGGTATGGCCCAGATAAATCCCACGGTGGGGGACTTTGCCGGTAATAGAGACAGGATACTGCGGGTACTGAGTGAAGCCCGGTCCTCAGGAGTGGAGCTGCTCACCTTCCCGGAACTGGCGGTGTGCGGCTATCCCCCTGAGGACCTTCTTTTTAAGCCCCATTTCATCAGGAAGAACTGGGAGACCCTGCAGGACATCATCCCGGAGACCTCCGGGCTGACGGTGGTCCTGGGTTTCGCCCATGACGCCGGCGATATCTACAATGCCGCGGCGATTATCCATGACGGCAGGCTGGTTGACGTCTATCACAAGATTTTCCTGCCGAACTACGGTGTCTTCGACGAGAACCGCTATTTCCGCGCCGGGAACGAGTGCCCCGTCTACCTGCTGGGCGATACCGGCATCGGCGTCAACATCTGCGAGGACATCTGGTACGAGGCCGGACCCGCCACGGTGCAGGCGAACGCCGGGGCCGCGGTCATCCTCAATATCAGCGCCTCCCCTTACTATCACGGGCGGCGCAGGGAAAGGGAGAGGATGCTGGCTTCCCGTGCCGCGGATAACGTGGCCATCGTCGCCTATAACAACCTCGTGGGGGGGCAGGACGAGCTGATTTTCGACGGCGACAGCCTCGTTTTCGATGAAGAGGGCAGGCAGATCGCCGGGGGGAAGCAGTTCACCGAGGAACTGGTCATCGTTGACCTGGATGTGGAGGCGGTCTTCCGCCGGCGCCTCCATGACTCCCGGCGGCGCAAGGGTGCCCCGCCCCTGGAAGAATACGGCTGGCAGGAGAAGAAAGTCGTCATCGCGGAGAACCTGCCGGAGCTGCCCAGAACCCCCCTGCCGCCGCAGCGTCCGCCCCGGAGAAAAGGCTTCCCGGCGGAGGTCTACGAGGCGCTGGTGCTGGGCACGCGCGACTACGTGCGGAAGAACGGCTTCGCGAAAGTCCTGATAGGGCTTTCCGGGGGCATCGACTCCGCCCTGGTGGCGGTGATTGCCGTGGATGCGCTGGGGAAACAGAACGTGACCGGCGTGGCCATGCCTTCCCGGTATTCCTCGGAGGGCAGCCTTACCGACGCGGCAAAGCTGGCGCAGAACCTGGGCATCCGCCTCCTGACCATTCCCATCGAACCGGTGATGCAGGCCTACCTCAAGGCGCTGGAAGAAAGCCTCCGGGGTACTGAACCCGGCGTCGCGGAGGAGAACATCCAGGCGCGCATCCGCGGGAACTACCTGATGGCGCTGTCTAACAAGTTCGGCTGGCTGGTGCTGACCACGGGGAACAAGAGCGAGATGGCCACCGGCTACAGCACCCTTTACGGAGACATGGCGGGCGGCTTTGCCGTGATCAAGGACGTGCCCAAGACGATGGTCTATGACCTGGTGAAGTACCGCAACTCCCGGGGTGGAAAAGGGGTCATTCCCGCTGCCATCGTCAGCAAGGCCCCCTCCGCCGAACTGAGGCCGGACCAGAAAGATACCGATACCCTGCCGCCCTATGAGCAGCTCGACGCGATGCTGACGTCCTACGTGGAAGAGGACGAGAGCATCGAGCAGCTGGTGGCCCGGGGGTTCGCCCCGGAAATCGTCCGGCAGATGGCGCGGCTGGTGGACACCAGCGAGTACAAGCGCCGCCAGGCCCCGCCGGGTATCAAGATAACCCCGCGCGCCTTCGGCAGGGACCGGAGGCTCCCCATCACCAACCGTTTCCGGGAATGGTAGTTCCCGCTCTGCGGTCATTGCGAGCGTAGCGAAGCAATCTCTTTTATCATGCCGGAGATTGCTTCGTCGCCGTGCTCCTCACAATGAAAACCAGACAACCTTCACGATACGGGGACGAGGTGGTATAATATTCACGAATATTTCTGAGGAGACGGGTGAGGTATTCATGGTACAGTCGGCGCCCGCCGATACCGAGAAAAAGGTTATCGCCATCCTCAAGGTCCTGAGCGAGTCCTCGGAGCCGATGGGCTCGATTACCATCGCCCGCGCCCTGGAGCGGCACGGGGTCTTTCTGAGCGAAAGGGGCGTGCGCTACCACCTGAAGATTACCGATGAGCGCGGCTTTACCAAGGCTTTCGGTCATGACGGGCGCACGGTGACCCCGCGGGGCCTCGAGGAGCTCAGGTCCGCCCTCGCCCCGGAGCAGGTGGGCTTCATCCAGGACAAGCTGGAGACGCTGGCTTTTCTGACCAGCTTTGACCCCGTCAAAAAGAAGGGGCAGGTGCCGGTGAACACCTCGCTGATTGACCGGGAAGGCTTCCCGGAGGCGCTGGCTGCCATGAGGGAAACCTTCCGCGCCCGGCTCTGCGTCAGTGACCTGGTGGCGGTCGCCCGGGAAGGCGAGAAAATCGGCTCGGTAGTGATACCTCACGGCAAGGTGGGCCTGGCGACGGTCTGCAGCGCGGTGGTAAACGGCGTTTTGCTCAAGGCCGGGGTGCCGGTCAGTTCCCGTTTCGGCGGGGTGCTGGAAATCAGGGACATGAAACCGAGGCGCTTCGTGGCGATTATCAACTACGCGGGGACATCCATCGACCCCTCGGAGCAGTATATCCGCGCCGGGATGACGGACGTCAGGAGCGTGGCCAGCACGGGCAGCGGCAAGGTCCTGGCTAACTTCCGGGAGATACCGGCGCCCGCCCGGGAGCTGGTCGCGAAAAAGACCGCCGTCCTTGAGAAGGCGGGCATTACCGGCGTTTTCACGCTGGGAGAGGTGAGCAGCCCCCTGTGCGAGATTCACCTGGGACTGAACCGGGTGGGGATGGTGCTCCTGGGGGGGCTTAACCCGATCGCCGCGGCGACCGAGGCAGGGATAAATATCGAGAGCTATGGGGAGAGCGGCCTGCTGGACTACAGCCAGCTTACCAGCTTCTGGGACCTGAAAGAGACCAAATAAGAATCGGGGAGAGATAATGGAGCAAAAGCACGACGTCATTATCATTGGTGCCGGCCCTGCCGGACTGACCGCCGGGCTGTATACCGCACGCGCCCGGCTGAACACGCTTATCCTGGAGAGGGAGCTGATGGGCGGGGAGCTGATGAACCGGGAGCTGATTGAAAACTACCCCGGCTATCCCGAGGGCGTGATGGGTCCGGAACTGGGCAGCAACATGCTGAACCAGGCGATGAATGTCGGCGCCAGTATTGAGATGGCGGAGGTCACCGGCCTGGAGGTCAGCGGCGCCGAGAAGGTGGTGCAGACCACCGGAGGGACGTACCGCAGCCGGGGCCTGATTCTCGCCGGCGGCTCCCATTCCCGGAAGCTGGGCGTGCCGGGGGAGGCGGACTTCGAATACCGCGGCGTCTTTGCCTGCGCCACCTGTGACGGGCCCCAGTTCGCGGACAAGGTGGTAGCGGTGGCGGGCGGGGGCAACTCCGGGGTTACCGAGGCGCTGATACTGGCCCGGATAGCGAGCCGGGTCATCCTGCTGGAAATGCTGCCGGAGCTGACCGCCACGGAGATTCTCCGGGAGAGGGTCCGGGAAAACGACAAGATTGAGGTGCGCTGCGGCGTGAAGGTAGCCGCGATTACCGGTCAGGACCATGTTTCCGGTATTGACGTCGTCGACGTCAAAAGCGGCAACAAGGAGTCCGTAGCGGCGGACGGCGTGCTGGTGCACGTGGGCATCGATGCGAACACGGCGTACGTGAAGGACAGCGTCCCCCTGAACGAGCGGGGGCAGGTAATCGTCGACGAGAACATGGCGACCGGGGTCCCCGGGGTCTATGCCGCGGGCGACATCCGCGCCAACTCCCCGTGGCAGATTTCCACGGCGGTGGGGGACGGCGCTCATGCCGCTATGTCCCTGGAAAAATACCTGAACAGCCTCAAGTAGCGGCGGACGGGTTTACGCTCCCCGCGGCTACAGCTGGATTTCGGTGAGGTCCTTGCTGACGGTCAGCTTTGCCCCGGTCACCGACTGCACTTGCTTGGGGGTGAGCCCGGAGGCGATCTCTTTCAGCAGCAGCCCCCTGGGGGTGACCTCGATCACGGCGAGGTCGGTGACAATCAGTTGCACCACGCCCTTGGCCGTCAGCGGGTAGGTGCATTCCTCCAGAATCTTGGGCTCGTTGTCATTGGTGACGTGCATCATGGCGACAATCACCTTTTTCGAGCCCACCGCCAGGTCCATGGAACCGCCGATGTTGCCGATGCCTTCCGGGAACCCCCTCTCTCCGGGTTGTTCCACCCGGCGAGGTCGCCCTGCGCGGAGACCTGGAGGGCGCCCAGCACGGCGACGTCCATGTAACCGCCGCGAATCATGGCAAAAGACTCGCAGTCGGAGAAATAACAGCTCCCGGGAAGCTCCGTGACCGGCTGGCAGCTGGCGTTAATCAGGTCCTGGTCCACCTCGTCCGGCGCCGCCAGGGGGCCGGTGTTCAGCATGCCGATTTCCGACTGGAGGATGATATCCCGCCCTTCAATCCAGTCGGACACCAGGGTCGGTATCCCGATGCCGAGGTTGACATAAGTGCCATCCTCGAGCTCGTTCGCGATGCGGAGGGCGATAAGCTCGCGGGAAAGTCCTTTCAGTTTGCCTGCCTGTGCCATTTCAGATTCTCCTGCGGTTAATCGATGGTGGGGATGTAGCTGGGGCGGTCCACCTGCACCACGCGCTGGACGTAGATACCGGGAACGTGGACCGCGTCCGGGTTCAGCTTGCCCGGTTCCACAATGTGTTCCACGGCAGCGATGGCGACGCGGGCGGCCTTCGCCATTTCCGGGGCATAGTTCAGCGCCGTTTTCCGGCAGACCAGGTTCCCCAGGGCGTCCCCCTGGGAGGCGTAGACGAAGGCGTAGTCCGGCTGGAGGGCGAGCTCCAGGAGGTATTCCCTGCCGTTGAACTCCCGGACTTCCTTCCCTTTCGCCGCCACGGTGCCTACGCCGGTGGGGGTATAAAAGCCGGCGATGCCCGCGCCCGCCGCCCTCAGCTTTTCCACGAAACTGCCCATGGGATAGATTTCCAGTTCAATCTCCCCGGCGCGCACTGCCTTCTCAAAAGGGGAGTTGAAGCCCCGGCTGGCGGAGCGGTGGAAGGGGTAGTTGCAGATGGCTTTCTTTATCTGCTTGTTGAGCACCAGCTTGAGAATTTCGTCATTGCCGGGTCCCATCTGCTGGACGATGATGGTCAGGTCCTTGACACCCCGGCGGGCGAGCGCCTGAATCAGGGGCACCGGCGTTCCCGCCGTAAAAAAGCCCCCAATGGCGATGGAGGCTCCGTCGGGGATATCGGCGATGGCTTCATCGACGCTGGGGAAAACCTTGTTCAAATTTGCTCCTCCGGGATTAAGCCTTTTTCGTGATGCTGTAGCCCAGGATGTCGAGCGCGGCTTCCAGGGCACTGCTGGTATTGCTGAATGATTTCACCAGGTTCAAATCGGGAATCAGCGTCTCCATTTCCTGCGCTACGGAGGACTGGACATCGCTGAGCACGCATTGCGCCCCCAGTAGCTGCAGGGTGCGGAAGGTATGCACCAGTTTCGGCGCCACGCAATCGTCGATGAGCGCCGACCCCAGGTCAATCAGGACGACCTTGCTTTTCACGCCCTTGACGTAGTCGAGCAGGATGGTATTGATGCGCTCGAAGCGCGCGGTATTTACCCGCCCGACGATTATCCCCACGGTCAGCCCGGGGTAGAGCTCGAAGACCGGCGCGCCCAGGTCCTGCCACTCGGAGAGCTTGGCTTCCAGGTCATCGGCATAGGCTTTCAGGTCGGCCTCCGCCTTGTGCCAGGGGCGGTACTTTTCGAAGTAGCCCACGGCACCGGCGTAGTTGCCCGCGCTGTCTTTCAGGTGGGCGGCGGAGATGCGCACGGGGACGATTTTCCCTTTCCGGGTCTTGATGCGGGACTCGTGGTCGTGGATGATGCCGCCACTCATGTAGAGCTTCCGGTTGGTCTCGCGGGCAAGCTCCTCGGTTTCGTAGATGTTGGCAATGCTGTCCCCGATGATGCTGTTCATATCGCAGGTGATGAGGTTACAGGTCTCCTTGTTGACGAAGGTGATGCTGCCCTGGGCATTAATGGCGATAATCGCGCTCGGACAGCTGTTGAGGAGGGCTTCCAGGTAACCGCCTTTACTCTTTTTTGCCGCTGCGTCCGTGTCTGCCATTTGTTACCTCCGCAAAGGTTACTTTTCCGCCTTGATTATATTTGGCGGCGCGCCCTTTGTCAAAATGAACCCCGGTATCATTCGTGCCTGTTCAGTCCTTTTCTTGAGAATATTTGCTATAATTTTCGGACTTGCTTTCCCCCGGGAGTGTGTAATCGCGGCGGCGTTGCCCCGCGGCGCTGAAGTGGTATAATACGACGGCAGCGCTTATCTCCGGGGTACTGGCACATGAACTTCAACCGGAAAACACCCAGAATCTTCTACGGCTGGTGGCTGGTCATCGGGTGTTTTTTCATCTGGCTGCTGCAGGGGGGCTTTATCCTGCTGGGATTCACCGCTTTCTTTGACCCGATTGCGGAGGAGTTCGGGTGGAGCTACACCCAGGTGTCCCTGGCGGCTTCCCTGAGGGGCATCGAAACGAGTCTCCTGGCGCCGGTCCTGGGGGTAATGGTGGACCGCTTCGGTCCCCGGCGGCTCATGTTCGGCGGCATGATAATCATCTGCCTCGGTTTCCTGATGCTGGGGCTGATGCACTCGCTGGCGGTCTACTACTTCGCCTTTGCCCTGATTGCCATCGGCCTGAGCGGCTCCAGTCCCACGGTAGCGATTACCGCGATTGCCAACTGGTTCCACCGGCGCGTGAGCCTCGCCACGGGGATTATCGGCGCCGGTTTCGCATTAGGCGGCCTGGTCGTCCCCATGGTCGTGCTGCTCATCGACAAATTCGGCTGGCGGGATGCCGTATTTATCCTGCTGGTGGTTACTTTGGTGGTCAACGTGCCCCTGTCCCTGCTTTTCCGCCACAAGCCGGAGCAGTACGGCTATCTTCCGGATGGTGAACTGAGAAGCACTACCCTGGCGGCGCCGGCCGTATCCGTGCCGACCGTGAAGCTGGATATGGGCGTCCGGCAGGCGATGCGCAGCCGCGCCTTCTGGCAGATCAGCATCGCCCTTGTTCTCCTGCAGCTGACCGTGAATGCGGTGATTGTCCACGTGATGCCGTTTCTCGGCACTGTGGGTATCATGCGCTCGGTTGCCAGTCTGGTCGCCATGGGGGTATCACTCTCCAGCGGGCTGGGACGGCTCGGCGCCGGTATGCTGGGCGACCGCTTGAATAAGAAACACGTCACGACAGCCTCTCTGGTATGCTCTACCCTGGGCCTGCTCGCCTTCCATTACGTTACCCCGGGGGCCCCCTGGCTGCTCTGGACCTTCATGTTCCTCTTCGGGCTCGGCTGGGGGGGCATTTTCACGATGCGGGCGGGGCTGATTGCGGAATACTTCGGCCGGGCCAATTTCGGCACGGTGCTGGGTATCATGCTGGGCATGTCTTCCGTGGGCAGCTTTCTGGGGCCCGTCCTGGCGGGGTGGGCCTTCGATGCCTGGGGCAGCTACGGCTATTTCTGGCTGGAGCTGGCGGGGCTGGCCTTCCTGGGGGTCATCATCATGGTGACGACGCCGCCGCCGGGCGACAGGACGGTTAAATTAATGTAGTTTCCATTACGCGGGAAAACGTATCAGACGGAGGTAGCATGGAGATTATCGAAGCCGTCAAATCGCGGAAGAGCATCCGGGGCTTCAAGGCGGAGCCGGTCACGGAAGAGGTCCTGACCGGACTGCTCGACGCCGCCCACTACGCGCCGTCGGGTTTTAACGGGCAGTCCTGGGAGTTCGTGGTGCTCACCGGAGAGGTGCTGGAGGCGGTGAGGAAAGGCAACCAGGATCTGTTCGACCAGGGCATGAAGCCGGAATATTACATGGGCACCGCCACGCCGACGGGGAAATACCGGGAGCGCCAGGTGGAGATGGTCCAGGAGCTTTACAAGCTGCTGGGCATTCCCCGGGAAGACGAGGCAAAAAGGCGCTCGTGGAACCGGCGCAACGTGGCTTTTCACAACGCCCCTGCGGCGATTATCGTCTGTGCCGACAAGGAGACCTCGGAGTTCCGTTCCATCTTCGAGGCGGGGCTGGTCGCCCAGAACATCGCCCTGGCGGCGCTGCACTTCGGGCTGGGCACCTGCCTGATGATGGCGCCGACCTACTACCCGGAGGTGCTGCGCCGGGTGGCAAAGATACCCGAATCCAAGCGCGTCTTCATCGCCATCGCCGTGGGCTATCCCGACCCGGATTTCCCCGGCAACCAGCTGCGCCGGATGCGGGTGCCCGTGAGCGACCTGATTACGTGGCGCAGTAAGGTAGAATAAAGCGCCGGACTCACCGGGGAAAGCGAGGTGACCGCGTGAAGCTGGTAGTTTTCGGACCGTCCAGGAGGCTCGGGGGGCTGCTCGAGGACGGCAGCATCGTCGACCTTGCCCCGGCTTACCGCCAGTTCCGGGAAAAGGGGGGAACAGCCCCGTCTGTGCCTGGTGGGCTGCCTTCGGACCTGCTGGGCTTTATCGAGGGCGGCGATAAGGCGCTGGCGGCGGGGCGCCTTGCCCTGGCATACGCTCGCAAACACCCGGGAAAATGGGTTATCCGTCCGGAGGGCGTGAAAATCCATGCGCCGCTCCCCGGCCAGCATATCCGGATTGT
>JBDRGD010000002.1:0-10464 GCA_043818095.1 Chloroflexota bacterium
CCGGGCCCGGTGAGCTGGCGGTCCCCACGATGTCCCTCAGCGGGGAATGGGCAAACCTCTTCAAGCTCAGGGTCCGCCCCGCGCTGGAGTCGGCCCTGCTGAACTATATACAGCAGCGGCGCTGGTTCGCCAGCAAGGCCCGCCACGTGCACTCCGCAGAAATCCTGGATATCATCGCCGTCCCCTACAACGCGGAAACGGCATACCTTATCCCCACAGAGCTGGAATATACCGACGGCGAGCCGGAGGTCTACCTGGTCCCGCTGGCTTTTGCCTCCGAGGAAAACGCCGCGAAGATTATCAGCAACTCTCCCGATGCCGTTATCGCCCGGCTGAAGCCGCGCGGCAAGGATACGGAGACAACAAGCGTCCTCTATGACGCCCTGAGCGAGCCGGATTTCGCCACCGCGCTGCTAAAGTCCATCAGCCAGCGGCGGCAGTTCCGGGGCAAGAACGGCCGGGTTACCTGTTTCCCCACCAGGGCGTTCCGGCGGCTCCGCGGGAGCGCGGTAGACTCCCTGACGCCGTCCCTCTCCCGGGCGGAGCAGAGCAATACCTCCGTGATGTTCGGGGACCGCTTCATGCTCAAGATTTTCCGAAAGATGGAGGAAGGCATCAGCACGGAACTAGAACTGGGGCGCTTTCTCACCGAGAAAGAGCCCTTCCGCAACACGCCGCCGGTGGCCGGCGCCCTGGAATACCAGGGCAAAGGCGAAGTGGAGCCGGTCACGATGGGGATACTGCACGGCTACGTCAGCAACGAGGGCAACGCCTGGCACTATACGCTTGACGAGCTTGCCCACTACTTCGAGCGGATACTGGCGCACCCGGAAGTGGAGACACCCCCGCAGCTGACCGGACCGCTGCTGGAAATCAGCGAAAGGGAGGTCCCGCAGGCTCTGGTGGAAACGGTGGGTTCTTACCTTGCCTCCGCCAGGCTGCTGGGACAGCGCACCGGGGAACTCCACCTGGCGCTGGCTTCCGCCATGGTCGATGTCGCCTTCACCCCGGAGCCGTTCTCCGTTACCTACCAGCGCTCGCTGTACCATACCATGAGAGGTTTTGCCTACCAGGTCCTGCAGCTGCTGGGGCAGCGCCGGGGGGACCTCCCGAAAGACGCCGTACCAGCCGCCGAAGCCGTGCTGGCACGCCAGGACGACATTATCAGCTGTTTCCAGAACGTGACCCGGCACAAAATAAACGGCATGCGCATCCGCTGCCACGGCGATTACCACCTGGGGCAGGTGCTTTACACCGGCAGCGACTTCGTGATAATCGATTTCGAGGGCGAGCCCGCCCGGCACCTGGGCGAGCGGCGCATCAAACGTTCCCCGCTACGCGATGTCGCCGGGATGCTGCGCTCTTTCTATTATGCCGCCTTCGTCGCCTTGCGGAACTGGACCACCACCGTCCCCCGCCCGGAGGATATCCCCATGCTGGAAAACTGGACGCGTGTCTGGAATCTCTGGGTCTCCGGCGCTTTTCTCAAGTCTTATCTTGACCTGGTCTCTGACGTTCCCATTCTCCCCTCCACCCGCGAGGATACGAAAACGCTGCTGAACGCCTACCTGCTGGAAAAAGCCGTCTACGAGGTTAATTACGAACTGAATAACCGCCCGGACTGGGTAAAGCTGCCCCTCCAGGGCATTTTACACATACTGGACTCCGAGGTATGACCGCCGCCGGGTCAAGGCTACTGCCGCAGCTGGCACGCCTTTATGACGTGCAGACCGCCTATTACGATGTCAGTCACCACCGCCGCCAGGCCTCCCCGGAGGCTTTGCTGGCGCTGCTTCCGGCGCTGGGGGCGCCGGTGGCGCACCTGCGGGATGTCCCCGCCGCCTTAAGAGCACGCCGGCAGGAGAGCTGGCGCCGCTTGCTGGAGCCGGCAGCCGTCGCCTGGGAGGGGGACCTGCCTTACCTGGAGGCGCGCCTTCCCGCCGACGGGAATAATATCCGGGTGGCCGCACGCCTGCAGCGTGCCGACGGGGAAGAAAACCGCTGGGAATGGGCGCGCGATGCCCTTCCCGTTACGGCGCGGGCGGAGGTGGAAGGCAGGCCCTACCTGCTCTGCCGCCTGCCCCTCAACCTGAAACTGCCCCACGGCTATCACCGCTTTACCCTGGAGTCCGCGGGCGGGCAGGCGGAGACTATGCTCATCTCGGCGCCGCTCCAGGCTTACCAGGGCCCGCCCGGCGGCAAAGCGGGATGGGGGGTCTTTCTACCCCTTTACGCCCTGCGCGCAGAGGACGACTGGGGGAGCGGTAACTTCACCCACCTGGCCGCGCTGATGGACCGGGTGGCGGAGCTGGGAGGCAGCACGGTGGCGACCCTGCCTCTCCTCCCCATGCCCCTGGGAAAAGAGGCGACCTTCAGCCCCTACAACCCCGTCAGCCGCCTGTTCTGGAACGAGTTTTACCTGGATGTCACCGCCGTGCCGGAGATAAACACCCCTCCCGCTGCCGCCATCCTCCGGAGCGCTCCTTTCCGGAAAGAGATTACCGTCCTGGGCCGGATGCCGCTGGTGGACTACCCGCGGGGGATGGCGTTGAAGAGGCGCGTCCTGGCAGAAATGTGCCGCGCCTTCTTCACGGCATCATCAGAACGCCGGGAGGAGTTCGAGCGGTTTGCGGCGGAGCACCCGCAGCTCACCGACTACGCCTGTTTCCGGGCCGCCGGGGAGCGGCAGGGAAAACCGTGGCGTTCCTGGCCGTCACGCCTGCGCGAGGGCACTCTGCGGGAAGGCGACTACCGCGAGGAAGACCGCCGCTATCACGAATACGTGCAATGGCTGTCTCACCGGCAGATGAGCGCCGCCGCCGATAACGCTCAGAAGAGGGGATGCGAGCTTTACCTGGACCTGCCCGTGGGCGTCCACCCGGACGGCTATGACGCCTGGCGGGAACGCTCCGCTTTCATCACGGGCGCTTCCGCGGGGGCGCCTCCGGACGCCGTTTTTACCCGGGGACAGGACTGGATGTTCTGCCCCCTGCACCCCCGGAAAATCCGGGAGCAGGGCTACCGCTACGTCATCAGCTACCTGCGGCACCACATGGCGCACGCCGGGGTGCTGCGCATCGACCATGTTATGGGCTTGCACCGCCTGTTCTGCATCCCCCCGGGGATGGCAGCGCGCGACGGCGTCTACCTGCGCTACCCGGCGGAAGAGCTTTACGCCATCCTGTGCCTGGAGTCCCACCGCCACGGGACGGCGCTCATCGGCGAGGACCTGGGCACCGTGCCCCCTTACGTCCGCCCCATGATGCGCCGCCACGGCTTCCGGCGGATGTACGTGCTCCACTATGAGCTCGCCGGCAGCCTCGGGAAAACCATGCCCTCCCCGGCGCGGGACTGTGCCGCCAGCCTGAACACCCATGACATGCCGCCCTTCGCCGCGTTCTGGCGGGGCCAGGACATCCCCGCCCGGCAGGAACTGGGGCTGCTGGATGAGGCCGGTGCCGCCGCGGAAAAACAGAACCTGCGGCGCATGAAGCGCGCCCTGACCGCTTTTCTCCGGCGGCGGGGGTGGCTGAAAGAACCGGGAACCGGTGTGCCGGCCGTTTTCCGGGCCTGCCTCTCTTTTCTCGCCGCCGGCCGCGCCCGGCTGGTGCTGGTCAACCTGGAAGACCTCTGGCAGGAGACGCGGTTCCAGAACGTGCCCAGCACCGTGACGGAATACCCAAACTGGCGGCGGAAAGCCCGTTACCGCCTGGAGGAGCTTTGCCATTTGCCCCCGTTACTTGCTACACTAAGCTTGGTCGACCGATTGCGGAAAGCGCGCGGAGAGGAAAAATGAAGAAACCGGAAAAGGAACGGAAGCGCCGGAGCGCCCCGGTAAAGACCGGGGGCACCCCACCCCCGGCAGAAACATCCCTCCTGACCGCGGATGACCTCTACCTCTTCAACGAGGGGACGCATTACCGCCTCTACGAGAAGATGGGCGCCCATACGCGGACCGTTGACGGCACGGAGGGCACCTGCTTCGCCGTCTGGGCGCCGGACGCCCGCGAGGTCTCCGTCATCGGTAACTTTAACGGCTGGGAGAAGGGACGCCACCCGCTGCGCCCCCGCGGCAGTTCCGGCATCTGGGAAGCTTTTTTGCCCGGCGTGGGACGCGGCACGCTCTACAAGTACGCCATCACCTCCCGCTACCGCGGCTACCGCGTGGAGAAAGCCGACCCCTACTCCACCTTCCAGGAGATACCGCCGAAATCGGCCTCGATTGTCTGGGACACGGATTATGCGTGGGGCGACGGGGAGTGGATGTCACAGCGGGGAGAGCGTAACCGGCTCGACGCGCCCATCGCCATCTACGAGGTCCACCTGGGTTCCTGGAAGCGCGTCCCGGAGGAAGGCTACCGCTCCCTCTCCTACCGGGAGATGGCGGAGCAACTCGTCGACTACGTGAAGAATGCCGGCTTCACCCACGTGGAGCTTCTCCCCGTGATGGAGCACCCCTTCTTCGGCTCCTGGGGCTACCAGACCACCAGCTACTTCGCGCCCTCATCACGCTACGGCACCCCCCAGGACTTCATGTACCTGGTGGACTGCCTGCACCGGCAGGGCATCGGCGTCATCCTGGACTGGGTGCCTTCCCACTTCCCCAGCGACGAGCACGGGCTGGCCTACTTCGACGGCACGCACCTCTACGAGCACGAGGACCCCAGGGAAGGCTTTCACCCGGACTGGAAAAGCTATATCTTCAACTACGGGCGCGCCGAGGTGCAGAGCTTTCTCGTCAGCAGCGCACGTTTCTGGCTGGACAAATATCACGTGGACGGCCTGCGCGTGGACGCGGTCGCCTCGATGCTCTACCGGGACTACTCCCGCGCGCAGGGAGAGTGGATACCCAACAAGTTCGGGGGGCGGGAAAACCTGGAAGCCATCGCCTTCCTCAGGAAGCTTAACGAGGCAGTCTACGGGGACTACCCCGATGTCCAGACCATTGCCGAAGAGTCCACCGCCTGGCCCATGGTTTCGCGCCCCACTTACGTCGGCGGCCTGGGGTTCGGCCTGAAATGGGACATGGGCTGGATGCACGATACCCTGCTCTACATGTCCAAGGACCCCGTCTACCGTAAGTACCACCACAATACCATTACCTTCCGCATGATTTACGCTTTCAACGAGAATTTTACCCTGCCCCTCTCCCATGACGAGGTCGTCCACGGCAAGAGCTCGCTCATCGGCAAGATGCCGGGCGACGACTGGCAGAAGTTCGCCAACCTGCGCCTGCTCCTGGGCTACATGTATACCCAGCCGGGCAAGAAGCTGCTTTTCATGGGCGGGGAGCTGGCGCAGTGGTCCGAGTGGCAGCACGACGGCAGCCTGGAGTGGCAACTTCTCCAGAACAACAGCCACGCCGCGATGGCCAAATGGGTGCAGGAGTTGAACCGCGTTTACCGGGAGGAACCCGCCCTGCACGAGTGCGACTGCGAACCCGCCGGGTTCGCCTGGGTGGACGCCAGCGATGCCCTGCAGAGCGTTATTTCCTACCTCCGCCAGGGTAAAAGCAACGGGGACGTGGCGCTGGTGGTGGCTAACTTCACGCCGATGACCCACCCGCGCTATCGTGTGGGCGTGCCCCGCGGTGGTGTCTGGCAGGAAATCCTCAACAGCGATGCCCCAGCGTTCGGTGGCAGCGGCCAGGAGAACTCGCCCGAGCTGACGGCGCAGGAAGAACCGGCGCACGGGCGCCCCTACTCGCTGGAGATTACCCTGCCGCCCCTGGCAATAGTCTGCTTCCGCAGCAAGGGAACGGAAAAATGAACACCGACCGGTTGGGCGCGAGCTATCCCGGCGGGGAAAAGTGCCGGTTCCTGGTCTGGGCGCCGCGAGCGGAAAAGGTAGCGGTGAAGTTCGTCTCCCCGCGGGGACGCATTGTCCCCCTGAAAAAGGCTGACGGCGGCTATCATCACGCGGTCATCGACGGCGTGTCGCCGGGCAGCCGCTACTTCTATCTCCTGGACGGAGAAAAAGAGCGCCCGGACCCCGCTTCCCGCTTTCAGCCGGAAGGGGTGCACGGGCCCAGCGAAGTGGTGGACCCCGCCGCTTTCCGGTGGACGGACTCCTCCTGGGGCGGCCTGCCCCTGACGAAATACGTCATCTATGAAGTCCATACCGGCACCTTTACCCCGGAAGGCACCTTCGATGCCATTATCCCGCGCCTGGGAGAGCTGAAAGAGCTGGGGATTACGGCGCTGGAGCTGATGCCCGTCGCCCAGTTCCCCGGCAACCGCAACTGGGGCTACGACGGCGTTTATCCCTACGCGGTGCAGGAATCCTACGGCGGTCCGGCGGGACTGCGGCGGCTGGTCGATGCCTGCCACCGCGCAGGGCTCGCCATTATCCTAGACGTGGTCTATAACCACCTGGGGCCGGAGGGTAACTACTGCGCGGACTTCGGGCCTTACTTCACGGAGCGCTATCATACCCCCTGGGGCGCCGCCCTGAACTTCGACGGCGCGGGCAGCGACGACGTGCGCCGCTTCTTCATCGAAAACGCCCTCTACTGGATGACCGAGTTTCATATCGACGCCCTTCGCCTGGACGCCCTGCACGCCATCCTGGACATCTCCTCCTACCCTTTCCTCAAAGAACTCGCCACCACCTTCCAGGTTGAGGTCGCGAAGTCGGGCCGGCGCGCTTACCTCATCGGGGAGAGCGCCGCCAATGACGTCCGCCTCCTCCAGCCCCGCGAGCTGGGCGGCTACGCGCTGGACGCCCAGTGGAACGACGATTTCCACCACGCCCTGCGCGTGCTCCTCACCGGGGAGCGGCAGGGCTATTACCAGGACTTCGGCAGCCTGGCGCAACTGGCCAGGGCTTACCGGGATGGCTTCGTCTATTCCGGGGAGTATTCCCCCTACCGCCAGTGCCGCCACGGCACCTCCTCGCGGGGGGTCCCGGCGCACCGCTTTGTCGTCTTCGCCCAGAACCATGACCAGGTGGGCAACCGCCTGCGCGGTGACCGCCTCAGCGAGAGCCTTCCCCCCGCGGCGCTCCGGCTGGCCGCCGGGGCGGTGCTGCTTTCCCCCTTCGTCCCCCTGCTCTTTATGGGGGAGGAATACGGAGAGACCGCCCCCTTCCCCTACTTCGTCAGCCATTCCAACCCGGAACTGATTGCCGCGGTGCGGCGGGGAAGGCGGGAAGAGTTCGCCGCCTTCAACTGGCAGGGCGAGATACCGGACCCCCAGGACGAAGCCACCTTTCTCGGTGCCAAATTACGGTTTCATTTGAAAAAAGAGGCGCCGCACCGGACCCTGTACGAATTCTACCGGGAACTGCTGCGGCTGCGCCGGGAAGTCCCCGCGCTGGCGGCGTTGAGCAAGGACAGCCTCACGGTAACGACTCCGGGCGAAACAGCCCTTTGCCTGCACCGACGGCAGGGGGAAAGCTCCGTATGTATTTTGCTCAACTGCGGCCCGCGGGAAGTCCGCGCGGCTTTGCCCCTCCCCCCGGGGCGCTGGCACCGCCTGCTCGACGCCGCCGATGAGCGCTGGGGAGGCGACGGCAGCCGCGCCCCGGAAGAGATTACCGCTAGCGGGAAAACGGCGGCGGTCACCCTGCCTGCCTATGCCCTGATGGTGTACGCTAAGGAGACATAAGTGGAACGCTATATCTGTATTCACGGTCACTTTTACCAGCCCCCGCGGGAGAACGCCTGGCTGGAATACGTAGAAAAGCAGGACTCGGCTTACCCGTACCACGACTGGAACGAGCGAGTCACCGCTGAGTGCTATGCCCCCAACTCCGCCTCCCGCATACTGGACGGAGAAGACTACATCACCCAGATTACCAATAACTACGCCAGCATCAGCTTTAACTTCGGGCCCACGCTGCTCAGCTGGCTCGAGGAACACGCTGACGATATTTACCAGGCGGTCCTGGCGGCGGACCGGCTCAGCATGGAGAAGTTCTCCGGGCACGGCTCCGCGCTGGCGCAGGCGTACAGCCACCTGATAATGCCGCTGGCGAACCGCCGGGACAAATGGACCCAGGTGCTCTGGGGCATCCGCGACTTCGAAAAGCGCTTCGGGCGCAAGCCGGAGGGCATGTGGCTGCCGGAAACGGCGGTGGACCTGGAATCGCTGGACATCATGGCAGAGCAGGGCATCCGGTTCACCGTTCTCGCCCCGCACCAGGTGAATAAGGTGCGCCCGCTGGGGAGCCAGGAATGGCAGAAGGTGGAAAACAGCGACATCGACCCCACGATGGCTTACGTCCAGCCGCTGGCCTCGGGGCGGAAAATCGCCGTCCTCTTTTACGACGGTCCCATCTCCCGGAACGTGGCGTTCGAGGACGTCCTGAAAAGCGGGGAAGCCTTCGCCCACCATCTCACCGCCGCCTTCTCCGGGGAACGTGACTGTCCCCAGCTGGTGCACATCGCCACGGACGGGGAGACCTACGGCCACCACCACCGCTTCGCGGACATGGCGCTGGCTTATGCCCTGCGGTATATCGAGTCCGAGAACCTGGCACGCATCACCAACTACGGGGAGTTCCTGGCCCAGCACCCGCCCACGCACGAGGTCGGCATCGTCGAAAACACGTCATGGAGCTGCTGCCACGGCATCGAGCGCTGGCGCAGCGACTGCGGGTGCAACGCCGGCAGGAATCCCAAGTGGAACCAGGCCTGGCGCGCCCCGCTACGTGAGTCGATGGACTGGCTGCGGGACACCATGGCACCGCGCTACGAGGAAGCCGCGCAGGCGCTGCTGAAGGACCCCTGGACGGCCCGCGACGCTTATATTTCGGTCATCATGGACCGCTCGCCGGAAAACGTCCAGAAATTCCTGGAACAGCACGGCGCCCACCCCCTTGACGAGGCGGAAAAAATCAGGGCGCTGAAACTGCTGGAGCTCCAGCGTCACGCTATGCTGATGTACACCAGCTGCGGCTGGTTCTTTGACGAGCTCTCCGGCATCGAGACGGTGCAGGTCATCCAGTACGCGGGCCGGGCCCTGCAGCTCGCCGGGGAAGTCCTCGGCGACAACATTGAAGAGCAGTTCCTGGGTCGCCTGGAAAAAGCGAAGAGCAACCTCCCCGAGCACGGCGACGGGCGCCGCATCTACGAAAAATGGATAAAACCGGCCATGGTGGACCTCACCAGCGTCGCCGCCCATTTCGCCATCAACTCCCTTTTCATCGAATACGCGGACAATACCAGGGTCTACTGCTACGACATCGACCTTGAGGACTACCAGAGCATGGTCGCCGGGAAGCCCAAGCTCGCCCTCGGTAGAGCCCGGGTAACCTCGGAGATTACCCTGGAAAATGACACCATCAGCTTCGGTGTGCTCCATTTCGGCGACCACAATGTCAACGCCGGCGTGCGGTCTTTCCAGGGCGAGGAAGCCTACCAGCAGATGGTCAATGAAGTGAGCCAGACCTTTTCCCGGGCGGACTTTCCCGGGGTTATCCGCCTCCTGGACAGGCACTTCGGCACGTCCACCTACTCCCTGAGAAACCTCTTTCACGATGACCAGCGCCGGGTGCTGGACAATATTTTACAGTCCGCCCTGAAGGACATCGAAGCCGCCTACCAGCAGGTCTACGAGCGCAATTACCCGCCGATGCGCTTCCTCATCGAAACAGGCACGCCGGTACCCCGGGCTTTCTGCACCGCGGCGGGGTTCATCCTCAACAGCGGTCTGCGGGATGAGCTCAGCCGGGAAGAACTGGACATGGACCGCATCAAGAGCCTGCTGGAAGAGGTCAAAACATGGGAAGTGGAGCTTGATACCGAGGGTCTGGAATACCTCTTCCGCCAGAACCTTGAGAGGATGGCCGGCGAGTTAGCGGCAGCGCCCGCGGAAGTCGACCACCTGGAAAAGCTCCTGGCGGCGGTCACGCTGGGGAGCTCCCTGCCTTTCCCGCTGGACCTGTGGAAGGTGCAGAACCTATACCACCAGACGCAGCTGGCGGCTTACCCGGAATGGCAGCAGAAAGCGCAGCAGGGGGACGGCACGGCAGCGTCCTGGGTGCAGCACTTCATTGACCTGGGGAAACAACTCCAAATACGGGTGACGTGATGGCCAGGCTGAGGATACCCGGCGCGACCTACCGGCTCCAGTTACAGCCGCGGTTCACCTTCGCGGACGCCGGGGCGCTGCTGCCCTACCTGCAAAAGCTGGGGATTACCGACCTTTACGCCTCGCCGGTCTTCCGGGCGAGAGCGGGCAGCAGCCACGGCTATGACGTGACCGACCCCCGTCGCCTCAACCCGGAGCTAGGGGGCGAAACACAGTTCCGGGCGCTGGCGGACCGCCTCCGGGCACTGGGGATGGGGCTGCTCCTGGACATCGTCCCCAATCACCTGGCCGCCAGCACGGAGAACCCCTGGTGGTCTGACGTGCTGGAGAACGGAACGGCTTCCCCTTACGCTCCCTTCTTCGACATCGACTGGGAGGCGGGGAAAGGCAAGGTAGTCCTGCCCGTCCTGGGCGGTCCGGACGCGCTCCG
>JBDRGD010000003.1:0-6467 GCA_043818095.1 Chloroflexota bacterium
TAGCTTCCGGGGCGAGCAGCCAGGTGTCCAGGTTACGGGAGGGCACCCCGGTTATCTTGGTGTGGTAGGTGGGGTCAATGTAGTCCGGGCCGGTCTTGAACGGCTGCACCTTGAGGCCGCGCTTCCCCAGCGCCCCCATCAACCCGGTGGCGATCGAGGTCTTGCCTACGCCGCTGGTGGCCCCGGCGATAATAATCGCTTTCACGGCTGCTCCTGCCCGAGTTGATATTTCTTTCCATAGCCGCGGGGGGTTACCATCCGCCCGCCGGAAACAAAGGTATCCCGGTTGCCGATAATCACGGTCGTGTTCATGCCGATATCGTGGTCCGGCAAGTGCTCAAGGTCGGTTACCGCTACTTCCTGTCCCGGCCGGTAGGCATTGGTGACGATGCCCGCCGGGGTTGTGGGCGGGCGATGGCGCAGTATAATCTCACGTGCTTCCACGAGCTGTTGCCGGCGCCGGTGGCTCTGCGGATTGTAGAGTACGGTCACGAAATTCTCCCTGCCCGCCGCCTCCAGACGGCGGCAAATCTCCGCCCACGGGACGAGGTAGTCGCTGAGACTGATGGCGGCAAAGTCGCCCGAGATAGGGCTGCCGAGGAGAGCAGCAGCGGCGGCCAGGGCGGGCACACCGGGTACCGGTACGATATCTATTTTTGGAGATGGCTGTTCGCGGAGGATTTCTCCTGCTAGGCCCGCCATCCCGTAGATGCCGCTGTCCCCGCTGGAGATAAGCGCGACCTTCCTGCCCTGCCGCGCCAGGTCGATGGCGTTCTTGACGCGGGCAACCTCGTCGCCCATGCCCGTGGCGACCACCTGTTTCCGCTGCAGCAGCGGCTTGATAAGGTCGAGATAGGTGCGGTAGCCGATAACCACCTCGCTGCGGTCGATGGCGTCCCGCGCGGCAAAGGTCATCTGTTTCAGGTCGCCCGGGCCGGTGCCCACCAGGAAAAGTGTGCCTTTACCGGTCTGGGGGCTGCCGGCGAAAGAATATCGGGCCACGGCCACCGTAACCGCTCTCCCGAAACCGGCTTTAGGCACCAGGAGGCCCGATGCCCGGCTGCTCAGCAGTGCCGCCGCCTCGCATACCGAGGGCGTCCCCGCGTGTCTCAGGGCCGCCGCCGAGGGTGCGGAGGGAAACCCGGTCTCGCGCAGTGCCTCCCGTGCATGGTATTCCACCGGCAGACCCCAGGCGCGGGCAAATTCCAGGAGACCCGCCTCGTCCTTCTTAAGGTCGATTGTCGCAATCGCACGGATACATTTCGGCGATAGCTCGTTATCCGAGAGAGCCTGAACTACGGCCGCTTCGATAGCCTCTGATGTCGTGCCGCGGTTGCAGCCGATGCCCAGCACCAGGCTTTTCGGGCGATATATCAGGGTGAGGTCGGGCAGCGAATGGAGGAGAGTTTCGTCGAGGAGACGGTCGGTAATCAGCACCGCGACGGCAGAATCCGTTTTCTGTAAGCCTTCCAGCGTGGGGTAAACGGTGATGTTGTCCGGCAGGGGGTCGGCACGGTGCCACCAGTCCGGCTCCCCGGCATCCTGGTAAACGCCCACGGGCTCCCCGTTGACCAGCGCGGCGCTGGCTAGCGTGAGACGGGAATCGTCTTCGATTTTCCAGCCGAACTCCCGGCCGAGAAGGTCCATGGCGATCGTTCCGCCGACATCCGAGGCGGTGGTAATCACCGGTTGGGCGTCCAGAAGCAAGGCGACCTTTTCCGCCAGCGCGTTGGCCCCGCCGATATGCCCCGAGAGCAGGCTGATAGCGAAGGTGCCGGCATCGTCCACGGTCACAACCGCCGGGTCGTGGTGCTTGTCCCGGACCTCGTCCGCCAGCAGGCGCACAGCGCTGCCTGTCGCCATGATGAGCACCATGTTGCGGTAGCGACGAAAAATGTCGGTAACGACATCCTTGACGGCAGAATAAGGTGATTCTCCGTCTCCAGGATTATCCGAAAGCTTCTCCGGCAAATAGAGCCGGCTGCCGGGGAGCAGTTGCCGCAGGCGCCTGCCCAGCGCCGCGCCCCTCCGGGTGATTGCCACGATGGCGGTATCTTCTTTGTCAGGACTGCCGGTATTCATGTTTAAAGTCACGGTTGTATAATTTCGAACGCTGCTTAAGTTTAGCGGGGTCGAGAAAGTCGCCGACGAGTATCAGCGCCTGTTTTTTAATACCTGCGGCTTTGACGTCTGCCGCCAGGTCTTTTATGGTGGTGCGTAGCACCTGCTGGTCGGGCCAGCTCGCCCGGTAGACCACCGCCGCCGGTGTCTCCGCATGGTATCCCCCGGACAGCAGTTCCGCGGCGACTTTTTCCACCAGTGAGGCGCTCAGGAAGACCGCGAGGCTGGCGCGGTGCTGCGCCAAATTATGCAGGCTTTCCCGGGCGGGCACGGGGGTACGGCCTTCAAGGCGCGTGATGATTACCGTCTGGGAAAGCTCCGGGGCGGTAAGCTCTTTCTTTAATGCGGCCGCCGCCGCGAACAGCGAGCTGACACCGGGGACGACCTCATATTCGATTCCTTTTTCATCGAGGGCGGCCATCTGCTCCCCGATAGCGCCGTAAACAGCGGGGTCTCCGCTCTGCAACCGGGCAACCGTCTTGCCCTGTGCGACCGCTTTTTCGATAATCCCGGTAATCTCTTCCAGGTTGAGCGAGGCGCTCCGGTGGATTTCCGCCCCTTTCCGGGCGCAGGCGCAGACCTCCGGGTTTATCAGGGAATCGGCGTAGATGATAACGTCCGCCTCCTCGATGATGCGTCGCGCTTTCACCGTTAACAGCTCGGGGTCGCCGGGACCGGCGCCGACAAAGTAAACGAGGGCCATTATTTCCTCACAATCACCAGCGAAAAGTAGTCGGCCTTGTCCTTGGGTAAACGCCGGATGTCCCGGACGATTTCCTCTTCGCCGGTAGTGCATCGCTTGACATAAATACTCTTATCCGCGAGGTCCATATCCTCGAGGATGAGGACAAGCCGGGCAAAGACCGTGTTGACTTTCAGGAAGACCACCGTGGCGAAGTTCTCCAGGGCGTTGCGGATAACACTTTCCGGCTGGTCGCCCGAGATTACGGCGATATTATCGTCGTCGCTGCCGAGGGGCACCGCGGTCCTGGCTGCCGCGGCGTTAATCGACGAGACACCGGGGACAATCTCAATTTCGATTTCGGGGTGGCTGTTTTTTAATTCCCCCATGACATGAATGAAAGTCCCGTAGAAAAGGGGGTCGCCCACGTTCACAAAGGCACCGTCCTCACCGCGTTCCAGGTGGCTCCAGACGCATTCGGCGGCCCGCCGCCAGTGTTCCCGCAGCTTGTCTTCGTCCCGCAGCATCGGCAGGACGATGCCGATGACCTTCGCGGCCAGATGCGGCTGGAGGCCGGTAATGACAGACTCGGCGATGCTTTTGTCCCCGGCGGACTTCTTCGGCACGAATATCGCCGCGACCTCGTTGAGTATGCGCTGCGCTTTAAGGGTAACCAGTTCCGGGTCGCCGGGACCGATGCCCACTCCATAGAGACGGCCGTACTGCCTGTTATTATCTGTCGTCATTATCATCGGATTTATTGCTTTTTTTCCGCGGAAAGGATAAAGACCGGATTGAGCGCCGCCATCCGGGTGAGTTCCCCGATATCGGTGCTGCGGGCGATATTCACCAGCGTTATCTCCGGCGGAAAGCCCCCGTCCCGGAAAGCCTGTGCCGCTTTCGACAGGTTTTCCAGCCCTACCAGGTTAACGACGACGCGTCCGCCGGGTCTGAGTCTGCGGGCAACGTAGGCGATAATCTCCGCGATTCTCCCCCCGCTGCCCCCGATAAAGACGGCGGTGGGCTCGGGCAGCGTATCAAGTCCGTCCGGGGCGAAAGTGGGGACTACGGTAACGTTGTCCGCCCGGAACTTGCGGAGGTTCTTCCGGATGATGGCAACATCGCCGGTGTTTTTCTCAACGGCGTAGACGTGCCCGTTTCCCGCCAGGAAAGATGCCTCCACGGAGACCGCGCCCGAGCCGGCGCCGATGTCCCAGACGACGTCGTTTTTCCCAATCCGCAGCTTCGCCAGGCTTACCGCGCGGACCTCCTGCTTGGTAATCAGGCCCTCTTTCGGCTTCCGCTGGTAAAACTCGCGGTCGGGTATTCCCGGGGCGCGGGGAGTGGGGGGCGATTTTTCATTATCACGCACTAAGATGAGGGTGTTCAACGGGGAAAACTCTCTCTGCAACAAGCCGCGGAGGCCGGTGCGGGTAATGCGCTCGGTTTTTTTACCGAGGTTCTCACAGACGTACGCCCGGTAGCCTTCGATGCCGCGGTCGAGTAAAGCCCGGGCGATTACCGCGGGGGAATGCTCGGCGTCCGTGAAAATGCCCGTTGTTTCGCTGTCTCGTACTCGGGCGATGATGTCCTCGATAGGGCGGGCGTGCACGCTGACCAGGGCGGCGCCGTCCCAGCTTTCCCCGATGCGCGCGAAAGCCAGCTGCATCGCGCTGACGTTGGGGACGATTCTAATCACACCCTTACCCAGCGCCCCGGTCAGGTAACCGGCAATCCCGAAAAAGCCGGGGTCGCCCGAAGCCAGGACCACCACCCGTTTCCCGTCCCGGTTCGCCTTTAGCAAATCGACGATTTCCTTCAAGTTACCGCCGATGGCGACCTTTTCCCCGGACAGCGCGGGGAACATATCCAGCAGCCGCTGTCCCCCGCAGACGATGTCCGCCCTTGTCACGCGGCGGCGCATCCCGGTGGTCAGGCTGTCGGCCCCGCCCGGGCCTACCCCGATAATCCAGACCTTATGCCCCGGCATGGGACCTCCCCAGGACGGCGCCATCGTAGTCCGACAGGATGCAGTCGACGGCCACCCTGCCCCCGGTGTGCTTCCGGCATTTCTCCGCCGCCAGCCGGCAAAGCTCGTCGCAGAACCGCGGCACGCATGGCTCCGGCAGCATTCTCCGCAGGTGATTGGCGGTAACGGCTGTCTTCAAATCGTCACGGCTTTCTTCCGGCAGGCCGCAGGTTACAGCTAAATCTGCCAGGAACCCGATGTCCACCCGGGAATCGCTGATATTCGTATAGAGGTGGCCCGCCGCCAGCTTGCTTATCTTGCCGGTCATGCCCCAGACGGTCGCCCGGGGAATTTCTTTCGCGGCACACTGTTCCAGCGCGTAGCCGATAAAGTCGCCCGCCTGGATGAAACACTCCTCGGGGAGTTGTTGCAATTCTTGCTGGGCGAACTTTTCGCTGCGCCGTCCGGTGGCCACGACCACCCGGCGGCCTCCACAGGCGACGGCGATGTCCAGTGCCTGGGAAATACTTGCCTGGTAAGCGTCTATCGAATAAGGAATAACAATGCCGGTCGTCCCCAGGATGGAGATACCGCCCCGTATCCCGAGCCGCCGGTTGAGGGTCCTCCTGGCCAGCTCCTCGCCGGACGGTACCGAAATAACCACCCGGATGCCGCTGCCGTTGAGCTTTCCTGCCGTTACCCCGGTCACGGCCTCTTCAATCATCCGCCGCGGCACCGGGTTGATTGCTGGTTCGCCGACGGGTATCTCCAGTCCCGGTTTGGTCACCGTGCCTACCCCTTTACCCCCTGTGACGGTCACGCCCGGTATATCCTGCCGTGAGACCGTCGCCCGGATTTCCGCCCCGTCGGTAACATCGGGGTCGTCTCCGGCGTCCTTAATCACGGAGCACTCCGCCCGGTCATGGTCGAAAGTGCAGCCGTTTATTACAAAATCGGCAAAGCTGTCCCCGGTAAGCTGAACCCGCACTCGTTTTACCGGCGCCTGTGTCAGCAAGGCGATGGCCGCGGCCCGTGCCGCCGCCGCCGCGCAGGCCCCGGTGGTATAGCCGGAACGCAGCTTATCTTTACCGGCTCTCATACGGTTCCTTTGCCAGGGCTTTTGCATCCGTCTCCGGGCTTTTGCCCAGGTATCTCATTAACTCGCGCCGCGCTTCCCCGATGGTCAGCGGCATTCTCGGAAAGTCCATGCCTTCTCTCTTGCGCAGAATCTCGATAAGGTGACTTACCCGCGGCAGGCGTAGTTCCGCTTTCCTGATCATCGTAACGTCGGCGAATATCTCGGCGGGGGGTCCTGCCGCGATTATCCTTCCCCGGCTCATCACGGCCACCCGCTGGCAGAACAGCGGGACCAGCTCGACGTCATGGGTCGCCATAATCATCGAGATTCCCTTATCCCGGTTCAGCCCCCGGAGCAAACGCATCACGGAACTGACGCCGCGGGGGTCCAGACCGCTGGTTGGCTCGTCCAGGAGAATCGTCTCCGGCGCCATCGCCAGGACACCGGCAATGGCGACCCGCCTTTTCTGACCGTAGCTCAGCGTATGCATGGCCTTGTCGGCGAGCCCGGCTACCCCTACCGCCTCCAGGGCCCCGGCGGTCCGCTGCGCTACTTCGTCGGGCTTCAGTCCCAGGTTGACCGCACCGAAGGCAACGTCTTCCCCCACGCTCGCCCCG
>JBDRGD010000004.1:0-6798 GCA_043818095.1 Chloroflexota bacterium
GACCAGCATCGCCCAGATTGTGGCGGAGGAACTCAGTTTGCCTTTAGAAAAGGTGGTGGTGGTCACCGGCGACACCGATACCGCCCCCTGGTCCACGATGTCGGTGGGCAGCCAGACATTGTATTCTTTGAGCACGGCGGCATACCGCGCCTGCCAGGACGTCAAGGCGCAGCTCGGCGCGCTGGCCGCCCGCAAACTGGGAGCCGACGCTGCCGCTATCGAGTTCGTTGACGGGGTTTTCCGGGTGAAAGGGAAAACCGAAAAAGTAATCTCCTTCGCGGATTTGGCAAAGTCGGCGCTGGCCTTCCGGGGCGAGGGCCCGCTGGTGGGGCGGGGCTCGGTCGGCGGAATGCCCGCGGCTCCGACGCTTTCGGTGAGCGCCGCCGACGTCGAGGTGGACGAGGAGACGGGTAAGGTTAAAATCCTCTCTTTCACGGAGGCCCAGGATGTGGGTTTAGCGATTAACCCGATGTCGGTGGAGGGGCAGATACAGGGGGCCGTTACCCAGGGTATCGGCTGGGCGCTGATGGAGGGCTATCAATTCGAAAACGGCGTGGTGCAGAACACCACCTTCCTCGATTACCGTCTGCCCACCGCGACGGATGTGCCGATGATTGACACCATCCTGGTAGAGGTAGGCTCGTCCGACGGCGTCTACGGGGTGAGGCATGCGGGAGAGCCGCCGATGATTCCCACGCTCGCGGCGATTGCCAATGCCGTTTACCGCGCCACCGGGGTGAGGATAAAGGAGCTCCCGATGAACCCCGAGGCAGTACTGAAAGCCATCAGGAACCGGGGGAAAGCCTGAAGGCGTCCGACCGGATGATATCACGATGGGCACAACGGTCAAGATAGGCCCCAATTTACAGGACTATTACAGTGTTCCCGGCATTCTGGAACTGGACGGCCAGACCGTCGGGGAGTGCCTGGCCGACCTCATCCGGCGTTATCCCGATGCCCGGGAGTGGCTTTACGACCAGGACGGCGTATTGCAGGTGCTGATAAGCATTAACGCCGAGGAAACGGTTGTGCCGGACGGCCAGGGACTGGCAAGGATTCTGAAAGCGGACGAGGAGCTGCAAATCTCCGCGGTCATCGGCGGCGGTTAGTTCACATAACGTGGATACCCCTGGCCCTTAGCTGCTCTTTCGCTTTCTCCATTTCCCCGGCGGAGGGCGGGGATATTTCCGGCAGGGCATACCGGCGTCCCAGCAGTTCGTATTTACCCGTCCCGTAGTTGTGATAGGCCAGCAGCTCCACGCCGGAGAGGAAGGGCAGGGAGGCCAGGAAGTCGGCCAGGGCGGTGATGTTCGGCCCGTCCGTGATGCCCGGGACGAGCACCTGCCGCACTACCAGGGTTTTTCCCCTCTCCTGAAGTCTTGCCGAGGCCAGGCGCGTATTGCGGAGTATCAGGTCATTATTCACCTCGGTAAGCTCGCGGTGTTTGGCGGGGTCCGTGTGCTTGAGGTCGATATACAGCCAGTCCACCATCTCCAGCATCGCCCGGAAATGTTTTTCGTCCGCGAGAGCGCTGGTCTCCACGACGGTATGAATCCCACGGCGCCGGCACTGCGCCAGCAGCTCCCGGAGAAAAGCCGGCTGATAGAGGGGTTCTCCGCCGGTGCAGGAAAGCCCCCCGCCGGACTGGCGGTGGAGGGTCCGGTCCTTTTCCAGCAGCTCCACTATTTCCGGCACGGAGTAGCGCTGCCCCCAGAGATGGAGGGCTCCGGTGGGGCAAGCCGCCATACAGTCGCCGCAGGCGTCGCAGGCCGACCGGTCGATGTCAATTGCGGAAGGCTCCCGCCGCGACAGCGCGCCGCGGGGGCAAACCTCAAGACAGAGACCGCAGTCCGTGCACTCGCTCCGCCGGAAAATCAGCTCAGGTCCCGCGGCCTGGCCTTCCGGGTTGCTGCACCAGCGGCAGCTCAGCGGACAGCCCTTGAAAAAAAGAAGGGTCCGGATGCCCGGACCGTCGTGAGTGGCATTCCGGTCTATCTTCCAGATTAGCCCTTCCGGCGCTTCATTGCTCAGAGCTGCTCTCCCCCGTTTCCCGTGGCGGCGCTAGACCGTGTGGGAAGTCCTGCGGATAATCTGGTCCTGGAGTTCTTCGGATAGCTCCACGAAATAGGCGACGTAGCCCGCCACCCGGACCATGAGCCCGCGGTATTTCTCCGGGTGCTTTTTCGCCTCGATGAAGACCCGCTTGTCCTGGCAGTTAATCTGGACGTGGTGGCCGCCCCGGCTGAAGAAATATTCCACCAGCGCCAGCATCTCGTGCATCTTCGCTTCGCGGTCGACGTTGACGAAATAGAGGTTGTGGGTCACGCCGAACTGCCGGTCATGGTCCAGCTTGGTGACGGAGTTGATATTACCGACCGCGCCGTTGACGTCCTGGCCGTCGGTAGGTCCCACGTGGTTGGAGAACGGCTCCCCGGCTTTCCGCCCGTCCGGGGTCGCCCAGGTCTTGGCGCCTTCGAACATGTTGGACATGGGCCAGGCGGTCATCGCGAAGTTACGGTTGCCCAGGAAAGTGACCAGTTTTTTCGGTTCGTCGCTGACGAGGTTGTAGATGTCCCGGGCAATCTCGTCCACGTAGTCGTCGTCGTTACCGAACTTGGGCATCTTGTGCCGCAGGGTATCGCGCAGGGTTTCGTAACCCTCGAAGTTGGCATCGATAGCCTTTGCCAGCTCCGCCAGGGTGCTTTGTTTCTCGTCGTAGACCAGCCTCCTGATTGCCGCCAGGCTGTCTGACAGGGTCGCCAGACCGCCGGCGAGGACGATACCCGGCCCGATGGTTATCTTCGCCCCGCCCGCGTTGGTAGGCAGGCCTCGCTCGATGCAGGCATTTGTGAACAGGCTCTGCAGCGGCAGGGGGAAGTGCTGCGCGGATACCTGTTCCGCGACGCTGGTGGCGGTATGCCCGTCTAGAATCTGCTGGCGCAGTTGCTGTTTCACCGCCGCCAGCAAATCGTCGAAAGTCTTATACTGCTCCAGGCCGCCCGGTTCCAATCCCAGCACTTCCCCGGAGCCGGGCTGGCCGGGCATGCGTTTGCGCCCGTTATAAAACACGGTCTCCAGGGCCATGGGCAGGTTCAGCAGGCAGGACGCGGCGTGCCCGTACTGCTGGGCATGAGGACCCTCCGGCTCGGAGCAGCCCTGCACCCATCCTGTACGCGCCTCTTCCAGGGTATAGCCGACGTCCATGAGCTGGGTCTTGATGGTCTCCGTGTTCTCAATCTTGGGGATGCCCAGTCCCAGCGCATTGAGCTCGGCGGCTTTCATCTTCAGGGCATAAGTGGTCTCCCGCGGATGGCTCAGCAGGACGATGTCCGGCTGAATGGTCCTGACTGACTTCGCGGCGTCCAGGACCAGGTAGGAGAGCTCGTTGGAGGCGTCCCGGCCGTCGGCATCGACCCCGCCGATGCAGAGGGTCTGGGTGGCCTTATAGCCGGGGGAAGAGCGGGCGCCCGCGGCGGACCAGAACATCACCGTGCCGGTCAGCTTGATGAAGAGCAATTCGAGGAGCTCCTGGGCTTCTAGCGGGGTGATGATGCCGTTATCGATGTCCGCGCGGTAGAAGGGATAGAGGTACTGGTCGAGTCGGCCGATGGTATAGACCGAGCCCGTGCCCTCGATGTGCATCAACGCCATGACGAAGCAGACGGCCTGCAGGGCCTCGTGGAAGGTGCGCGCCGGCTGGTAGGGCACCCGCGCCGCTATCTCCGCGACCCTGCGTATTTCGGCTTTACGCGCGGGGTCGGCTTCCTGCCCGGCCGCTTCGAGGACCTTGCGACTATACTTTTCGGCGAAACCCTTGATAGCCTCGATAACGGTGAGTAGCGCCTCGTGAAACTGACGCTTTTCCGATGAATCATCACCCGCCAGACCGGAAAGCGCTTCTCTGACCCGTTTTTCATAGTGCACCAGTCCGCGGTTGAGGATTTCTTCCCAGGGAGGGGTGAAGTGATAGCCGTGCATCATCAGCATCGCCCAGCTGTCCGCCCAGCCGTTCCCGCTGACTTTTCGCGCCAGCTCCGGTGGGCAGGTCTCCTTCCAGAGGTCGAACAGGGTCCGGCCCTGCCAGAAGGCGAGCATTTCCTTGATTTCCGCTACCTGCTCCGGGCGCACATCATACGGGTCCCAGGGACGGTCCGCCAGGGTATCAATCTCGTCCCGGAGCCACGCGGAGGCAATCTCCGGGACAAACCCGGCGTACCTTAACTGGCAGGTGGGCGACCCCACCAGGAGCTCCCCCTCGGCGATAACGGCGGGCATGTCCTCCAGCGTGCGGGCGAAGCCCCGGGCAAAGCGGGTGATTACCGGCTGCCCTTCCGTCTCGGCAAAGACCTTCGTGTAGGCCCGCGCGCGGCGCAGGCAGAGGCCGGGACGACGCCGGGAAAGGAGAAAGGCATTCAGCTTCCGCACCCTTTCCGTGCTGCCCGTCTCAAACGGCTGCGAGCGGGCGATTCTCTCGCGCCGGGCGACAATGCTCTCGCCGGTGTCGGTAACCATCAGCGTAATGCCTGTCCTGAATCAGTCCTTTTTATCATTTTTTCATTACTCCCGGGCTTTGTCAACAAAACTCAAAGAATAGATGCCTGCGCTTTCCGCCCGGCAGATTGTAAGCCCCGAAGATGATTCTCTTGTCCACAATTGGACCGCGGGTGTATAATTGCATAACTCAAAAGGGCGGAAACCGATAATAATTGACATCAATATGGAGGCAACGCAATGAGCGAAAAATTCCCCACCCGGACCGTGGGACTGGAAGTGGTCAGTTGCACCGACCCCGCCCGCGAAGCAGAGTTTTTCTGGTGGTTCCGCAAGGTGCATATCCCCGACCTGAAAGCGACCCCGGGTATTGTCGACGTTTACCGCTACCGGGACATCCAGTATGATTTCTCGTCGGTGCCGAACAACTTCGGCAGGGGTTTCATGACGCCGGAGGGGGTGCCTTCGCGTTACCTGACCCTGCTGCGCATCAACTCGGAAGACCCCTGGGCCTTGATGCAGCAGATTAAAGAGGACGACGGAAAAAGGGCGAAACAGGGCCGGATAATCGATTGCTACCGCAGCTATGAGATGAGCGTCTGGGACTTCGTCGCCTACCGGAGGACGGTCCAGCCGCCGGTCCGCCCGGAAACTAATTTACCCGACGGGATGCCGGAAGCCATCCTGGTGGTGATGGTCAACGTCGCCCCGGACATGGAGGACCTGTTCTACGAATGGTGGCTCGATGTCCATGCCTACGACCTCGTGGAGGAACCGGGCGTTGTGCAGGGGAGTCGCTTCCGCACCATGAACCCCGCCCCGGCGGAGGACGAACCCAACACCATGCTGATATATGAAATCGACGCCGACGACCCCGGGGCCGGGGTGAAAAAGGTCTTTACCGATGAGATGACGATACGGCGTCCCGCGGGACGGTCCGACCCTCAGCCCAACCCCCGCCCCCGCCCGACCTTCGCCCGCGGGCTTTTCCAACACGTCGACCATCCTGTCAGCATCAGTTCGGAAAACCGGTAAACACCGCTCCGGCGGGATTCCCGTTATAGAGCTTTATTCTTTTCGTTACGGAGCAGCTTGTCCCGGTTGCGGGGGAGCTTAATCCGGCGGGTGACCGGGTTCTGGTAGCAGGTCCAGAGCGGCTGTACCTTGCTCCGCGCCGGGTCCCCGCAGACCACGATTTCCACCATGCCCTCCCGTCCCGTCATCACCGGGATTTCCTTGTCCGGGTCGATGGAGGCGGGCAGGACGCCCTTCTGAATAAGGCTGGCGACGGTCTCATGGCGTTCCGTGGAATTCGCCAGGAGGAAAGCGGCTTCACCGGGGGGCATTGTCGTGTTTTTTTGGAGCCATTCTTCGGCGCGTTTCTTAGGATATCCGGCATCGGCCAGCGCCTTTGCGGTGGGCGGCGTAATCAGGACCATGGCCATCGCCCGCGGGCCGAAGAGGAAGGCATGGGGTATCACCGTCTTGTAGAGCCCCAGCGCGACGAGCTTGAGCATTGCCTCCGCGTCCGGGCTGGACAGAAAGACCTGGGGCCCCCAGTTCATCGTCGCCGCGGCGGTCACAGTGCTGTCTTCCCGGCGGAAACCGTGCCCTGTGTGGTAAGTCTCCCAGGGGCTGCCGGCCTCGTCCTCGGCGATGAGGAAGGGCGGGAAGTAGCCGAAGGTCCCCATCCACATCTCTCCCGGCTTGAAGCCGGCGATGTTTCTCAGGATAAGCCCGAAGGCCCGGGCGACGGCGACGTTCGGCGGGTGGGAAATCGCCCCCACGCCATGATTAAAGCCCATCTCTTTCACGATGGGGCCGTTCAAAAGCAGGAAGGGGTGGATGGCGCCGGTGGTCCCCAGCTGCATCAGGTCGAACAGGGGGTCGGCCACGGCCTCCACGGCGGCAATCAGCACGGGCAGGTGCTCGGGACGGCAGCCCGCCATGACCGCGTTGGCGGCGATGTTGCGCGGCGTGGCGCGCAGTTTCGCCTGGGGCAGCACCGCGATTTCCCCGTCCGGGGGGAGGTCGGTATATTCCAGGAAACGGGCAATCTTTTCCGGGGTGGGGGGAATGATGGCATGGCCGTCCGTCCACCCCTTTTCCAGGAAGAAGCGGTTTACCTCCTCCAGGTTGCCTTCGAAGACGGTCTCCCGGGGAGGACGCAGGGGCGGGGGCGCGCTTTCGGACTCGCCGCTTTCCTCGACGGTTAACGCCCGGATAAGGGGGTCGATGACTTCCCTGGCCAGGTTGTCCCTGATTTCTTCCGGCGTGTGGATGTTGATGGCGCCGGGATACTCGATG
>JBDRGD010000005.1:0-56552 GCA_043818095.1 Chloroflexota bacterium
CAATACATTCGTAGGATAGACAAATCGCTTTCCAAGCCAGTTTGAAACATTCTTGCCAAAACCGCTTCCGACCTTAGACTCATCTCTAATAAGGTCTTTTTCACTCAGTTTCACTAATCTTTTTTTACTCCAATCACCTATCGGAACCATAACAGCTTCTTGGTACATCTTGAATTTCTTTTGCTTGTTGAACTGTAAGCATCGTTCCCAGGCATCCCTGAAACGATTAGGCCACTTACCTGGGTAACAGTTCTTCTTATGCCAGATATATTCCTCTGTCCAGAGCCAACCTTGTTTTTTCATTTCGAGGATTAATTCAAGAACATAAGTCTGACGTTCGCCGTCTTCCGTTCTTTCTTTTATGTTTAAGATGAAAGTGCCGTCATTCTTTAAGACTCGCTTCAATTCGGAGGATATAGGTAAAAACCAACTGACATATTCTTTTATGGGGATTCCCTTGTACGTTTTTTTCCGGTTATCAGCATATGGTGGGGAAGTAAAAATCAGATTGATACAAGAATCCGGGAGAGATTTTAGAACAGTTAAGGAGTCACCCTGAATTATTTTATCTATTTCAAACATCAGCAAGCCCGTCTGAAATTATTATCTTTGAATTATAGTTTACTAAAAAATCGGATTTATAACCACTATTTAGGGGGGGAATTTTTTACTTTTATTTCCCCCTCAACCTCTTCATCACCGCTTTATAGTAAAGCCGCGCCAGGTTTTTGCCAGCTTTTACACCTGCTACCTCTTCTTGTGGTGCTTCATGACTGACTTGACGAACTGTCCGAACTTCCGGTCTTTTTGCCGTTTTTCCAGGTATGACATCTGGTAATGTGCCGATTCCCGGACCAGTTTCAGGTAGCTCTGATAGCGGTCTTCGCCCAGCTCACCGGTACGGATAGCGGCCAGTACGGCGCAGCCGGTTTCGCCGGTGTGGGTGCAGTCGTTAAAACGGCACCTGGCTGCCAGCTCCAGGATATCGGCAAAGCTTTCGTCAATGCCGGCATCGGTAGCAATATTCCCCAGCTCACGCATTCCCGGGGTGTCCACCAGCATTGCCCCACCCTCGAGGACGACCAGTTGCCGCCGTGCCGTGGTGTGCCGGCCCCTCCCGTCTTTTTCTCGCACCAGGTTGGTTTTAAATTCTTCCTGGCCGATGAGGTGGTTCAGGAGGGTGGTTTTGCCGACGCCGGACGAGCCGAGCAGGCAATAGGTATTACCGGGTTGCAGCGCCTGCCGGACCTGGGGCAACCCCGAGCCGGTATTGATGCTGTATCCAATGACTTCATCTTTAAAGCCCGTATCTTTTATCGCGGCGATGCGCTGTTCCAGTCCTTCCGGGCTGACCAGGTCGCTCTTGCTCAGGAGCACCAGCGGCCGGATGCCGCCTTCCCGCACCATCACCAGGTATCTTTCCAACCGCCTCAGGTTGAAGTTGAAATCGCAGGACTGGACGATGAGCGCGGTGTCGATATTGGCGGCAATCATCTGGTAGTCCACCTTTTTCCCGGCGGTCTTGCGCCGCAGGAATGTCTTCCGGGGAAATAGGGCGTGGATGATAGCGAGGCTGTTATCGTTGTGGAAGTCCGCGCAGACCCAGTCCCCGACGACGGGGTAGTCCGCGCCGGTCTCCAGGGAAAACATAAAGTTCCCCGAAAGCTCCGCAAAGACTTCGCCGCCGGTACCCCGGACGAGGTAACCGCCCCGGTCCACCGCAGTCACGCGGGCGGTGTTGCCGCCGGGCGGAGTGTTCTCCGGCGCCCCCTCCCGGAACCAGTCCGTAAAGCCGAGTTCAACTAATTCCATAACGATATTGTGGAATATTATCGGGGATAATTGCAAGGGCAAGTCCGTGCCCGGCATCTCTGCCAGCCCTCCCCGCTTATAAAATCTTCATGATAACTTTGCGTAAAATTTAGGATATTTATGCCGTTGTTAATGGTCGCGTGATAAGGTTGATTCGTGATAGGGAAAACGTGGGGGAACAAAATTAAAATCGGGGAGGCGGGGTAAAATGCAGAGTTTTGTGATTACCGGAAAGGCCAGCACGGTTTTCCGCCTTATCGAGCTAAAGGCGAAGTATGAAAAAGCCACCCGTGCGGTGCAGCAGCCGGCGGACAAAAAACAGAAACCGGCTTGAACCTGCGGCGGCGCATGCTTCAGCTATTGCGCTTTAGCCTCTTCATCACCGCGTCATAGTACAGCTGCGCCAGGTTTTTCCCGTGCTTCTGGATTTGCTCCTTCTTCTTGCGGAGCTTTCTCTCCCGGCGCTCCTGGTGCGTCTCAGCGTGGTTGTCGGACTCGTTCCTCATACTCCACCATGACCTCGCTTTTTCTCAGCTCGACGACGCGGTCGCGCAGGAGGGCGGCTTTCTCAAAGTCCAGCTTTTTCGCGGCGGCTTTCATCTGCGCTTCCAAATCCTTGATGAGCCGGGCGATTTCCTCCCGGCTGGGCGGGACGGCGGCGGTATAGTCGGCCCTGGTCTCCGCCACCGCTTTCACACGCTCCGTAATGTCCCGGATGGCCTTGCGGATGCCCTGCGGGGTGATACCGTGCTCCCGGTTATAGTCCTCCTGAACGCGGCGTCGGCGCGTTGTCTCGTCCATCGCCGCCTGCATGGAGCCGGTGACCGTGTCCGCGTACATGATAACGTGCCCGTCGATGTGGCGGGCGGCGCGACCCATCGTCTGGATAAGCGCCTGCCGGGAGCGCAGGTAGCCCTCCTTGTCCGCGTCGAGAATCGCCACCAGGCTCACCTCCGGCAAATCCAAGCCCTCCCGCAGCAGGTTGATGCCGACCACGACGTCATAGACCCCGAGGCGCAGGTCCCGCAGTATCTCAATTCTTTCCAGCGTATCGATTTCCGAGTGCAGATAGTGGGTCTTGACGCCCAGCTCCAGGAGGTAATCGGCAAGCTCCTCCGCCATGCGCTTGGTCAGGGTGGTCACTAGGCAGCGCGTGCCCTTTTCTACGCGCTTCCGGATTTCCTCCAGCAGGTCGTCGACTTGCCCCTTCGTCGGCTTGATTTCAATCGTGGGCTCGAGGAGGCCGGTGGGGCGGATAAGCTGCTCCACCACCTGGGTGCTGTGGCTGAGCTCGTAGTCCGCGGGGGTGGCGGAGGTATAAACGACCTGATTGATGCGCTCCTGGAACTCGTCGAAGTTCAGGGGTCGATTGTCCAGCGCGGAGGGCAGGCGGAAGCCGTAGTCCACCAGCGTTTCCTTGCGGGAGCGGTCGCCGCGGTACATGCCGCGTATCTGCGGCAGGGTCATGTGCGACTCGTCGATAAAGAGGAGGAAGTCCTCCGGGAAGTAGTCCACCAGCGTCCAGGGGGCGCTGCCGGGGGCGCGCCCGGCGAGGTGGCGGGAATAGTTCTCCACGGAGTTGCAGTAGCCGGCCTCCCGCAGCATTTCCAGGTCATAGCTGGTGCGCGCTTCGAGGCGCGCCGCTTCCAGCAGCTTGCCCTGCTGCTTTAGCTCGGCGAGGCGCTCTTTCAGCTCCTGCTCGATGCTCTCCAGGGCACGCATGAGCTTGTCGTGGGAGGTCACGAAGTGGCGGGCGGGATAGATATCGATTTCCTCCAGCTCGCCGAGGAGCTCCCCGGTCAGGGGGTCGATGTTGATGATACGCTCGATGTCATCGCCGAAGAACTCGATACGCAAGGCGATTTCTTCATAAGAAGGCTGGACTTCCAGGGTGTCCCCGCGGATGCGGAACCGGCCCCGGGTAAAGTCCATGTCGTTCCGCTCGTACTGCATGTCCACGAGTCGGCGCAGCAGCTTCTGCCGATTGAACGTCTCCCCCTTTTTCAGGCTGACGACGAAGCTGCGGTACTCCTCCGGCTCGCCGAGGCCGTAGATGCAGGAAACCGAAGCGACGATGACCACGTCCCGCCGCTCGAAGAGGGCGCGGGTGGCGGCGTGGCGCAGCTTGTCGATTTCGTCATTGATGTCGATGTCTTTCTCGATATAGGTGTCGGTGCGGGGGAGGTAAGCCTCCGGCTGGTAGTAGTCGTAATAGCTGACGAAGTATTCCACGGCATTGTGGGGGAAGAAGTCCCGGAACTCGCTGGAGAGCTGGGCGGCGAGGGTCTTGTTGTGGCAGATGACCAGCGCGGGGCGCTGCACGCGGGCGATGACGTTGGCCATGGTGAAGGTCTTGCCGCTGCCGGTGACACCCAGCAGGGTCTGGTGCTTTTCCCGCCTCTCCAGCCCCGCCACCAGCTTGTCCACCGCCTGCGGCTGGTCGCCGGTCATCTGGAAGTCGGCCACGATTTCAAACTGCGGCATGTTACTGCGGCGGAGCGGTGATGATGGCGGCGAGGACTACGCCGAACAAGGCGCCGAAAATAGCCCCTGACCAGGGGTTCCCGGTGGCCCCTCAGCCCGGGGCGCCGCCGCGGCTCCGGGCTCTCCCGAGCAGCCAGCCCAGCCCCCCGCCGATGATGCCGCCGATGACCATGAATAAATACGTCATTGTCCGCCCCCCTGTTTCCAGTATATCCTTATTTCGGGGGCGCGGGCAAAGTCCGGCGGGACGTCGGGGGGTATTTTAGCTTTTTTCCGCCTGTTCCCGGATGTCCCGGAGGCATTCCCAGAGGTAAGCGGCTTCCCGGTCATGGGGCGCCGTGGCGAGCATGCGGTAAACATTATCGAAGCGCCAGCGGCTGCCTATCTCCCCGGAGGCGGCAATCTCCCGCCCCCTTCTTACCGCCCAGCGCGTCTGCATCGGCTTGATGACGGTAAGGCTGAAGGCGATGACCGCGCCCAACGCCAGCAGCAGCAATATGTAGAAGAGTAACCATGTCTGCATGTACATAACAGTCCCCCTCAGTTTTAGTGTAACGTCCCCAGTTTAACCGCCCGCCCCGCGGCGGACAACGAGGTTAACTTTGGGGTGGGGTGGGGGGAGACATATAAAAAGGAGGATAGCGAGGTGGGGAGGGACAAAAAGAAAGCGTCCTTAATTACGGGTGCGGGGTAATCGCAATGATGGTGATTGTTTCTTTTGCCGGTCCGTAATACCAGAAGACCCGGTAAGCAGCCGGGGTCTTTTGCTGGGCATAGGATTCAAAGACCTTTTCGCCGTTGGGGCCCTCTAAACTGAAGAACTGGTGGGACTGGAGACTGTTGTGTCTGGGATTCTGTGATAATAATTGAATAGTTTTCCTAACCGCTTTGTAGGGGATGTTTTGGGAAAGGGAAGCCTTAAGTAATGCGCAGGTCTTTTCGGCTTCTTCCGTCCATTCTATCTGAAACAAGACCGCAGACCCTATAAACTATCGAGGTCAACCCTGGAAACCCTGCCGTCAGCAGCGTCAGCCAGCCCGCGCCGGACGGATACAATGGCTTCTGGGTTTTGGAATAACCACGCCTCGGAAGCCGGAATGGTCACCTGGGGGTCCAGAACGATTTGCCCAAGACTGTTCGAGTAGACATGATAGGTGATGCCTTCCTTTACCACGGTTTTGGGCAGGACCACCCTCTTTTTGGCATCCGGCTTCACGCCTTCCGCTATCTTTTTAAGATTGTCATCTTTGATGATGGTTGTCATGTTCCAATCCCCATTTATTAATATATCCTTTGTGGGACGGATTGTCAAGTGGGACTAGCCCACATTTCCTTGTCTTTGCGAGCGCAGCGAAGCAATCTGGAGATTGCCGCGGGGCGGAAGCCCCTCGCAATGACGGAATTTAAGAGCGGGGGTGGGGTGGGGGGAGACCTCTAAAAAGGAGAGCGCTACTGGAGGGAGAAGATGGGGCAAGAGTTTGTTATCGGCATGATTAAGCACCATCTATTATCCAAAGGCTAAAATTTGAAAATTGTGTCTGAATCGAAAAAGGATATCTTATGTTTGTAAAAAATTTCATTGAAACGTGCTAAATCCTTAGAAATCTGTCCTTGATTTTTTTCGTCGATATGGATAGCAATAGCCAATTCTTTATTACTTCTACGGCTTATCGCATTGACAATATGTGCATCTTGGGTTGATAAAGACGAGCCATAAATTATTAATTTATTATTGGAATCACGGAATTCTCTCAACGCAAAGGTTAAATAATCATTACTGCGGATTGCTTCTAACTTCTTTTCAGGTTTACCCTCGCTAATGAATAGAGGGATAATACCATCTACAATTGCTTCATCGATAAGGTCTATGAGTTCGTTTTTATTACCACGACGGATTATTTTTACTGTGTGTATTGGTTCTTCAAAAATAAAAAGCGCACCATGAAGATAGTGGATATGTTTATTTGGATATTCATCGCTATCCATGAATTGGTTAAATCGGGCATCCGCTTCATATTCTTTCCAGAAATAATCGCTGTATTTTTGCTTCGTTTTATCCTTCTCACATCTGTCCTTCACCAACATAATAATATGATATAAGAAAAGGTCGTAGTTCAATGTATAAATATCGCCAAATTCATCAAGTTGTATAGCTATTCGAGTTAATTGAGCTTGATTAATATTTGAATATGAAGGGTGGTTGCTTTTAATGGACTTTATTAATCCGTTTCTTAAAATATCAATAGCACGTATAATTCCATCACTAGGTTTTATCTTAAATAATTTGTTAACTTCCAGAGCATTAATCAGTGTTTCTTGGATGAGTTCGAAGTTATTATTATGAAAGCTAGTGAAAATCTCTTGGTCTTCAAATTCTAGATTATCAACAAACTTTTGGAACAATGATTCATATTTTAAATGACCTACTAAATTAATTGAAAATCCGTTACCTAATAACAAATCAGCGCCAATAAAATCGGGAGAAATCTCTGACCAATTATGGATTTTAATGCCTTCCTTTAATTTGCCGGGATATATATCCATTCCCTCCTACACCTCCAGCAAATCAAACCCACTCCTCTCATCCGGCAGGCGGGCGGCTTTCGCCCCCGTGATTTCCGTGACTATCGCCTCCGCCACCAGCCACGTTTTAACCCCGGGGCGCAGGCAGCCGGCGGCGGCTTTGCCCGCCCGCCCCAGCGCCGCGTGGATGTGCAGCACCGGCTTGCCGTCTTTGTCCGGGGCGATGATGCCCGCCCCCACCACCTCGTGCGCGCCGTCCACGGGGAGAAGGAGGGGGTCGGGGGGCATCTCCTCCGTCCTGCGCGGGCCCGCCACGATTTCTCCACTCCCGACTCCGCCCACCAGGACAACCTGCGCCACCCTGATGCCCTGCCCCGCCGCGAACTGCTCCAGGCAGTCCGGGATAACGTCGCCGTCTTCCAGCCGGAGCACGAAGACCCGCCCCAGCCTGCCTTCACTCGCTTTCATCGGAGACCTCCTTATTGCTTTTCCAGTATAGCCGCCGACCCCGCTGGTTGCAATCGGCGCTTTCACCTATAATAAGGAGAATGGCCAGCGAAAGTATTATAAAACTGCTTACCGGGGCGGGCGTCGGCTCGCGGCGGAAAGTTGCCGCGCTCATCAAGGCGGGCGAGGTAACCGTCAACGGGGAGGCCGTTACCGGCTTCAACCACCCGGTGGACGCCGCCCGTGACGAAGTCACCGTCTCCGGAAAGCCCGTGGCGCTGCGCGGGGAAAAGGTGGTCTACCTGCTGATGCACAAGCCGGCGGGAGTGCTTTCCACGGCAGAAGACGAGCGGGGGCGGCGCACCGTGCTGGACCTCCTGCCCGCCCGGTACCGTCGCTTGCGCCTCTACCCGGTGGGGCGGCTGGACCTGGACAGCACGGGGCTGCTGCTGCTCACCAACGACGGCGACCTCACCTACCGGCTGACCCATCCCCGCTACGAGATGCCCAGGGAATACCTCGTGCAGACCGTCGGCACGCTGAGTCGCCAGGATATTGAGCGACTGGAGGCGGGACTGAACCTGGAGGACGGCAAAACGAGCCCGGCGCGGGTGCGCCCCGTGGTGGCGGACCCCTTCGATTACAGCATCGTCATCCATGAAGGGAAAAAGCGGCAGGTGCGGCGCATGTTCGGCGCGCTGGGGCACCCGGTGAAAGCGCTGAAAAGGGTGCGCCTGGGGAGCCTGCAGCTCGGCGCCCTGAAAGAAGGCGAGGTGCGGGAACTGACCGCCGCGGAGGTCAAAGCTTTGCGCGGCAAGCCGAAATAAAATGGCCCTATTTCTTGCGCTTGCCCGGCCGGTTAACGTCGAGGATTCCCTTCTTCCGGGCCAGCTCGCCCGGCGTGGGGGTCTTGCCGAACTTCCGGAAAAGCCGTCGGTACTGCGGCAGTGTCTCCGCGGGGAAAGATTTGGGCTTCTCGGAAACGCCCGCATCCGGGGCAGAGGGCGAAAAATCGGGGAAGTGGGGCATCCGGGGACGCGGTATCCTGAAGACCCAGCCGAAGGGGTCGGCCGGGAGGCGGGGGTTGAAAAACCAGGCGTAGACCGCCCGCAGCGGGGTGCCTTCCAGGAGCAGCAGTAAGATTGACGAGCCGACGATGCTCAGCAGAATCAGGCCGTAGGTCAGGTCCCGGATAAACTCGCCGCCGACGACCCCACGCTGCAGCGGGACCACCGCCAGCACGGCGGCCGCCAGCCCTTTCGGCACCATAATCGCCATGAGGGAGGCGTCCCGCACCGGCACGGAACGGGCGACGGTCAGCTTGACCGCCGGGATGCGCAGGATGAAGACCAGCACGGTGAAAATCAGCGCCATCTGCACCATCCAGCCGGTGATGATTTGCAGGGAGATTCCCAGGTACACGAAGAAGAACGTTTTCAGCAGGAAGGCGACCTCGCTGAAGAAAATCCGCTCCGTCTGGTTAAGCCCGCCCGCCTCGCTGTTGCGGGGCTTGCGGAAGACGTAAAAGCGGATGGATTCGATGTTCCCCAGGGTGATGCCGAAGGCCAGGGAGGCGATGGCGCCGTTAAAGCCCAGTATCTCCACCACGCCGAAGATGATAAAGACGAAAGCCGGGGTGGTGAACAGGGTGTTCTTGATGGCGTGTATCCGTTTCAGCAGCTTCGCCCAGATAAAGGCGCCGACAATACCGATGATGATAGCCACCAGGAAAGAAGCAATCAGGCTCCCGGCGACGGGCGCCAAATTGAATTCCCCCATCGTGTAAGCCTCCACGAGGGCGATGGTGAGGACGATGCTCAGGACATCATTCACCGAGGACTCGACGCCGAGAATCGTCTGGCTGTCCTTGCGCATCTTGAGCTGCTGGATAAGAGGGATGACGATGGCCTCCGAAATGGAGCCGACAATCGCTCCGAGGATAAAGGAGGGTATCAGCTCCAGGTCCGTGAAAAAGTAAGCGACGCCGGCGGTGGCAAACATCGTCAGGAAAAAACCGACCGTCGCCAGTGCCATCGCCCCGGCCACGGAGCGGCGCAGGGTAAGCAGCTCCAGGGTGGTGCCGCTTTCAAAGAGGATGATTATCAGGGTAATCATCGCCAGGACGCCGCCCACAGCGCCGAACTGCTCCGGAGACGCCAGTCCCAGGACGGGACCGATAGCGATGCCGATGAGTATCAGCAGCAGGACGTCAGGCACCCGCGTGCGGCTGAAGATAGCCGTAAAGAGATGGGCGAGGAAGACCATGACGCCCACGAACGCGATGACGGGAGCGATTTCCTGCATGCCTGTCCGCCGTCCCTAAAGATATTCCTAACTTTAAAGGGCACTACGGGTATTGTCAAGGGTGCGCCCCCTATCCGGTACTGAAGTACTGGAGGGCCAGCCTTACCTTCTCTTCGAGCCCGAGGTCGGCATTATCCGGCAGGGAGGCAACGGCCTTGGTGGCTTCCGCGGCGGAGTAGCCCAGGGAGGTGAGAGCGGCCAGCACGTCCGCGTTTTCCCGGACCATCTCCGGGACCGGCGCGGCGATGCCGGCGCCGATTTTGTCCTTAAGCTCCAGGATGATGCGACTGGCGACTTTTTTCCCGATGCCGGGGACAATCGTGAGCAGGTCGACGTTGCCGGTAGCAATCGCCAGGATAAGCTGTCCCACGTTGATGGCGGAGAGCATTGCCAGCGCCAGCCTGGGTCCCAGTCCGGAGACGCTGAGGAGCAACTGGAAAAGGGAAAGCTCTTCCGGCGCGCTGAAGCCGTAAAGGGCGACACCGTCCTCCCGCAGATGCAGGTGGGTGTAAAGTTTGACCTCGCTGTGCGGCGCCCCCAGCGAGCCCAGTGTGGCCGCGCCCATGTGTACCAGGAAACCGACGCCGCCCACGTTGATTATCGCCCAGCCGGCGCCGATGGTCTCCAGTTTCCCCTGGAGGCTGTAAATCATCGCTCCCCTTCCCGGGCCAGCAGCCGGCTCACGTATGTTTCCTGCAAATGGCAGAGGGCTACCGCCAGGGCGTCCGCGGCGTCATGGGGCTGGGGTATCTCCGCCAGGTTAAGCTGGAGGCGGACCATCTCCTGGACCTGCTCCTTGCTACCGGCGCCGTAGCTGGTGACCTGCTGCTTGATGCGCGTGGGCGGGTATTCGTAGGAGGGGATTTTCTGATTTGCCGCTGCCAGGAGGGCGATTGCCTGGGCCCGGCCGATTGCCAGCGCGGAGCGGACGTTCTTGGCGACGAAAGGCTGCTCCACGGCGACGACGTCCGGACGGTGGCGTGAAATGATAGCGGTAAGCTCCCGGTAGAGATAGCTGAGGCGCTCCGCGCCGGAGGCGTTTCCCGGGCTGCGCAGGGCCCCGCAGTCAATCATCACGAGGTCATCCCCGCGGGACTCGACCACGCCGTATCCCATCACCAGGGTGCCCGGGTCAATACCCAAGACCTTCATTCCTGTCTCTTCTTACCGGGGACAATATTCCGCAGGTAGCGGCGGCTTACGCATGCTCGGTCTGGTAGGCTTCCAGCACCGCATCCGGGAAGTCAGCGTTGCTGTAAACATTCTGCACGCCGTCGATTTCCTCCAGCCGGTCCAGCAGCTTCAGGGCCTGCTCGGCGGCTTTATCGTCCAGCGCTACCAGCGATTTGGGGACCATCTGCAGCTCCGAGGAGGTGATGGTCGTGTTCTTCTCTTCGAGTGCTTTCCGAATGTTCTCCATGGAGTCGGGGCTGGTATAGACCTCCAGGTAGCCGGTATCCACCTTCACATCCTCCGCCCCGGCGTCAATCGCGGCCAGCGCCAGGTCGTCCGTATCACTGTCTCCGGGATCAATGGCGATGACGCCCTTGGACTCGAAAAGCCAGGCAACGCAGCCGTTCTCTCCCAGGTTGCCGCCGTGGCGGGTGAAGGCGCTCCTCACGTCCTGGATGGTGCGGTTGCGGTTGTCGCTCAGTCCCACGATGAGGATTGCCGTGCCGCTGGGCCCGTAGCCCTCGAGGGTGACCTCGGACAGCCCAGCGCCTTCCAGTTCGCCGCTGCCCTTCTTGATGGCGCGGTCGATATTGTCCATGGGCATGTTGTTATCGCGCGCCTTCTGAACGGCAAGGCGCAGGCGGAAATTAGCGTCGGCGCTGGGCCCCGCCTCACGGGTGGCGATGATAATTTCGCGGGTGAGCTTGGTAAAGAGTTGTCCCCGGCGGGCGTCCGCTACACCTTTCTGGTGTTTGATTGAATGCCACTTGGAATGCCCCGACATTTCTGCGTACTCCTTGACCTGTTCCGCCGACAGTGCCCATTCTAACATTTTCAAAGGGGGAAAGCAAAGGGGTTGACGTGATAATTACCCCTTTCCGGGGAGCCCCTCAGGCCGTTTGACAGGAAGCCCGGTATAGTTATATCGTTTATTTATCCTGAACAAGCCCCATGAGATTCAACCTGGCGGTACAACCCCTGCCCCCGGGACCGTAATCGCGCCGGTGATATAAGAAAAGAGTGATGAATTCGGGAAGGAGCGTCGCGTGAATCATTGCGGAGGCGATATCCTGCTGGCCCTGTTCGAGCGCTACGGCATCGAATACGTCTTCTGCTCGCCGGGCTCGGAGTGGGTGGCCGTCTGGGAAGGGCTCGCCCGCTGCCGCCAGGAAGGCAGGACCACGGTAAAGTATATCAACTGCCGGCATGAGAGCCTGGCGGTGACGATGGCGATGGGCTATGCTATGGTTACCGGCAAAGTGCCCGCCGTGCTGCTGCATACCGGACTGGGGGCGTTGAACGCCGCCATGCCCATCCGCATGGCTTATAACACCCACATACCCCTGATGATTTTCAGCGCCGAGGACGCGGCCCACGGCGATGACGCGGGAGAAATAAAGGGACCCGGACCTCACTGGGTAAGCCAGCTGTCGGACTTCGGAGGCCCCGCGGAACTCGTCCGGCGTTATGTTAAATGGAGCAACACCGTCCGCAGCCGGATGACCATGCTGGACTCCTTCCACCGGGGCTACGAGATTGCCCTGTCCGCACCGCGGGGACCCGTCTTCCTGGGCGTAGCACGGGACCTGCTGGTGAAACCCATGTCCCCACTCCCCGCGGGGGCGGGACCGGTAACGGGACAGGACGCCTCCTGTACGGGGACGGAGCCCCGGGACCTGGCGGAAGCCGCCCGGCTGCTGGTGGCCAGCCAAGAGCCCGTGATTATCACCGAGTACGCCGGGGCGAACCCCAGGGCGGTCGACAAGCTGACCGAACTGGCGGAAACGCTGAGCATCCCGGTTTTCCAGAGCATCTATCCCTCCGCCTGTAGCTTCCCGAGAGAGCACCCCCTTTTCCTGGGCTATAACTCCGCGGAAGCCCTGGCTGAGGCGGACACGGTGCTGGTGGCGGGGAGTGTCACCCCCTGGTACCCGCCTACCGCTTTTCCGCAGAACGGCGCCAGGGTCATCCTCCTCGATGAAGATACCCGGCACGAGCAGCTCCCCTACTGGAACTACCACGTCGACATCGCTCTCCAGTCGCCGCTGGAACAGGGACTGGAAGCGCTGACCGATGCCGTGCGCGAGCAGCTTCCCGGAGAAAAAGCCGCCGGCGGCGGGATTGCCGCGCGGCGGGAACGCTGGCAGCGGAAGCATGACGAGCTCCTGGCGCGATGGGAGCAGGAGGCCCTTGCCGGACAGAAAGAGAGCCCGCTCTCTCCCCGCTGGTTCTTCCGGGCGCTCCAGGGGCTCATGCCCGCGGACACCCTTTTCCTCGAAGAGAGCGTCACCCACAGCCAGCTGGTGCAGCAGAACCTGGCGAGCCCGGGACACTACCGCCGGGTGCATAGCGGCGGACTGGGCACGGGATTTGGCATGGCCTGCGGGGCGAAACTCGCCCTGCCGGAGACACCGGTCGTGTTCTTCGTCGGCGACGGCTCTTTCAACTACAGCCCCGCCCTCGCCGGGCTGGGCGTCTGCCAGGAATACCACCTGCCCCTCTTCACCGTAATCGCCGATAACCGCTGCTACCAGGCGATGCGCCACGGTATCCATTCCTATTTCCCGGAGGGGTGCTCGGTCAATCAGGGCAAGTACTACGGCGTGGATATCGTTCCTACTCCGGACTACGCCGCCCTGGCGCCGGCTTTCGAGGCCCACGGGGAGAAGGTGGAAAAGCCGGAGGACATCAGGCCGGCGGTGGAAAGGGCATGGCAGCAGGTGGGACGGGGGAAAGCCGTCCTCCTCGATGCGATACTCAGCGCCTGATTGCCGGAGGAAAACGAGTGGGCACAAGCATCAGGATACCGCAGCTCTGGGTTGAACTCACGGACGGGGCCTCTGCGGTCGCGGTTTGCGGCAGCACCGTGGCCGAATGCCTGGACGAACTCACCCGGCGGTATCCCCCTCTCAAAGAAAAGCTCTTTGCCGGGAGCGGCAACCTCCACACCTATATCGAGGTTTATATCAACGGCGCGAGCGCCTTCCCCGGCGAGCTGAAAAAGCCCGTGGCGGAAGGCGACGAGCTGCAGCTATTGAACATCATCGCGGGCGGATAGCCCATCGATATCAAAGGAGGAAAACATGGTCACCAGTGCCGGAAGATTCCTGCGGATTAACCTCTCCACGGGGAAAACGAGCCGGGAGGCAGTCGATGAGCAGGCCAGGCTGGACTTCGTCGGGGGGCGGGGCTACGGCATCCGCCAACTCTACCGGGAACTTGCCCCGGGAGCGGAGCCGCTGAGTGCCGACAACAAGCTTATCATCGTCGCCGGAGTGCTGGCCGGGACCTCCGCCCAGGCGGTGTCCCGCTGGATGGTTTACACCAGGAGTCCCCTCACGGGCGCGGTGGCGCGTTCCGTCTGCGGGGCGGACTTCGGGGCGTGGCTGAAGTTTGCCGGCTACGACTTTCTCCTCCTGGAGGGCAAGGCGGAAAGGCCGGTCTACCTGCACATCACCCCGGAGAACTGTGAAATCAAGGACGCCGGGGAGCTCTGGGGAAAGGACACTAAGGTTACCCAGGACATCCTCCTCAAGCGCCACGGGAAGGACACCCGCTTCGCCTGCATCGGCCCGGCGGGGGAAAAACTGGTGCGCTATGCCTCCGTGGTCAGCGGCCGGCGCACGGCGGGGCGCTGCGGTACCGGCGCGGTCTTCGGCGCCAAGAACCTGAAAGCCATCGCCATTACCACCCAGCGTAACCTGGACCACCTGCATGACCCGGAGCGCGTGCGGGAGCTGGCGAAGGCGCAGATTGATTCCATGATGCAGAGCAAGGGCTTCCTCCGCCATAAAGACATGGGCACGACGGGGACCCAGGTGGTGACCAACGAGGCCGGTATCTTCCCGGTGAAGAACTTCCGCTACGGCAGATTGACCGGCTGGGAGAAGCTGCAGGGGGAAGACTACCGCAAACTGCGCACCGGCGAGTTCGGCTGTTACAGCTGCGCCGCCCGCTGCGGCAAGGCTCACCACGTGAAGGGAGGGCCTTATGACGGGGCCTACAGCGAAGGCCCGGAATACGAGACCATCTGGGCGTTTACCGCCCCGACGGACTGCCATTCCATCGAGGCGACCATCGCCGCGGACGAGCTGTGCGACGACTTCGGCATGGATACCATCAGCACCGGCAGCAGTATCGGCTTCGCTTTCGAGCTTTACGAGAAAGGGATTTTAACCAAAAAGGACGTGGACGGTCTGGAGCTTACCTACGGCAACGACCGGGCGATGGTGGAACTGGTCAAAAAGATAGGTAACCGCGAGGGCATCGGCGACCTCCTGGCGGAGGGCACCCGGCGCGCCGCCGCCACCATCGGCAAGGGTGCGGAGCACTATGCCATCCACGTCAAGGGGCTGGAGCTGCCCGCTTACGAACCCCGGGGCGCCAAGTCCCAGGGTTACAGCTACGCTACCTCCGCCATCGGTGCGAACCACACCTATGGCTATGCGCGGCAGGAAATCTTCGGAGTGCCTATCCCCAGGCCCGTGGACCGCTTTGCCGAAGAGGAGAACGCCGAAATCGTGGTGTACAACCAGGACCGCATCGCCACTTCGGAAACGGGCACCGTCTGCGCCTTCGCGGCGGGCTGGCCGTGGTACGATGAAATCTTCCATACCCTGCTGGCGGCGGCCACCGGCGTCGCCGCCTTTGACGATATCGAATACATGCGCCAGGTGGGCAAACGCATCGTCACACTGGAAAGAGCATTCAACGTGCGGGAAGGCTTCGGCCGCAAGGATGACAGCCTGCCCGCCCGGCTGCGGGAAGAGCCGCTGATGACACGGGGAGCGCCCGGCGAAGGACAGACCGTGAGCCACCAGGACGAGTTCCTGGACCGGTATTACCAGCTCCGGGGCTGGACAGAGGACGGCGTCCCTACGCCGGAGACCCTCCGGGAACTGAACCTGGCTTTCGTGGTGCCGGATATGCCCTGACGCCGCGGGGGCTTTACTATACCCGCGACCGCACGTATTGGCGGTAGAGATCCTGCGCCCGGTCGGCATCGAGGGTGTTGCGGATGATGGCCCGGCCGTCCGGGAAGACGGTGATTTCCACCTCGTCAACCTCGAAACGCAGCTGGTAATCGGTGGACTGCGTGTTGCGCGCTTCCCGGAGACCCGCCGCCAGCCCCGCCAGGTCCACCCTGCCCACCGTGGTGTCGACCACCTGGACCGCCCGGCTCTGCCCGCACAGCGGCGTGACGCGGGTGGTAAACCGCTTCTCCAGGAACTCGTATCTGCCGCCGCAGGTGGGGCAGTCCTCCCGGGGCGCGACCCGTATCCGCTCGAAGGTGTCCCGCCAGACGTCAAGGACGATGATGCTGCGGTTTAACTCCGCGGCGCCGACGAGTATCTTGAGCGCCTCGGTGGCCTGCAGCGCGCCGATGACCGCGGGCGCGGTGCCCACGACCCCGGCGGTCTCACAGGTGGGGGCATTCTCCGGGGCAGCGGTAATCGGGTGCAGGCAGCGGAAGCAGGGCGGCCTGCCGGGGACAACGGTCATCGTCATCCCGCTGGCCCCGATGGCGCCGCCGTAGACCCACGGTATTTTATGCTTCAGCGCCACGTCGTTCAGCAGGAAGCGGGTCTCCACGTTGTCCAGCCCGTCCAGGATGACGTCCGCCCCGGCGCAGAGCTTCTCCACATTGCTGAAATTGACGTCGGCGACGATGCCTTCAACTTTAACCGTGCTGTTCACCCGGGCAAGATGGCGCGCCGCCGCGACGGCTTTGGGCAGGCCCTCGCGGATGTCCTCCTCGTCGAAGAGCACCTGCCGCGCGAGGTTATGGTATTCGATAAAGTCACGGTCGACGATGCTGACGTTGCCGACGCCGGCACGCACCAGGGCCCCGGCGATGTTTCCACCCAGCGCCCCGCAGCCGATAACCACGGCGCGGCTCCGCAGCAGCTTCGCCTGCCCCACCTCGCCGATGCCCGGGAAGATGGTCTGCCGGGAATAGCGGTCTCTCAGATTACGGTCCAGCATCGCGCTACCTTTTCGCGCCGCGGAAACGGCGTCAGATAATCAGTATCAGGGGGACGACCAGCGCAATGAGCCCGGTGAACACCACCACGAAGAGGAAAAGGTTGTAGCGCATGGCATAGTTGCTCAGCAGCGAGGGGTCGTAGTAGCCGGCAACGCCCTGGTCCTCGTACATCTTCAGCAGCCCGTTGATGAGCTTTATCCGGGTCTGTTTCCCCTTCAGCAGGCCGACCTCGACGACGAAGCTGACCACGATGACGAGGGAAAGGAAGGTGAAGAACACCACCCACTGGGTAACGTCTTTACTGTTCCCCTGGGCCACCGCGGAGTTGACGCCCAGTGCCAGCAGGTTCAGCAGGATTGCCGCGACGATGAAGACCGTATCCGTGCGGGCATTCTGCTGCAGTTCCGTAATGATGTGTTCGTGGACACGCTGAATCATAAATGTTCTCCTCCCGCTGCGGTTCAGCGGATTTTCACCCTTACCTTTGATGATAGCCCGGCAGCCTGCAGAATGCAAGGATTCGCCATCCCGGCATGTCCGGTTTTGGCTGTTTCTCAGGCTCTCCCCAGGCCACTGGATACCGACGAAACCGTCCCCCTCTCCGATTGACGCCCGGAAACGCATATGGTAAGATTGGGATGCTTCACCGACACATGATAGGGTTGGATTGACTCGTTTTCCCCCCGTTTTTTATCTCGGGGATTTGTCATAAACTGGTTCAGGAGACAAGCGTGCTGCTTGAGGAGGAGCTCGCCCGGTTTTCACCTCGGCAGGAAACCCTGCTCACCATCGGCGTTTTTGACGGCGTTCACCTCGGGCACAAGCACCTGATTGCCCGGCTCATCAAGCAGGCCAGGAGTGAGCGCTGCCTCGCCGGGGTGGTCACCTTCCGCCAGCACCCCCAGGACTTCTTCAGTCCCGGCACCAGACTGCCCTTCCTGACCGACCTGACGGAGAGAACGGCGCTCCTCGAGGAAGCCGGCGTGGACCTGATTGTGCCCCTCTCTTTCAACGCCGAGCTTACCCGGCTGAGCGCCCGGGAGTTCCTCACCCGGCTGCAAAAACACCTGAAAATGCGCGGCCTCGTCCTCGGTCCGGATTTTGCCCTGGGGAAAGACCGGGAGGGGGACGTGACGGCGCTGCGGCGGCTGGGCGAGGAGATGGGCTTCAGCGTCAGCGCGGTAGCGCCGTTGACGGCCGGCGCCGACATCGTGAGCAGCACGGCCATCCGGGAGGCAATTATCATCGGGGACGTGGAGAAAGCGGAAAGACTGATGGGGCGCCCCTTCAACCTGCACGGCACGGTGGTCAGCGGGACCCACCGTGGCCAGCAACTGGGCTTTCCCACGGCGAACCTGAAGTTGAACCACGAGCAGGCGCTCCCGACGGACGGCGTTTATGCCGGCTGGGCTTACGTCAACGACAAGCGTTATCCGGCGATGGCCAACATCGGCAAGAACCCCACCTTCAACGGCAGGGTCCGGACGGCGGAGGTCCACCTGCTGGACTTTCACGGCGACCTCTACGGCAGCGAGCTGAAGGTGGACCTGGTGAAATACCTGCGCGGGGAAAAGAAGTTCGACACCGCCGAAGAACTGAAACAGCAGATTACGGATGATATCGTCATGGGGAGAGCGGCGCTGGGCTGCCGCACGGGATAACCGGCCATGAGTAAGACAGAAAACAGTCAGGACATGGAATACCTGCTGCGCCGCGGCGTGGCGGAAATTATCGTTGCCGCGGAGATGCGGGAACTGCTGCGCTCGGGTAAAAAGCTGCGGCTGAAAGAAGGCTTCGACCCCAGTTTCCCGGATATCCACCTCGGGCACATAGTGGCGCTGCGGAAGCTCCGCCAGCTACAGGAGCTCGGGCACCAGGTCATCCTCATCGTCGGCGACTGGACGGCGCAGATCGGCGACCCCAGCGGGGCGTCCGTCACCCGCCCGATGCTCACCGCGGAGCAGGTGAAAAAGAACGCCGAGACCTACATGCAGCAGTTTTTCAAGGTGGTGGACAAGAGCCGCACGGAGGTCAAGTGGCAGAGCGAGTGGTTCGGCAATTTCAGCCTCGCGGATGTCATCCGCCTGACCAGCAAGTTCACCGTGGCGCAGCTCCTGGCACGGGACGACTTCAGTGCCCGCTACGCTGACAACCGCCCCATCGCCATTACCGAGCTGCTTTACCCCCTCCTCCAGGCTTACGATTCCATCATGGTGCAGTCGGACGTCGAGTTCGGCGGGACCGACCAGAAATTCAATCTCCTCATGGGACGCGAGCTCCAGCAGATGTCCGGGCAGCGCCCGCAGCAGTGCTTCATGACTCCCCTGCTGGTGGGCACGGACGGCACCCATAAGATGAGCAAGAGCCTGGGGAACTACATCGGCGTGGCGGAGCCGCCGGAGCAGATTTACGGCAAGGTCATGTCCGTGCCGGACGACCTGATTATCCAGTACTTCGAGCTGGTGACCGATGTCTCCGAGGCGGAACTGGATGAATTCAAAACGCAGCTCGACGGTGGCAAGGTCAACCCGATGGCCCTGAAAAAGCGCCTGGCGCGGGAAATCGTCGGGCAGCTTTACAGCGCCGGAGAGGCGACACAGGCGGAGGCCCATTTCGCGAAGGTGGTGCAGAATAAAGAGCTCCCGGAGGATATCCGGGAGTTCGAATGCCGGAACCTGCCCATCAGCCAGGTGCTGGTCAAAACGGGCCTGGTCTCCAGCCGCAGCGAGGCTTTCCGCATGATACAGCAGGGGGCTGTCAGTATTGAGGAACAGAAGGTCACCGATGCCAACCTGCCCGTCCCCCCGGGTATCGTCATCAGGGTGGGGAAGAGGCGTTTTCTGAAATCCATGTAGCACCGGGAGCGGTGCTGCTTTAGCAAAATAAAGTTAAGGAGTCGAGCATGGCACAGTTGCGCATCCCCGGCCCCACCCCCTGTCCTGAGGAGGTCCTCAAGGCGGTGGGTAAACAGATGGTAAACCACCGCGGTCCCGAGTTCATCGCCCTGATTAACAAGGTCACGGACCAGCTGAAGCAGGTCTTCAAGACCAAAAACGACCTCTTCGTCCTGACCGGCTCGGGTACGGGTGGCCTTGAAGCGGGGGTGGTCAACGTGCTCTCCCCCGGCGACAAGGTCCTCTCCGTGTCCATCGGCGTCTTCGGTGACCGTTGGGCGCAGATTGCGCAGACCTTCGGCGCCCAGGTGGTGCCCCTGAAATACGAGATGGGCAAGGCCGCGAAACCTGATGATATCCGCCAGGCGCTAAAGGCGGACCCGCAGATAAAAGCCGTCCTGATAACCCATAACGAGACCTCCACCGGCGTCACCAATGACCTGAAAGCCCTCAGCGCCGCGGTCAAGGAGTCCGGCAAGCTGCTGCTGGTGGACGCCATCAGCAGCCTCGGTTCCATTGAGCTGCCGGTGGACGAGTGGCAGGTGGACGTTGCCATCAGCGGCTCCCAGAAGGGCTGGATGGTCCCGCCCGGCCTGGCTTTCGTCAGCGTCAGCCCCCGGGCGTGGCAGGCTTTCGAAAACGCGAAGATGCCGCGCTTTTACTGGGACTTCGGCAAGGCGAAGAAGTACCTGGAAAAGGGACAGACCCCCTGGACCCCCGCCGTCTCCGTGCTTTACGGCCTCGAGGTCGCCCTGGATATGATGTTCAAGGAAGGCCTGGAGAACATCGTCGCCCGCCACAAGCGCATCGGCAAGGTGGCGCGGGAAGGCGTCAAGGCGCTGGGGCTGCCGCTGCTGGCGGATGAAGCCTATGCCTCAAACACGGTGACCGCGGTGGCCGAAGTGGCGGGGCTGGAATCCAAGAAGCTCACCAAGGTGATGCGCGAGGAATACCAGATTGTCCTCGCCGGCGGTCAGGGCAAGCTGGAAGGCAAGATTTTCCGTATCGGGCATCTCGGCCTGGTTACCGAGCAGGAAATCGCTGAGGTGATGGCCGCCCTGAAGGAGGCTTTACCCAAGGCGGGATTCCAGGGATAAATTCACGGTAAATACCGTGGAAAGCAGGTGTACGATGAAGGTACTGGTAACGGACGCCATATCCGAAGAAGGACTGGCACTATTGCGGGAACACGCCCAGGTGGACATCAAGACCGGGCTGAAACCCGAGGAGATTATCCAGATAATCGGCGACTATGAAGCGCTGATGGTGCGCAGCCAGACCAAGGTCACCGCCGACGTTATCCGGGCGGGGAAAAAGCTGATGGTGATTGCCCGGGCGGGAGTGGGTATCGACAACGTGGACCTGGAGACAGCCACGCAGCACGGCATTGCCGTGGTCAACGCCCCCACGGGAAACACCGTTTCCGCGGCGGAGCACTCCGTCGCCCTGATGATGGCGCTGGCCCGCCATATCCCCCAGGCGAACGCCTCCCTCAAGGCCTGCCAGTGGCGCCGCAACGATTTCATGGGGGCGGAGCTGCGGGGCAAGACGATGGGGATTATCGGACTGGGTAACGTCGGTTCGGCGGTGGCCCGGCGCGCCCAGGGACTGGAGATGAACGTCCTCGGCTTTGACCCCCTGGTCTCCGTGGACTACGCCGATAAGTTCCACGTGAAACTGGTCTCCCTGGAAGACCTGCTCAAGCAGTCGGACTTCATTACCCTGCACATCCCCCTGAATGACAAGACACGGGGGCTGCTCGGGGAGAAACAACTCGCGCTGGTAAAGCCCACGGTGCGCATTATCAACTGCGCCCGCGGCGGCCTGATTAACGAGAAGGCGCTGGTCGCCGCCCTCCAGGAAAAGAGGGTGGCGGGCGTCGCGGTGGACGTTTTTGAGAAAGAGCCCTGCACGGAAAGCCCCCTTTTCGCCTTCGAAAACGTTATCGTCACCCCCCACCTCGGCGCCTCGACCGCCGAAGCCCAGGTCATGGCGGCAATAGACGTCGCCGAGCAGGTGGCGAGCATCTTCCAGGGTAAGCCGGCGCGCTATGCCCTCAATGCCCCCTTCATTGCCCCGGAGACCATGACAGCGCTGAGCCCGTTTATCGGGGTGGCGGCCGCCCTGGGTAAGCTCATCTACCGGCTGGCGGAGGGTCAGGCGGAAACCATCCGCATCCGCTACGAGGGCGAAATCGGTAACTATGACACCAACGCCCTGAAGCTGACCGTGCTGGGCGGGCTGCTGGAGGGGACCAGTGAGGAAAGGGTGAACCTGGTCAACGCCAGCCTGATTGCCGCCCGCCGCGGCCTGGCGGTGGTGGAAGAGCGGGAAGGCTGCTGCGAGAACTACAACAGCCTGCTGACGGTCACGGTGACCACCACCAAAGGGAAAACGACGACCGCCGGGACGGTGATGCACGGCGAGACCCACATCGTCCGGGTGAATGACTACTGGCTGGACCTTGTGCCCTCCGGGGGCTATTTCCTCTTCTCGGAACACGTGGACCAGCCGGGGCTCATCGGCAAGGTGGGACAGATTACGGGCGATGCCGATATCAACATCAGCGCCATGCACCTGGGCCGATTGAAGCCGCGCGGGCAGGCGATGCTGGTGCTGGCACTGGACGAGCCACTGCCCGAAGAGCAGCAGCAGAAAATCCTGTCCCTGCCGGATGTTTACAGCGTCAAGCAGGTCAAGCTTTAGCCGTCACACTCCGAAGGAGCATCCCAGAGGGGCTTGCGCCCCTCTTTTCTTTATTCCAGGGGGTAAAGGTGTGGTTTGAGAGAATCGCGACGCGGGGGGCTTGAAAAATGACGTTTTCGGGTGTATAATGATTTGTGATAGTTACAGTTAAGGTTATTACAAGCTTCCAGGAATCCTGTTGGCACAGAACCGCCTCAAGTATTGGATGACCGGGCTCTAACTAGAATAACAGAGAGAGGAGGTCATCCGATGGCATTCGAGGACAAGTCTATCCAGTGCGCTGATTGTGGGGCGACGTTTACCTTTTCCGCGGAAGAGCAGGAGTTCTTCCAGTCCAAGGGTTACACCAATGAGCCCAAACGCTGCCCGCCATGCCGCCAGACACGCAAGTCCGAGCGCTACGGAAGCGGCGGCGGCTACGGCAGCAGCCGCCAGATGTTCCCCGCGGTTTGTGCGGAATGCGGCAAAGACACGCAGGTCCCCTTCGAACCGCGCGGCGACAAACCGGTCTATTGCAGCGATTGCTACCGCAAGGTAAGGCCGGCGAGATAAACCAAGTCTAATAGTGCACGTCCGGGTCAGGGAAACCGACCCGGACGTGACCCTGAAAGGGGTTAGTTTTGTCATTAGAAGTATCCATACGTGAAGGCGAATCACAGGAATCACTGCTGCACCGCTTCCAGAGAATGGTGCAGATGAGCGGCGTCCTGCGCGAGGCAAAATCCCACCGCAGGTTTGTTTCCAAGCGGGAAGCTGCCCGCATCAAGTCCAAGAACAGCGCCCGCAGAAGGCGTCGTCAGGACTGATACCCCGGAAACAAGATTCGCATTAATGAGGAGGCAGTCATGAGGATTTATGTAGGGAACCTGTCCTACGAAACGACCGAAGAGGAATTACGGGAAGAATTCGCCGCTTTTGGTGCCGTAGAATCCGTGGCAGTCCCCACGGACCGCTATAGCGGAAGGCCCCGGGGATTTGCCTTCGTCGAGATGCCCACCGTATCTGAGGGCCAGGCGGCCATCGCCGGCCTGAACGGAAAGACCCTCAGGGACCGGACGCTCACCGTGAACGCCGCCCGTGCCCGCGAAGACCGCGGTGGAGGCGGGTTCGGTGGTGGTGGTGGCGGTGGCGGCGGTGGCGGCAGGCGCGGCGGCGGCGGCTTCGGTGGTGGTGGCGGCGGCGGCGGCGGCAGACAGCGCCGCTATTAGGAAATCGGCAACCGCGGGTGGCTCAGGCCACCCCCGCCGCTTTAAGGCCGTGCCCGTCCGGCGCGGCCGAAATCTTTAAACGCGCATATCACCACTGGAATCCTGAAACAACCGATGTCTAAGTTGTTCTGCCTGTTGGCCTGGACCTGTCAGGCTACATTCACTTCCTGGCAGAGATAGACGTCCTGAACCGCGTTCAGCAGTTCTACGCCCTGCTTCATTGACCTCTGGAAAGCCTTCCGCCCGGAAATCAGCCCCATACCCCCCGCCCGCTTGTTGATGACCGCCGTGCGCACCGCCTCCGCCAGGTCGCCCTCGCCGGTGGATGCCCCGCCGGAATTAATCAGGCCGATGCGTCCCGCGTAGCAGTTGAGCACCTGGTAACGCGTCAGGTCGATGGGATGGTCCGTGCTGAGCCTGGTGTAAACCAGGTCGCTGGTCTTCCCGAACTTGAGGGCGGTGAAGCCGCCGTTGCAGTCCGGGAGTTTCTGCTTGACGATGTCCGCCTCGATGGTCACCGCCAGGTGGTTCGCCTGCCCGGTCAGGTCGGCGGCGGTGTGGTAGTCCTTTTCCTTGGTCTGAAAGGCATTGTTCCGCAGGTACGCCCAGAGCACCGTTACCATGCCCATCTCGTGGGCGTACTGGAAAGCCTCCGAGATTTCCTGAATCTGCCGGTTACTCTCCGCGGAGCCGTAATAGATGGTCGCCCCCACCCCAACTGCCCCCAGGTCAGCCGCCTGTTCAACACTGGCAAAGAGTATCTGGTCATGGGTGTTCGGGTAAGTGAGCAGCTCATTATGGTTCACCTTGACGATAAAGGGAATGCGGTGGGCGTATTTCCGCGAGACGATGCCAAGCACCCCCAGCGTGGAAGCCACGGCGTTGCAGCCGCCCTCGATGGCCAGCTTGACAATGTTCTCCGGGTCGAAGTAAATGGGATTCGGCGCGAAGGAAGCCCCGGCGCTGTGCTCGATGCCCTGGTCCACCGGCAGTATCGAGAGGTAGCCCGTTTTCGCCAGCCGCCCCTGGTCAAAGAGCGTTTGCAGGGAACGCAGCACGGCGAGACCGCGGTCGGAAGGGATAAATATCCGGTCGACGAAGTCCGGACCGGGCAGGTGGAGCTGCTCTTTAGGAAAAACGCAGTGATGTTGGAGAAGGTTGTCGGCTTCTTTGCCAAGCAGTTTCCTGATTTTATCCAGCATGACGGACCCCCTGATGTTTTACTCGCGCCCGTTGCCACGGGCTCAGCCCGGGCGGACCGCTAGCGGCCATGCCCCGTCCGCCGGGGATATGCGTTTACTGGCACTCCTGGGGAAGTATAGTACGCCGCCCGTTATAACGCCCGGTATCATACTGGGTTTCCACGTTCACCCGGCTCAACTTGCCCTCGAGAGAGGACAGCGGGCAGGCGGTAATCCGGCCGCTTTTCAGGCAGACCAGCTTCCCGAAATTCTCATTCACGATCAGGTCTACGGCGGCGATGCCGAAATGCCGCCCCATCCGGCGGTCATAAGCTGACGGCGCCCCGCCGCGCTGCAAATGGCTCAGCACCACGCTGCGCGATTCCAGCCCGGTGCCCTTGTGAATCTGCTCCGAGACGAATTCGGCCACCCCGCCCAGCGCCTTATGCCCGAAGCTGTCCTGCCCTGCCCTCTTGACGAACTCGGTGCCCCCCTGCGGCTTGGCACCCTCCGCCGCCAGCACTATCTCGTACCGCGCGCCGGAACGCCGCCCCTCCGCCACAACCTCGTTTATCCTGTCCATGGAAAAATCATGCTCCGGGATGAGAATGATAAACGCGGCACATGCCTCGCCGCCTTCCAGAGCCAGCCATCCTGCGGACCGCCCCATGGTCTCTACCACGAAGATACGCTTGTGGGAGCCCGCCGTCGTGCGCAGGCGGTCCACCTCCTCGGTGACCACATTCAGTGCCGTGTCGAAGCCCAACGTGTATTCGGTCACCGGCAAATCTTTATCGATTGTCTTAGGGATGCCGATGACGTTGACCCCGTCTTTCGCGAGGCGGGTGGCAATCGCCAGGCTGCCGTCCCCACCCAGCACCACCAGCGCGTCCAGTCCCAGTTTCTTGATATTACTGATAACCTGCGCGGAGGTATCCTTCTTGGGGTCGTATGGGCTCAGGCGGGAGGTGCCCAGGAAGGTCCCGCCGTAGCGGTCCCAGGTGCGTACCTTGTCCTCGTCCAGCGGGACGATGTGGCCCTCGATGTCCGCCTGGTCCGGGTCCACCAGCACCAGCCCCCGGAAACCGTCCCGGATGCCCAGCACCTCGAAGTGGACGTTCCGTTCCTCCTCCAGGCGCTCGTCCAGCGCCGTCTTCACCACCCACTTGATTGCGGGATTCAGTCCGGCGCAGTCACCGCCGCTGGTCAGAATACCGATTCGACGCTTTGGCATAATCGCACCACCACCAATTTATCCCAATTGTAAAAGGAGACACCCGGCTTGTCAATGTTGACCGCGGCGCTTATCTCCGCTTGTCCAGCTTGTGCCATGAATGGAAACTGACGATGCTGTCCCGGTCCAGCGTCGCTTCCCGCAGCATCCGTACCGCCTTCAGGTGGTCGGCCAGCCGGTCCGGCATCAGGAAGTGCTCCCGCACGTATTCCCGGCCCCGCCGCCCCATCAGGTCCGCGGCCTGCGGGTTGGTCAGCAGGTAAATCACCTTTTCGGCGCTTTCACGGGGGTTGCTGTAAAAATAGCCATACTCGCCGTCACGGAGCTGGAGAGAGATGCCCCCGATGGGGCTGGCGACCACCGGCTTATGTTTCCACAACGCCTCGGTCACCGTGAGGCCGAAACCCTCCCGGGTGGAGGGCTGGAGGATGACCCGGCTCGCCCGCTGGATGGCGTTGATGGTCAGCGCCGCGGTCGGCGGCAGATTCAGGATGTGCACCATGGGGTCTTTCTTCACTTTCTGGCGCACCTCGTGCAGGACGACCGCTCCCTCCGGGTCATCGGCCGCGGTACCCCCCGCCAGCACCAGCTGACAGGGCACGCTCTGCCGGACCATCTGGTAGACCTCGATGGTGCTGGTGATGCCCTTCCAGGGGTCGAAGCGCCCTATCTGGGAAATTATCGGCACCGCCGGGTCAATCTCGTGTTCTGCCAGGACGGAGAGTATTTCCGCGGGTGTGAGCTCCCGGTTTTTCTCCGAAAGCGGGTCAATAAACGGCGGCACGATAAACTTGGGGAGGGGCCAGCGGCAGATGATATACTGCGCGGCGGAAAACATGGCGCCGTCGTAGCTTTCCAGCCAGTAGTCCATGAAACGCTCCAGGTCCGCGTTAGCGCGCAGGGTTTCCTCGTCCATATCGATATGGCAGCGCCAGAGCCACTTCACGTCCCGGGTCTGCCGGGAGCGCAGCCCCGCCGCCAGACCCATGGGCTGCGGGTCATGAACGATGACCACGTCCGGCTCGGAATCGAGGATGTTTCCGTGACCGTTCCCCCCGAGCGTCTCGAAATAGATCCGCTCCATGTCCGCGGTAAAACAGCCGCCTTTCCCCTGGAGCATATTGTGAATGCACTTGGTCACCTCGAAGAAGGGGCCGGACCCGTGGATTATCCGCCACTCGTCGTCCACTCCCAGCCGATTGAGAAACGGCACGCTGGAGAGGAACATCTCCGCCACCCCGCCGCCCAGGGACGTGGAGTTCAGCTCCAATATCCTGACCCCCTGCACGGCCTCCGCGGCCCGGTACAATCGCTCCATCTTCGCTTCGCCCACCAGCGGCGTGTAGTCCGCCACCGGCGCGCTGCCGAAGGGGAGCGTTTCCGGGCAGATACCTTTCCGCCGACTGTAAACGACGCCGTCCGCCCGGAGGGGCGGGGGCGCTGCTGCAGCCGGAGGCTGCGCCACTTTATTTTGCTGCAATTCTGTCCTCGCATGTGCCGGAGGCGCCCGGCAAATCTGATGACCCGTTATAACAATTTAGCCGGGAGAGCCGCGGACGACAACAGGGTGGGCAGGTAAATAAAGTCCGTGGCAACCCCCAAGTTACTCATGTCCCCGTTTGACAATCGGCGCGTAACCCCGCTAGAATGCTACGGAGCTTGACGGATGCTGCATTTCACGAGTTCTGACACCGTTCCCCATTTAAAGGCTTTTCTCCGCACCGTCCGACCGCGCCCATTACCGAGATAAGGAGGCGTACCATGAAGTTCGAGGACATTAAAACGGTCAGCGTTTTCGGCGCCGGGCTGATGGGCAACGGGATTGCCCAGATCTGCGCCCTCCAGGGCTACCGTGTCTTCATGAGGGACATGAAGGAGGAGTTCACCCGCTCCGGGATGGAAGCCATTAAAAAAAGCCTGGGAAAAGCTCAGGAACGAAGCATCATTACCGGAGACCAGGCCAAACAGGCCCTGGCGCTGATTACCCCCACCACCGACATGGAGAAGGCGGCGAAATCCGCCGATATCCTCGTCGAGGCCATCCCCGAGAAGCTGGAGATGAAAAAGGAGTTCTACCGCCAGGTGGACCCCCTCGCCCCGCCGGAGGCCATCTTCGCCTCCAATACCTCCACCCTGGGCATCACGGAGCTGGCGGCGGCGACCGGCCGGCCGGAAAAGTTCATCGGCATGCATTTCTTCAACCCGGTGCCGCTGATGAAGCTCGTGGAGATTATCCGCGGGCTTTCCACCTCGGACGAAACGGTGTCGGTCGCCGAAAAACTGGCGGTCAAGGTGGGCAAGGACCCCGTCATCGTCCGGGACGCCCCCGGCTTTATCACCAGCCGCCTCGGTATGGCGCTCTACCTGGAAGCCAGCAAAGTCCTCGAAGCGGGCATCGCCACGCCGGACGCTATCGACAAGGGGATGCGGCTGGGCTACGGCTACCGCATGGGCCCCTTCGAGACCTGCGACCTCGTCGGGCTGGACGCCCGCCTGAATAATATCAACGCCATGTGGGAAAGCACCCGCGACCCCTTCTGGAGACCGCCCCAGCTCCTGCGGCAGCTGGTCACGGCGGGGTACCTGGGGAAAAAGCCGGGCAGCAAGGGCGGGTACTACACCTATTTCGGAGTAGAAACGTAATCGGGAACGGTATCAACCGTTCATAAGGAGGCAAAATGACGGAAGCGGTATTTGTCAGCGCCGTGCGCACACCCATCGGTAACTTCGGTGGCTCCCTGAAGGACATCCCCGCCTATGACCTCGCCGCCCTGGTGCTCAACGAGTTAATTAAAAAAGTCGGCCTGTCCGCCGAGCAGATAGAGATGGTCCTCCTGGGCCAGAACTACCAGAACGGGGAATACGTCAACATCGCCCGCATGGCGCTGCTGACCGCCGGGTGGCCCGTGGAGATTCCGGGCCTGACGATTGACCGGCGCTGTCCCAGCGGCCTGGACGCCCTCTGCCTGGCGAACACGCTGGTGGAAAGCGGGCAGGTAAGCACCATCGTCGCCGGCGGCGTCGAGAGCATGAGCACGTCTGAACTCTACCTTCCCGGTGATATCCGCTGGGGCCTGGGCGGCAGCGGTGACGCCCCCCGCGGCCACGGCAGCCTCGCCACCTGGGGGGTCCCGCTCTACGACCGCGTGCAGCGCGGTCGGGTCATGTCCCAGCCCTCGGGACGCTTCGGCGTGCTGCCCTCCATGATGTCCTGGGCGGAAACCGCCGCCAAAGAACACAATCTTTCCCGGGAAGAGGTGGACCGCTGGGCGCTCGCTTCCAACCAGCGCGCCTGCGCCGCGATGGACTCCGGCAAGTTCGATAATGAAATTGTCCCGGTGCCTATCCCGCAGCGCAAAGGCGACCCGGTAATGTTCACTAAAGACGAGCGCCCCCGCGCCGATACCAGCCTGGAAGCGCTGGGCAAACTCCGCCCGGTCATGGACGGCGTCTGTACCGCGGGCAACTCCTCCGGCGAGAATGACGGCGCCTCCGTCTGCCTGCTGATGACCCGCGCCCGCGCGGAAGAGCTGAAGGTCAAGCCCCTGGCGCGCCTGCGCAGCTTCGCCTTCGGCGGGGCGGACCCGCGCTACGCCTGGAAAGCCGCCACCATCGCCGTGCAGAAGGCCCTGGCGAAAGCCGGGCTCACCCTCGACCAGATAGATTTGATTGAAATCCACGAGGCCTTCGCCGCCCAGGCACTGGCGAACTTCCGGGAGCTGGGCATCGCGGAAAAGGACTACGACAAGGTGAACGTCAACGGCTCCTGCGTCTCCCTGGGACACCCGCTGGGGGCCACCGGCGCCCGGATTACCACCACCCTGCTCAACGAGATGCAGCGCCGCCACGCCCGTTACGGACTCATCGGCATCTGCGGCGGCGGCATGGGCATCGGCGCTATCCTGGAAAGCGTGTAGCTGTCCGGGAAAATCAGTCCAGGGTGACGATTATCACCTGGCGCAGCCCGTCCGCAGTGCTGCGGCTGATGTGCCCCCGTCCCGTGGTGTCCTCCGCCAGCAGGATATCTCCGGGTTTCAACGCCTGTTTGGTGCCGTCGCCCATCTCTATTTCCCACTCCCCCTGCACCGTGATGACAAACTGCCGCCGCGGCGCGTTATGCCGGGGGTATTCGTAAGGGCCGTCACTCTCCCTGACGGCAACCCCGGTGGCTTTCATCAGCGCCCACTGGCGTGCCTTCCCGCTATGGCTCTCCAGGAAGTTAACCGACATTTCCCCGATGTGGGACTCGCCGTCGGGCCCGGTATAAAGACGGATAATCTTGCTCTCCATAACCGCTCCTTCTCGTAAGATAGCCCGGTGATACCCCGCCGTGGCCCTATTCTAGGCGAGCCCGGCCCGTTCCGTCAAGCTCGGCTATCCGATTTTTTCTGCGCTCCGCCCCTCAACCGGCGGAGAACACGGCGGCTCACCGGCAGGCGCACCAGCAGCAGGACGGCCACCAGCACCACGCTCGCCAGCGGCAGGCGCAGGTCCAGTTTTGCCTGCCAGACGAAGTGCGTCACCGCCAGCAGGGACGCGGCATACACCAGGTAATGCAGCCGCCGCCAGCGCGGTCCCAGGCGTTCCCTCCACCCGCGGGTAGAGGTAACCGCCACCGGCAGGAGGCAGAGATAAGCCGCCAGCCCGACCAGGGCATAACGCTTTTCCAGGATGTCCGCCCGGAGGAAGGTCAGGTTGAACTGGTAGTCCACGCCGAGGAAATTAAAGAGGTGCAGGGTGGCATACCCGAAAGCGTAAAGCCCGGTAAGACGGCGCAGCCGCCCCCACCAGTTTCCCCCGAAGAGGGAACGCAGCGGGGTGCTTGCCAGGGAAATCACCAGCAGCGCCAGGGCGTACCGGCCGGTGCGGAGTTGAATATCACGTATGGGGTCGGCGCTCAGGTCACCGAAGAGCAGGTCCCGGAGAAGCCATGCCAGCGGCAGCAGCGCCAGGAGATGCGGCAGGTAAAGCGCGCCCCTTTTCCTCAACCACGACATCAGAAAAACTTGCGCAGGTCCATGCCCTGGTAGAGAGACGCCACCTCATCGGCATAGCCGTTGAAGAGCAGCGTGGGACGGCGGGACAGCTCGCCGATCCGCCGCTCGCTCGACTGCGACCAGCGCGGATGGGGCACATCCGGGTTGACGTTGGCGTAGAAGCCGTACTCGTTCGGCGCCGCGGACATCCAGGCGGTGGCCGGCATCTCCTCCACCAGGTCGATTTTCACGATGGACTTGATGCCCTTGAAGCCGTATTTCCAGGGCACGACCAGGCGGAGGGGGGCGCCGTTCTGCGGTAAAATCGCCTTGCCGTAAATACCGCTCGCCAGAATCGTCAGTTCATGCATTGCCTCGTCCAGGCGCAGTCCCTCCATGTAGGGCCAGTCCAGGATGTCCATTCTCTGCCCGTGCATCTGCTCCGGGTCATAGAGCGTCTTGAAGCCAACATACTTCGCCGCGCCCAGAGGCTCGACCTCCTTCAGCAGTTTCCCCAGGGAAAAGCCGTCCCAGGGAATGACCATGGACCATCCTTCCACGCAGCGCATGCGGTATATCCGTTCCTCCGCCGGGAATTTCCGCAGCAGGTCCTCGATGGCGAACGTCTGGGGTTTCTGTACCAGCCCCCCTACCTCCACCGTCCATGGTGTCGTCTTGAAATTCTTGGCGATACTGCCGATGCCTTCCTTGGCCAGAGAGAACTCGTAATAGTTATTGTAGCTGATAATGTCGTCGTAAGTCGTTAGCTCGTCCTCCGGTCCCGGGGACGCCGTGCCGCCGTTTTCGCCCGGCGCCGGGTTAATCCCCGTGGCCCGGCAGGCACTCGCCACCAGCCCTCCGGCCACCGCTGTCCCCACCCCGGCCAGGAACTTGCGCCGGGAAAGATAAAGTCGTTCCGGCGTGATTCCCGACGAAGGTATCTTCTTCATTTCCGATTACCTCCCCACACCACGGTATATTTTCATTGTAAAGCGCAAGCGGTGAGAAAACAACTTTTTCGCGAAACAGCTCAGGGGCGTGGAAGGAAGGCCTGACCGTAGGGACCACCTCGCCGGACCTTCCGTGATTCTCCTGCTTTATCTCTGAATAGACAGGTGGTAACATGGAGGTATAGTTGCAGGACCGCAGCTGTTTCCCTGGCGCCCCGATGACCGGGGAACGATGACAGGAGGATGATGGATACTGCGGCGGAGATATATCAGGTCCAGCCGTCCTACCGGCGCTTCGACCAGAAGTATAATCTGACCCGCCAGAGCCTGTGGAACCCGCAGGTAATCGAGCTCCGGCGGGTGCAGCAGGAGAACCTGGAAAAGCACATCAATACCCGCCGTCCCGGTTATTATCTCCGGGACTGGGCGTTCTTCGCCGGGGCTACCGCCAACATGAACAACACCGGCTTCAGTATCAACTCGCCCAACCAGCGGGGGAATTCCTGGCAGCCGATTTCCCGGCTGAAGAAGCCCACGGCCATGATGGCCCCGTCCGAGAACTACGGCCGGCTCGATGTCGACCCGGCGGAAGCGTCCCTGCTGGTGAAAAAGATGAGCCGGCGCTTCGGGGCGGACGAGGTGGGTATCTGTCTTCTCGACCGGAAGTGGGTCTATTCCCACTGGTTCGACGAAGAAACCCGGGAACATTATCCCATCAGGTTTTCCGACGAGCCGGGTTACGAGGAGTACGAGGAACCGGTACAGCTCGAGGACCGCACCCAGGTCATCCCGGCAAAAATGAAATACGCCATCGTCCTTATCCATGAGATGGACGAGCGCGGCATGGCGACGGCGCCCACGCTGACGCAGAGCGCCACGACGCTGACCACCTATTCCCAGATATCCTTTACCACGGTCATGCTGGCGGAGTTTATCCGCGGCCTGGGCTACCACGCCATTCCCAGCGCCAACGATACCGCCATCAGCATTCCCATGGCTATCGATGCCGGTCTCGGTGAGCTTGCCCGTAACGCCAAGCTGGTAACTCCCCGTTTCGGTCCCCGCTGCCGCGTCTCCAAGGTCATCACCGACCTGCCCCTCCTGCCCGGAAAGCCCCGGCTCTGGGGGGTGACCGAGTTCTGTGAGAGCTGCGGGAAGTGCGCCCGGGAATGCCCGCCGGGGGCGATACCCACGGGGGAACGCAGCTTCGAACCGGTGGGCGATTTCAACAGCCGCGGCGTCCTCGTCTGGCAGCTCGACCATCTGAGCTGCCACGGGTACTGGGCCAAGGTAGGCACGAACTGCGGCATCTGCATCCGGGTGTGCCCCTTTAACAAGTCGCACCATCCCGCGCACGGCCTTGTCCGCGGCATTATCCGGATGAGGCAGCGCCCGCTTGACCGCCTGCTGGCGAGAGCGGATGACTGGTTCGGCTACGGCAAATTCCGGGACCCGGAGACTTTCTGGGCGGCAAGGTGATATCCGCGAATCCCGGTTGACATCCCAACGTGATTTTAATATACTCTGCCCGGCGCGGGAGCGTCCGGCGGAACTAAGTTCAAAATCAATGCAATATCAATGAAGGAGTAAGAGAAATGCCTGAATTCGGAACCATGGGAGTGGACTGGGAAGAACGCATCGATTTCGACCGCCTCCGCCGGGAGCGGTTGCAGAAGGCGCGGGACGCGATGGCCGCCGCCGGCGCGGACGTGCTCCTCGTTTTCCGGCAGGAGGACGTCCGCTATCTTACCGGCCACCGGAGCCACATGGCACCGGTAATCCCGCATAAGGGCCCGGTCGTCGTCCTCCCCAAAGACGGCGACCCCCTGCTCTTTACCCCGGACTTCGTCCATGCCCGGATGCGCCATACCTGGCTGAAGCCGGAAAACGTCCAGGGGGGCGCCAACAACCGCTACGAAAGCACCTTCCTGAAATGGGCGGAGGAGATTCGCGGCAAGCTCGGCAGCCTCCTCGAAGGCAGGGTCGGCATCGACCTGTGGACCCCGCCGATGGTGAAATGGATGCCGCAGGCTTTCCCCAAGGCGGAGTTCGTCGACGGCAAGGAGATTCTCTACCAGGCGCAGATGGTCAAGACCATCGACGAAATCGAGTGCCAGCGCACGGTCACCGCGATTACCGAGGCCGGCTTCCAGGCGCTGCTGGACAGCCTCAAGCCCGGCGTCCGGGAGTGCGAGCTGCTGGCCGTCGCCTGGCAGAAATTCACCGAGCTGGGCAGCGAGTGGACCCAGTGCTCCAACATCGTCACCTCCGGGCCTTCCACCGCGCCCTACCGCCGCTTCACCTCGGACCGCATCATCCGCGAAGGCGACCTGGTGATTGTCGATATCGGCGCGTGCTTCAACGGCTACTGGGGGGACTTCACCCGCACCTTCGTCTGCGGCAACATCATGCCCACCAAAGAGCAGATAGCCCTGTGCCAGGAGTGCTACGATACCCTCTTCAACGCCTGCGCCCAGGCAAGAATCGGCAAGACCAACGTGGACGTGGCCAAAGTCCTCAACGACCCCGAGACGAACCCGAACTCCCAGGGCCTTTCCAGCGGTCACGGCGCCGGCATCAGCCCCTGGGAGCCCCCGTATTTCGATATCCGGAGCATCCTGCCGCTGCCCCCCGATTCCGAAGCTATCGTCCCCTTCCAGAAGAACATGTACTTCAGCATCGAACCGTACGCGGGCCAGGAGGGCATCGGCGGCTTCCGGCTGGAAAACCAGATGCTGGTCACGGACGGCGACCCGGAGATTATCACCACCTTCCCCTTCGATGAGCGCCTGCTGAAGAAAGTCCACCCGCTGGACAAGACCACCGGCAGGGTGTTCCGCCCGGGGAGGTAACAGCTTATGCCGTCAGATTACCGGGACGGAATTACGGGCAGGAGCAGCCGTGAGGGAGCCCTGCCCCCTTCCAGTATCGTGTTCGTGGCGGGCACGGGCAGGGACTGGTGGCACCTCATGAACTCGGACTGGTCGTCCCCGCTGGCAATCTCCAGCCGCAGGCGGTGTCCCGCCTTGAAGAGATTGCTCGTCGGCCAGAGCTCGATGGCGTACTCGTAAGCCTGGCCGGGTTTCAGCGGCGCGGACGCCAGGTGGGGGTGGAAAGGACGCCACGGCTGCGAGCGTTCCGCGTCCAGCTCACGGTGGGAAGCCCGCAGCCAGCCGCGGCAAAGCTCGCGTTGACTGCCGTCCGGGGCCTCGTCCCGGAAGCTGGCAAACCAGTCGGTATCCGTGGCGCTGGAGGCCGCGTTCAGATAGAGCGCAATGGGCCCCGTGACCTCCATCTCCCTCTCCAGGGGCTCGGAGCGATAGACCAGTTTCGGCTGTCCCAGGCGCGCCGCGGGGCTTACCGGGTCGTAGCGGTAGCTGCCCTGACCCTCCGCACCTTTACCCGGCAGCAGCTGGCGCAGGCTCTCGCCGTCTTTTCCCGCTAAATAGAACTCCTGCCACTGCGTCCTGCCCAGCGGCCACTCCTTTTCCCCGCGCCAGCGTCCCAGGCCGGGGATATAGAACTGGATAGGCGGACCTTCCCTGACCCGGGTGTCCATGCCCTTCAGGTGGTGGTCGTACCAGCGCAGGGCTTCCTGGTGGTATGCGCCCAGCGGGCGGGCGGGGCGGGGAGAGGGCCCGACGAGCATTTTCTTCGGGATATCCCCCACGCCGGCCCAGCCCTCGAAGGCGCCGCGCAGGTGCAGGCAGTAGAAAGCCCAGTCGCAGACGAAGTAGACCGGAATGCGGACGCGGTCCAGCCGCGGGTTGGAAAGCCTTTCCCGGTAGTAGGGGCCGTCGAAGGGATGCTCCCAGGAAAGGACGTGCCGGGCATGTTCCAGTATGCCGGTGGGGTCTTTCAGCCGTTCCCCGCGCAGGTCCAGGGAAAAGAGGGCGGGGAACCAGGAGTTGGCAAAGCCGGAGTTGAAGATGCCGCCGTGGAAGCAGACGTCCCGGTAGAGGTCGGTGGCGGCGTCGAAGGCGAAGACCGCCTTCAGGTGGGGCGGCTGCTGCGTCGCCGCCATCATCTGGCTCCACCCGAAGTAGGAGCAACCGGTCATGCCCACGCTGCCGGAGCACCAGGGCTGCTGCGCCACCCACTCGATAATGTCGAAAAGGTCGCCCTGCTCCCGGGGGCCCATGAGGTCATAGGAGCCCTCGGAGTCGTTGGAGCCGCGCACGTCGACGATGACGTGGGCGTAGCCGCGGGGGACCCAGAACTCGGTAATACCGGCCTCGTTCTGCCCCAGGGGAATCGCCGTCTGCTGGAGCTGCCGGGTATAGGGCGAGACCGCCACCAGGGCGGGGAATTTCTGCCCCGGCGCCGAGGGGCGGTAGATGTCCGCCGCCAGCCGGACGCCGTCACGCATGGGGATACGCACGCCGCAGTCCGCCTGGACGGTATAATCGGGAGCGGACGATTCCGGGATGCGGGGCGGAGAGTCGAAAGGGAACTGGGGTATACTGGAGGGATTTACCGTGCGGATATTCTCCGGGTCGGGTTGAAACGTCATCGCTGGTCTCCTTGTTCAGAGTTAGAGTAAAATTCATCCTGCGGCTTGTTGCCCTGCGCCAGGTGGATTATAATAATATATAGACATATCATTCACAGCATGTCAAAACAGTCCGGGCAGCGGGCTATGATTTTCCCGAGTTTTCCGGCAAGGCACTAATTTTATCGTTTGGAGGCAGTGATGAGCGGAGGCTACGCCGGCAAGATAATCAACGTTGATTTGACCCGCAGCAAGGTCGAAATCCGGGAACTTGACATGGCCGATGCCCGGAAGTATATCGGCGGGGTAGGTCTGGCCGCCAGGATAATCTGGGAGTCCACCAACGCGGAAACGGAACCTTTCTCACCGGAGAACCCGTTGATATTTATGGCTGGTCCTCTTACGGGTACGAGTGCTCCGAGTAATAGTCGTTTCAGTGTCGCCGCAATATCTCCCTTGACCGGCATCTGGGGCGAAGCTCACTCGGGGGGCAGCTGGGCGTATCAGCTAAAGCATGCCGGCTTCGACGGCGTTGTCTTCGAGGGCCGGTCCGAGAAGCCCGTTTACCTCTGGGTCCATGATGGCGCAGCGGAACTCCGGGACGCCGGTCATGTTTGGGGCAAACTGGTCTACGAGTCAAGTGACACACTCCAGAAGGAAACCGATGCCAGAGCGAGCGTGGCCACCATCGGCCCGGCGGGCGAGAAACTTGTGAGAATCGCCGGCATCATCACCGAAGGCAGGATTGGGCGGGCCGCCGCCCGGTGCGGCCTGGGGGCGGTCATGGGTGACAAAAACCTCAAGGCCGTCGTGGTCAGGGGGACGCAGGGTCTCAATGTCCATTCCCGGGCAGAACTGAAAGAAAGTGTCAACAGCTGGTACCAGGTCCACGAAACCAAAGCGATAGAAATCAAGGATGAAGAAGCCAAGAAAGCGCATGAAAGAGCCTTCGTCGAACGCTACTGGCAGAGGGGCATGGCTTCGATTAAAAATTTCCTGGAAGGTGAGTTCCTCGAATTTCCTTATAAATATAGCGATGCCAAGCATACCGGCGTCAACTATTTTTGCCCCGCCTGCCGCTTCAGTTCCAGCGAGTGTTGCCTGATAGAGGGGCGCCGGCGTAACTTGGCGGAGTCCATGGTCCCGATCGGCGCCCGGTGCCTGATACACGATATGGACGCCTTGCAGGAAGCCCTCGACTTATGCCAGGAATACGGCATAGATGCGATTTCCGCGGGCGGTGTTCTTGCCTTTGCCATCGAAGCGTTTGAGAACGGACTGCTCACCGAAGACGATACCGAAGGTATCAAGCTGGCCTGGGGTGATGCGGAAGCAATGCTCCGGATGCTGCATAAGATAGTCAGGAGAGAAGGGTTCGGGTGGTGGCTCGGGGAGGGCAGTAAGAGAGCGGCGGAGCACCTGGGAGGGAAGGCGCCGGAGTATGCCATTCATGTCAAGGGGCTGGAAATACCCGCGCATGACCCGAGAAGCAGTAACAGCCTGGCGCTGGAATATGCCACCGCCAGCCGGGGGGCAGACCATTTGTCAGGCTTTATGGCGATATTTCCCTATTTTTCTCCCGAGCTGGGCCGAAATCCGGAGTCAGACCTGCTGGAAAACCGGTTCAAGGTAGAGGGGAAGGCCGAAGAAGTCGCCAACTCCCAGGACTACATGTGTCTGCTGGATTCCCTGGTAATCTGTAAACAGTTACTCTGGCACGGCCTGCAGCCATCTGAACTGCTGAATTGGTTGAATCTGACCACTGGGCTTAATATGGATATCCGTGAATTCTTAAAATGCGGCGAGCGAATTTTCAATCTGAAGCGGCTCATTAATGTCAGAAGGGGAGTAAGCAGCAAAGACGACCTTTTACATCCCCGACTCATGACCCATCCTCGCGGCGGCACCAGCGATGCGGCGGTAAATCTGCCCCCTGTCGGAGAAATGCTAAGCAGATACTATGCCTATCGCGGGTGGACGGCGGAAGGCATTCCTTCCGACGAGAAGCTGGCGGAACTCGGACTGCCGCAGCTGCCCAAAGTGCGGGCGGCACGGTCCGCCTAGTCCAGTTTCAGCAGCCGCGCGGCGTTGGCGTAGAGGATTTTCTCCCGGTCCTCGTCGCAGATCGGCGCGTCTTCCATGAACCGTACCATTCTGGGCGTTTTCCCGTAAGGGTAGTCCGAGGCGAACATGATTCTCTCCGCGCCCAGCGCCAGGTAGGCGCACAGGAACGCCGGGGTGAAGGGCATGCCGCTGACCGTGATGGCGAAGTTCCTCTTGATATAATCGCTCGGGCGGAGGCTGATGGGGGGATGGGCCCTTACATCTTTCGCGCCGTCGAGGCGCGGCAGCCAGAAAGGCAGTGCCTCCCCCATGTGCCCCAGCACAATCTTCAGGTTGGGAAACCGGTCGAACAAGCCGCTCCAGATAAGGCGCATGACGTGAAGGGTCACCTCCGCGGCAAAGCCGAGGGCCCCTCCCAGCAGCACCCCCTCGTAGACCTGGAAGGGCTCAATCATCTGGGGCGACGGCGCCTTGGGGTGTAGCCAGACGGGGACGTCGAGCGCCGCGGCGCACTCCCAGAGTACCCGATATTTCTCCTCGTCCAGGTATTCCCCGCCGCGGACGTGGGAGTTGATACAGGCACCGCGGAAGCCCAGTTTCTTCACCGCCCGCTCCAGCTCCCGGGCCGCCGCTTCCGGTGCCTGGGGTGCCAGCGCCGCCAGGCCGATAAAGCGGCCGGGATGCCGTCCGCACAATGCGGCAATCTCGTCGTTGACCTCCCGCGCCCGGGCGGTACCCTCCTCCGGCTCGAGCAGCTCGCAGCCGGGCAGGCTGAGGCTGAGCACTTGGGTGGCGATGCCGGCGTTATCCATCTCTTTGAGACGCGTCTCCTCCAGGTCCAGCAGGGAGTCAAAGACCCACTCTATCGACTGCGTCCAGGACGGGCCGTAGCGGATAAAGTGCTGTTTCCGCCCGTCCGCCTCGGTGATTTCCATGCGGGGCAGTCCCCGGCTCTCCTGCAGACGCTCCACGAAATTCTTCGTCAGGAAATGGGTCTCCAGATCGATGATTTTCATAAGCTTCCTCCCCGGGCGTTTCCGGATACGGTCAGGCGGGCAGATTGAGCAATGCCGCGGCGGTCTTGCCCAAAATTTTTTCCCGGTCGGCGGCGGTTATCCCCGGGGTATTGCGCACCGTGGCTACCGGGTCCAGGTCCCCCATCTGGTGGGGATAGTCGCTGCCGAGCACCACCCTATCCGCGCCGACCGAACTCACGAGGTAAGCCAGCGCCGGCCCGAAATGGGTAACGGTATCGAAATAGAGCCGCGAAAAGTATTTGCTCGGTGGCTCCGGAATGGACCGGCACTCGGCAACCTGCTCGTAACCCCTCTCCCACCGCCCCCGGATATACGGAGCGCAGCCGCCGGCGTGGGAGAAGAGGAACTTCAGCCGGGGAAAGCTCTCCAGCACCCCGCCGAAGATGATGCTGCCGATGGCGATGGTGGTCTCCACCGGGTTGCCGATGAGGTTGGCGAGCCAGTACCGCGGCATCCGGTCGGCGCCCGCCACGTTGCCGGGGTGAACGTAAACCGGGATGTCCAGCTCCTGTGCCGCCTGGTAAAAGGGCCAGAACTCCTTTGCGTCCAGGTTTCTGCCCTCGACGTTGGAGAGAATCTCCACCGCCCGGAAGCCGAGCTCGCGGACGGCCCTCGTTAATTCTGACGTCGCCATATTGATGTCCTGCAGCGGGACGGTCGCCATCCCGATAAACCGGTCGGGGTAAGCCCGGACCACCTCGGCAATCGCGTCGTTGTGGCGCCGGCAGAAGCGCAGGCCGTCCTCCGCGTTGACCCGGTAGCTGATAGCTGCGGGCAGTATGGAGATAACCTGCATCTCCACGCCCGTCCGGTCCATGTCCTCCAGCCGCCTTTCGGGGTCGCAGAGATGGGCCACGGAGGGCTCCCCGGAACGCTTGCCGATGACCAGGACCTCCTGCCCCGCCTCGTTCCTGCCGACGCCCGGTCCGCAGGGGTTGCCTTCCCGGTCCGTCATCCCGAAGCAATCACGGGGCATATAGTGGGTGTGCAGGTCTATCCTCATTCCCGGATTTCTCCTCCGCGGTCTTAAGACCAATTATGGCAAGAATTTCCCGCCATTGTCCAGTGCATGTTTGACAACCGCCTCGGGACGCTCCTATAATTTTCCAATAGCTCCCCGGATACCTACCGGCAACACTGACATCACGCCGGCAGCATTCCCGGATATTTGAAACTGTAGCCTTTCTCTTATTAAACCGATTGTGGAGGTAAAGCAAGATGAAAGCAGGGATTCTCAAAGAGGTCGGACGGTTTGCCATCGAAGAGCTCCCCATGCCCAAGGCCAAGCCGGACTCGGCGGTGGTCAAGGTGAAATACTGCGCCGTCTGCGGGGCTGACCTGGGACGGTTCAAGCGAGAGACCAATTTCGGGGTGGGGCTGATGGGCCACGAGTTCTGCGGCGAGCTGGTGGAAGTCGGCAGCGAGCTGACCGGCTGGAAGGTGGGCGACCGCGTGACCGTCGACCCGATTACCTACTGCCACCAGTGTTACTACTGTCTCAGCGGTCGCCAGAACCTCTGCCGCAACCGGAAGGTCGGCGGCTACTTTGACGTTCCGGGGGCGTACGCCGAATATATCGAGGTGCTGCCGGAGCAGCTTTTCCGCACCCCGGAGGGGATGGATGACAAGAAAGCCACGATGACCCAGTGCCTGGCGGTCTCCCTGCATGGCGTGAAAATGGCGGAGGTAAAGCTGCTGGATAACGTCATCGTCATCGGTGCCGGGCCCATCGGGCTGATGGCGCTGCTGCTGGTCAAGGCCATGGGCGCCGGGCAGACCATCGTCTTCGCCAAGGGCGAAGGCCGCAAGAAGGTCTCTAAAAAGCTGGGCGCGGACCACGTCATCGATGCCAAAGATATCGGGGAAAGGGACGAGGTCAACAAGCTCACCAACGGGATAGGTGCCGACGTCGTCCTGGAATGCTCCGGCGGCGCGGATGCCTTTATCAATGCCCTGACCATGGCCAGGGTCGGCGGCCGGGTGACTATCGTCGGCGGCTACAAGGGCCCCTCCACGATTCATACCACGGACATCTACCAGCGCGAAGTCACCGTCAACGGCAGCCTGGCTTACACCCACGAGGAGTTCGGGGAAGCCCTGGAACTCATCGCCCGCGGCATGGTGAACGTCGACCCCCTGATTACCTCCATCGAGCCCCTGGACAATATTCAGGCGGGCTTCGAGAGGCTGCGCGAGCTCGGCGACGAGGTGAAGGTGGTCATCGCTCCGACGGGCAAGGTGTAAAATATCGTTCGGGACGAGGCGAGGGAAGCCCATGGTCCGACTAGCTTTTGCGCACCACGCCGTAACCGTCAGTGACGTTGACCGCGCCATCGCCTTTTACCGTGACGCCCTGGGCATGACCGCGGAAGCCGATGCCCATGTCGAAGGGGAAAATATCTCCCGGGGCATCGGCCTGCCGGGAGCGCGCCTCCGCATCGCGCGCGTCTCCTTCTCGGACAACCAGGGCGTCCACCGCCTGGAGCTTATCCAGTATCTCTCTCCTGAGGGCAAGAAACAGTTCGAGGAGAAGCCGTACGATGTCGGCGCTTCCCACCTCGCCCTCCGCCGGGATAACGTCCCCGCCGCTTATGAGGAACTCCGGGAAAAAGACGTTCCCTTTTTCCATCCGCCGGCACGCACTTCCCTGGAAACCAGGAACTATATCGCCTTTCTGCGCGACCCGGACGGTAACCGGATAGAGCTGACGGAGATGGCCACGCACCACCAGCACACCGTGAAAGACATGGCACGGGCCGTCGCCTTCTACCGTGACAGCCTGGGCATGGAGGTGGTGAAAAACCTGGAAATCGGCGGCGAATCCGTCGAAAGGATGACCGGGACAAGCGGCGCGCGGATGAAGTCCACCCACCTGGTGCCGCCCGGGAGCCGGTGGGGCGAGGAGTCCATCGAGCTGCAGCAGTTCCTCCATCCCGTGGGGAAACTGCGCCAGGAGCTCCGCCCCTGTGACGTCGGCTGCTCCCACGTGGCTTTCGGGGTCGATGATGTTGACGAAGTTTACCGGGAGCTCCTTGCGAAGGAGGTAAGCTTCATATCGCCACCCTTCCACCCGCGCCCCGGCAGCGTCCGCAAGTGCGTGCACCTGCGCGACCCCGACGGCTATTACCTGGAACTGGCGCGCCGGGACGCCTGGTCCGGACCGACAGGCTACGATGGATCAGTTGACAACACGATGGGTATATCATAACATTAGATTTATTAGTCATATTCAGTTTATTAAGGGTGCCCGATCTCAACACCGGTGTTATGTCTCCGGGCTGTTGATATCCCAATCCAAAATGGTGTTGAGTATTTCGTTATTCTGCGACATGAGGTAAGAGAAAATGGTTGATTTCGTGTCGAGGCCGAAGTTCGAAGAATACCGGGAACAGTTCAAGGAATTTTTCGTGATGGAACGCCGGAACGGCATCATCATGCTGCGGATGCACACGGAGGGAGGGCCGGTGAGATGGACCTGGCAGGCCCACAATGCGGTAGGCCAGGCCTGGCACGTCATCGGCAACGACCCCGAAAACGAGGTGATGATTCTGACCGCTACGGGCCCGCACTGGGTGGGTTACCTCGATGCGGACATGAAAGCGATGGACAAGCGGGGAAAGGTAGGCTACGATTACACCATGTACGATGCCTGCAAACTGGTGGAAAACCTGGTTTTCGACCTTGATATCCCCACTATCGGCGCCGTGACCGGCCCGGGGATTCACACGGAGATGGGCCTGTTTTGTGACATCACCCTCTGCTCCGAGCAGGCGGAGTTCAGTGACCCCCATTTTCTCGGGGGAGAGGTCCCCGGTGACGGGCAGGGCCTTTCGTTGCAGGGCCTGATAGGCATCAAGCGCGCCGCCTATTGCATGTACACGGGCCAGCGCATTGACGCCCGGACCGCCCTGGAACTCGGTCTGGTGAACGAGGTCCTACCCATGGACAAGCTCCTGCCCCGCGCCTGGGAAATCGCCGAGGAGATTATGAGAGCCCCGCGCGTTGCCCGGCGCATGACCAGCCAGCTCATCAAGCGCCCCTGGCAGCGCCTTATCATGAACGATTTCCGCATGCAGATGGCTTACGAGTTTTATGCCCACAAGGAGGAAAAAGCCACCTGGGGAAGCGCCCCGATACCGACCTGGGGAGAGGACAAGTAAGACTCACGGCGCTCTTCCGCCGTGACCGGCAACCCCCGATATTCTGTAAGGAGGTGATGGTTGAGAGAGCTAAATAAAAAGGAATTCACCCTGTCATCGATAAAGAACCAAGGGAGGAAGAAAATGATTCGGAAAAAAGGTTTTGCACTCGGTAGTCTCCTGCTGGTCATGGTGCTGGCTATCCTGACGCTGGCCGCCTGCACCCAGCCGGCACCCGCTCCGGCGCCAGCACCGGCACCCGCTCCGGCGCCAGCCCCGACCCCGGCCCCGGCACCCGCACCGGCTCCCGCGCCCATCAAGCTGCAGTTTTCCACGGGGCTCGCACCGACGAACCCGATGGTTGATTCCATGATGTTCTTTGCCGACGAAATGAGCAAGAGGACCAATGGCCGGGTCACCATCGATACTTACGTGGCGGGCCAGCTTTACACCCATGACCAGGGCGTCGAGGCGGTCTCACGCGGCGGTATTGCCCTGGCGCTGATGGACAACGGCCACTGGGGCGGCCGGAACCCCATTTTCGACTACGGCAACTACATGGGGACGGTCCCCAACCTGGATACCTGGTTGAAGGCCCGGGAGCAGGCAAGGACAATCCTGGAACCCCTGTTTGCCGAGCAGAACGTAGGGGTCCTCTTTGAGGTCGCCAGCGGCGGCCAGAGCCTCGGCACCACCATCCCGGTAACCGTACCGGATGACCTCAAGGGCGTACAGATGAACGCCCAGTCTCCCGGCTACCAGAAGAGCCTGGAAGCCTGGGGCGCCAGCACCACCCGCATCCCCACTGCGGAAATCTATGAAGCCCTTCAGCGCGGCACCATCAAGGGCGTGCTCACCGGGAATGTCGCCTTCACCTCGCGGAAATGGAACGACCTGACGAAATGGTATGTCAGCCCTTTGAACTATGCCGTCTGGATTGCCACGGTAAACACCGGCATCTGGAACGGCCTGCCGGCGGATGTCCAGCAGACCATGATGGCGGTGGCGAAAGACGCTCAGGACCTGGCCGTCAAGAACGCCAGGACGGGCGATGAGGATGTTGTCAACACCTTGAAACAGGGCGCCACCGTGTTCACCGAGGACCCGGCGAAACTGAAGCTGTGGCTGGACGGCGTGCAGCCGGCAATCGATTCCTGGATTGCGGCATGCGCCGAGAAGGGCTACGGCGACCAGGCTAAGGCGCTGGCAGCGGCGCTTAAAGCCGCAAGATAAAGCGCCGCCCGGCAAACCGGTTTGCCGTCGTTAACAACGGAAAGTAACTAGACACAGGAAGGCGAGACAGCGTTCGGAGAGAACTTGATGCGTGCTGTATCGAAGGGCATTGACAAGCTCCTGGCGGGCAGCAGCCTGGTCGGCACCCTTATTCTGGTGTCCCTGGCGATACTCGTCACGGCGCAGGTCGTTGGCCGGTATGTTCTTCATGTCAACATGTCGAGCATCACGGACATCTCCATCTACGCCGTCTACGCCTTCCCCTTCCTGACGGTCGCTTACACGCTCTCGAAAAACCGGCACCCTTCCCTCAACGTTCTCACGTCCAGCATGCCGGAGAGGACGAAGACCGGGCTGAGCGTCGCCACCAATCTTTCCGCCCTGGCCTTCTCCTCTCTGCTCGGCTGGAATACTTTCGACCTGGCAAAAGGGTCTTTCGAGCAGCACGTCCTGACCATCAATACCTGGCAGATACCGCTGGGCGTCCTCCAGTCCTTCATGGCCTACGGCTGCCTGCTGCTGACACTGCAGATTCTTCGCATGCTGGTCAAGGATATCTCCTTCCTCATCAGCAGCCGCGGCAACCAGCCGCCGCCGCGGGGGATCCAGGACAACATCTTTTTCTACCCCATCTTTTACGCGATAGGCCTCACCCTCAGCGCCTGGCTTTTCCTCAACGTCGGGCAATTCGTCGGCGTGTTCGCCATCACCGCGGTCGTCCTGATTTCCGGCATGCCGATATTCCTGGCGCTGGGCGTCGGCGGCTATCTCGGTCTCTACCTGTTCCTGGGCAGGATGCCCGCCCTGATTGCCCCCATCAGGATCCATGACGTCGTCTTCAAGTTCGAACTGACCGCCCTGCCCCTCTTCGTCCTCGGCGGGCTCATCATGGAAAGGGGCAAGATCGTCGAGCGCATGTTCAAGTTCTTCGAGTTGATGGCGGGGCGCTATGCGCCGTCCCTGCTCATCGCCACCGTGCTGGTGGGCCTCGTTTTCTGCGCTACCACCGGCTCGACCCTGGGCGCCACCGTCGTGGTTGCCGCCGCCACCTACCCCGAGCTGGTCAGACGCGGCTATAACAAGGCCCTCTGCGCCGGCCTGATCGGCGTGGCCACCATCGGCAACCTGATTCCCCCGTCGGGCGGCTTTATCGTCTTCGGCCTGTTGACGGAAACCTCCATCAGCCAGCTTTTCATGGGCGGCTTCATGCCCGGGGTGGCCCTCTTCAGCTTTTTCATCCTCTTCCTCGTCGTTATCGGCATGGTGAACAAGAAATTGCTCTTCGAGGACGGGAAAATCCCGGACCAGGTCTTCCTGGAGAAAGTCCCCGCGAAGGCCAAACTCATCGCAGCCAAAGACTCGATGTGGGGGATATTGACGCCGATAATCGTGCTCGGCGGTATCTATCTCGGAATTTTCATCCCCACCGAGTCCGCGGCGATACTGGTGCTTTATGCGGTAATCGTCTGCGTATTCGTTCTCAGGACAGTAAAGTGGCGCGACCTGATTGCCGCCGCCCTGAACAGTGCCGGGGTGACCTCAATGGTCATGGCGATACTTACTTTCGCCTACGTCTTCGCGGGGATGGTGGTCCAGCTGCAAATCGGGCCCAAGCTGGTCGCCTGGAGCGATGCCGTCAGCCTCAGCCCGGTATATATTCTCCTTATTATGTTAACCATTCTGGTAATCATGGGGCTTTTCCTCACCCCGGCGGCGATATCGGTAATGACCCTCCCCGCCTTCTTCCCCTGGGCGCTGGCCGCCGGTATCGACCCCGTGGTCTACGGCGTTTTCCACATCATCCTGATGGAAATCGGCGGGTTGACGCCACCGGTAGGAGTATGTGTTTTCGCCCTGGCGAGTATTACCGGGCTACCGCTGAAGCGGGTTACCCTGGGGCTGCTGCCGTTCCTGGTAATGATGGTAATCCTCTGCCTGGTCATTTACTTCTTCCCGGACCTGGTTCTCTGGCTGCCCGGCACCATGAGATGACGCAGGAGTCATAGTAATGCGCTTGGTTTCCTATCGTTTGACCACCGTCCTCGGTGAATCTGTCCGGATTGGCGCACTGGTCAATAACCGCGTCATCGACCTTAACCTTGCCTACGTGACGCACCTCGCCGCGAGCGGTGCCACCGGCCGGCCTTATGAGGTAGCGGCAGGACTGCTGCCCCCCGACATGCTGGCTTTCCTGACCGGCGGCAAGTTAGCCGGGGAGACCGCGGACGCGGCGATAAAATACGTAACTCAACGTCTCGAACGGGGTGAGGCGGTTACGGGCCCGCGGGGGGAGAAAGTCATCTACGACCGGAAAGAAATCAAGCTGCTCGCGCCGGTCCCCCGTCCGAATTCCATCCGGGACACGATGAGCTTTGAGGGACACCTGCGCAGCGGCGTCCAGCGCCGGGGGAAGACCATGCCGGAGGAATGGTACCAGATACCCTTCTACTACAAGGGCAACCCCGGCAGCGTTATCGGCACGGAAGAGCCGATATGGTGGCCCGCCTATGCCGAAAAGCTTGACTATGAACTGGAGTTCGGCATCTACATCGGGAAAAAGGGAAAGAACATCAAAGCCGAGGACGCGCCGGAGTACATCGCCGGCTATACCATTTTTAACGATATCAGCGCCCGGGACATCCAGGAAAAGGAGCGCGCCCTGCCCCTGGGCCCGACCAAGGGGAAGGACTTCGACCACGGTAACGTCATGGGGCCCTGCATGGTCACCCCGGATGAACTGGACCCCCGTAATCTCAGGATGACCGCCAAGATTAACGGCGAGACCTGGTCCGACGGCACCTCTGCCGACATGTATTGGGACTTCCCCCGGATTATCGCCTACATCTCCGCGGAGGAAACCCTTTACCCGGGGGACTTCATCGCCTCGGGGACGGTGGGCGGCGGCTGCGGTCACGAACTGGGGAGATGGATACAGCCCGGAGACGTCATTGAGCTTGAGGTCGAGGGCATCGGCGTCCTGCGGAACCAGGTCCTGAAAACCGGCGGCGCTACTTCCCCAGGACAATAGCGGCGGGGTCTATCTCCTCGCGCAGAATCCTCAGGTATTCCTCACCCGGTTCCGGGCTCGTCGCGACTTTCTCCGGGATGATAATTTCGAAACCGGAGTTCTCCCTGACCTCATCGATGCTTACCCCGGGGTGCCGGGAAATCAGTCTCAGACGCTTGCTTTTTTCTTCAAAATCGTAGATACCCAGCTGCGTGATGACCCGGTAGGGCCCCGTGCCCGCGGGCAATCCCGCCCGTTCCCTGGCTCCCGGTCCGTCAAGGTAACCGGGCGAGGTGAGAAAGTCCAGTTTCGGGACGAAGGTCCGCGGCGACTGGCTGGCGATGATAATGATGAGCCGCCGGGAGAAAGAGGCGCAGTCGTTCGCCCCACCGCTCCCGGGCAGGCGCACCTTCGGCCGGTCGTGGTCGCCGATGACCGTGGTATTGATGTTGCCGTATCTGTCCATCTGGGCGGCGCCGAGGAACCCGTAATCGATATAGCCCGCCTGGGAGAGCGACATGACATCATGCATGCTGGAAGCCGCGACGGCGCGGTAATAGGTCCGGGACTCGCCGACGGACACCGGCAGTTCCGGTATCTGCGGACCCAGACCGCCGGCTTCAAAGACGATGAGCAGACCGGGGGCATGGGTCTTCTGGGCCAGCGCCGCCGCGATGATCGGTATTCCGGTACCCACGAAAACGGACTTCTTATCTTCCAGTATCGTCGCCCCGGTGAACGCCAGGTATTCCCGCAGGCTGTAGGGCGCGTCGCTTTTCATCACGGCTTTTTCCTCCAGGGTGCGGTCATCGGCTCCCGCAGGAACTCTCTTCGCTTCAGGTATTGCCGGCGTTTTACTCCCGCACACAGCGCCAGGTATTCTTCAAAATCGGCCACACCGTAAACGTATTTCCGCAGGTAATCCTCCGCCCCTTTTTCCGTCCGGCTCAGTTGCAGCCATTCCGCAATGTGCTCCTCGTCGTAGTAATAGACCCCCGGCATTTCGCAGGGGTGCGAACCGTACGGGGCTTCCACCACGGCGTCCACGACGAAGAAGGGAATCACCGTCCTCCACGGTTCTCTCCTGATATCCTCGTTGTCCACGATTTCTTCGGTGGTGATAATCAGCCTCCGCGCGCACCGGGAAAGCTCAAAGTCCTCGACCATGATGCTGTCGATTTGCGCGTTGCCGTAGATATCGCAGCGGTGCACGTGAATGAAAGCGACGTCCGGGTAAGCGGCGGGAACCAGGCTGATGGGCTTGCCGGAGAAAGGGTCCTTGACCACCTTGCAGGAGCTGTATGCCAGGGTGTCGGTGCCCAGCATCGTCCGGGCGGGGATGAAGGGCAGCCCCATCATCCCCGCCAGCCACCGCCACTGGTAGCCGGCGTTGCTGATTTCCGCGATGACCCGGCACTGCCCGCTTTCCACCCTCCTCCGCGACCCCGGAGAGAGGCCCCGGAGCTCGTGGCCGAAGCAGTAAGCGGCCTCGACCCGGTTGACACAGCCCGAGGTCACCAGGATATCCATGTCGTGGCAGGCCGTCTTCCCCGCCATCGTCAGATTGCGCTTCTTCTGCCTGACTATCTCGTAGACTATCGGCATGGAAATCCGGACATGCCCGAATCCCCCGCTGGCGATAAAAGCCCCGTCACTCACGAACTCCCTGACCGCTTCCTGCGCGGACATCCTTTTATCTTTCAGTTCCCGGGACTTGTTTTCCGCCACCCAGCTCCTGGCTTCGTCAGGGTCGTGCCAGCCGATAAGCTCTCCTTTTCCTTCCTGGAACAATTCCACTTCCTGCCTCCCGGCGTCAAACGCTCGCATAAGATTTGAAAAGAGACCGGCAACCCGGCACGTCTGGATATGGCAATTATACCCCCGAATCCGCCGGCAGGCAAGGAATACCTCTGTCGGGGATTCTGCGGTTATGCCCTGTAAGGGTTGTGCTCCCCCGGCAGGTTTCCGTTATAATAGAGGGTAATTCGGAGCGCCCCCGGGCGCGGGAGGAGAGTCATGAAAGCCATTGACCTGGAAGCCCATTTTCTCACCCGGGAATACCTGGACTACCTGCGCCAGCGCCGGGACGTGCCCCGGGAAGTCCGCGAAGGCGACAGCTATGTCCTCTGGTACCATGAGGACGTTTCCTCCCCGCGGAGCCCGGCGATTGACGAGCAGATGGCGGACATGGGGGAGGGGCGGTGGCAGCGGATGACCGCCGGCGGCGTTACCGGGCAGGTCCTGAGCCTGAGCCCGCCCACCGTGCAATACCTGGAGCCGGAAGAAGGCGTCTACTGGGCGAAAAAAATCAACGATACCCTGTCCGGGGTCGTGAAAAGCCACCCGGAGCGTTACGTCGGCCTTGCCTGCGTGGCGCCACAAAAACCGGAAGAAGCCGCGGCGGAAATCGGCCGGGCGATGACGGAGCTTGGTCTGAAAGGCGTGCTGATGCAGTCGCACGTCGGCCGGGAATACCTCGATGCCGCCAAATACCGGGTGATTTTCGAGGCGGCGGAAAAATACGGTGCCCCCATCTACCTCCACCCGGACATCCCCATCGTGCCCATGCTGAGCGCTTATTCCGATTACGGTTTCGACATGTGCGGTCCTATCCTCGGCTACGCCGCGGACGCCGCCCTCCAGACCATGAGGCTCATCCTCAGCGGCCTCTTCGACGAGTTCCCCAAGCTGCAGATAATCCTGGGGCACATGGGGGAGGGGCTGCCCTACTGGATGGGACGCATGGACTTCAGCTGGCTGCGCTCCTGGACCGGGGAAAAACCGTTCAATATCGAGCGCCGCCCCAGCGACTACCTGCGGACGAACTTCACGGTGACCACCAGCGGCATGTCTTTCCTGCCGGCGTTCATGTGCGCTTACATGGCATTGGGCGCGGACCGCATCGCTTTCGCCGTGGACTATCCCTACGAGGACAGCGGCGAGGCCCGCAAATTCATCCTGGAAACACCCATCAGCGATGCGGACAAGGAGAAAATCCTCCACGGGAACGCGGAGAGGCTCTTCCACCTTTAAGGCAGTGTGTCTGTTACCTGCCGCCGGCGGTCCCGCGCCGGGTCCGGGGCGCGCAGCATCAACGCCGCCACGAATACCGCCAGTATTGCCGGGATGATGAACGGCACGGAGTTAATCGCCACCTGCCCCGTGTACTGGGCGATATAGGTCACCGTAATCGGACCGATAACCATGCCCAGGTCCCCGACGACGCGGTAAACGCCCATCGCCGTCCCCAGCTTGTCCTTGGGAGCGACGTCCGCGGGCCAGGCGGCGAGGGAGCCCTGCAGCCCGGTAGCGAGGCCGTAAAACGCCATGACCATCACCAGGGTGGTCAGGGTGCTCATCGCGGGCACCAGCATCACGGCGAGCGCGCTCAGGAGCAGGCTGCTCATTATCGGTATTTTCCGGCCGATTTTATCCGAGAGCCAGCCGGAGGGGAAGGTGCAGAGAGAGGTCACCACGGCGGCGACGGTGAGCAGCAGCCCTATTTTATCCTCGGAAAATCCCAGGTTCAGTGCGGCGTAAAGGGGGAAAAGCGTGGAGCGCACGCTGGACCTGAGGAAAAAGAAGGCGAAGACGGAGCAGGTCACCAGCATAAAGGGCCCGGTGCGGAGGACCATGGGGATGTCCCGCAGCCTGACCGCCGTGCGCGGCTGGAGGGGGTCCCCGGTCGTCTCCTTCAGCGGGATGGTCGCCAGCAGCCCCAGTAAGGAAATCCCCCCGTAGACGAAAAAGGGCGCGTTCAGGCCGAAGTGGTAGGCGCTGTAGCCCCCGATGGTCGGGCCGAAGGCATTAGCGGCGAAAATCAGCCCGGAATAGGTGGACATGAAGCGCCCCCGGTATTCCCCGGTGGAGACCTGCGCCACCCACGTCGTCGCCGCGGTGGCGTACAGGGCGGACCCGGCGCCCTGGATGACGCGTCCCACAATCAGCCAGCCGTAGCTTGTCGCCGTGCCGGAGACGAAAGAGGAAAGGATGATGAGCACCAGACCGGTGATCATGTTCCGTTTCCGGCCATAGCGGTCGGCGAGGAAACCGGCGGGCAGGTCCACGACGAGGCGGCACAGCGCAAATGCCGAAATCGCCCACCCCGTCAGCGCCACGGGGATATTGAAGGAGAGGGCGTACTGCGGCAGTATCGGGGAGACGATGTTAAAGCCCAGCATGACGAACCCGGAAACCACGGAGAGGTTCAGAATGATGAAGAGGCGCTGTCTCATGATGCTGCCGACGGTGCCATCCGGGGATGGCCTTGTCCTTCCCGGTGCCATTGGAACCCGGCCTCAATATACGGTCGGCCAGCATACGGCACCCTGAAAATATTACCACAATCCCGGCGTTGACTGCGAAAATGAATCCCGCCGTCTACGACTGCCGCGCCGTCAACGTCTCCGGCATACCGATGAGCAGGGGAATCCGGATAAGGATATCGAGGGCGATTAATGCCAGGAAGATATACTGGGGACCGATGCTGTCCCAGATAAGCCCCGCCAGGAAAGCGGTCAGGGCGGCAAGGGACATGCGGAAGAAAGCGATGATGCCCACCCATTTCGCCATGTGCTCCGCGGGAACAAGCTCGAACTGCATGGCGGCGGTAATCACCTGGTTGATGAAGAAGAAGCCCTGCAGGGCGCTGGCGATAATCAGGAACAGCGGGTTCGGCGCCCAGATGAGCAGCAGGCTGGAAAGCCAGAACAGGGGAGCGATGGCGAAGAGGACCTTTTTCCGGCCATGCCGGTCCGCCATCCTGCCCAGGGGGATGCCCAGCACCAGCGGGGTAAGGGCAAAGGCGGTGACCATCACGCCCAGAACAATCTCGTCGGCCCCCTTGAACTCGTTCGCGAAGGGCTGGGTATACGGGATAATCATGCCCAGGGGCAAGTAGGCGACGACGGAGATGCCGATAAAGCGCCGGATACCCTTACCCTGCCGGTATATCTCGAGCAGCCCCTGCCGGAAACCTGCCGTGGCGTCGGCCTGCGGCCAGCGGCGGTCCGAGAGACGGGTGAGCACCAGGAAAAAGGTGAAAACAGTGCCTGCCAGGGTGATGAAGAACAGCGGGCGGATGCTATCGACGTTGAGGCCGCCGAAGTAAGCGACCAGCAGCGCCCCGAGCATCGGGCCCGCCATCCCCAGTATCCCCGCGGCCAGGCTCTCGCAGCAGCTCATCGCCGTCGCCCGGTCGACCGTCGCCAGGGAGTTGCCGCAGACCACGGCGCAGCTGTGGATGCTCGTGCGGAAACCTATCCAGTAGGCCAGCATGGCGACGATGATGATGGGCCAGCTCTGCGCCACGCCGTAAATGAGCCAGGAGACCGCCAGCAGGACGATGCCGACGAGATAGACCCGCTTGTTGCCGAAGCGGTCGATAATCCAGCCCGTCATCGGGGCAATCAGCCCGGCCACGCCCATGCCGACGCTGTTGACGATGCCCAGTTGCGTCCCCGTCGCCCCCAGGGCGAGGGTGTAGATGGAGAGGTAAGGCAGCAGCATCTGGTAAAAGAAACGGAAGATGGATGTCCGCGCCGCAGAGACTTTCCAGTCAGTCGGCTGCCGGCCGATAAAGTCAATCCCCTGTTGGACTGCCCCCTTTACGCCCGCATCGGCACGCATATCAGGCTTTTCTCTCCGGGAAATTCCAGTCTTATCCTGCCGCCCGGTCTGTTTCGAGCATCTCTGCAATCCCGCGGCAGGCCTTTGCCGCAAACCAGTAGTATTATCTTACATTCTCGCGCGCAGTTCAACAACGGCTTTACCATGGATAGAAAAGATGCGACTTTAGTCACAGCAGTCCGGCGGCTGACACATTATCATTTATAATGAAGAAAATGCGCAGGAAGGAAAGTTTGATATGAGCATGTTGGATAATGTCGACCGCAAGCTGATGCAATTGATGGAGCGTAATGCCAGCCAGACCAGCGAGAAATTAGCCAAGCAGTTGAAGGTAAGCTCGGCAACGGTCCGGCGCCGTCTTAAGAGGCTCATGCAGAGCAATGCCCTGCACGTCATCGGCGTGGCGGACCCGGCGCTGCTGGGCTACAAACTGGCGGTGGTTATCGCCCTGGACATCGTCCCGGAAAAGCTGGGTGCGGCGATGGATATGCTGGGAGACCGCCCGGAGGTAAAGTGGGTCTCGCCGACGACGGGCCGGTTCGACGTTATCGCCATCGCCCGCTTTCCTTCTACGGAGGCCCTCTCCCAGTTCATGATGCATGACCTCTCCAGGCTGGAAGGCTTGAAGGACAGCGAGACATTCATCTGCCTCGACGTGAAGAACGGTCATCGCATACCGCTTATCTAGCGGAAGCACGTTAGCTGTGCCACTTCTTCCCCCCGCTCCGGTACCCAAAAAACCGGGTGGGGGGATTTTTTTATGGCCGGCCGCGCCCCGGCCGATTTTACAGCGGCGCTTTTATCATTATAAAATCGGGTGCCGGATGCTTGAACAGGAGCGCGGCCCGGGAGGAAAGCGTGATACAGATTAGCGCAAACGTTTACGTGGAACATGATTACCCCGTCTGCAACGTGGGGATGGTGACCACGGAGGCGGGCGTGGTGCTGGTCGATTCCCCCATGCGCCCCTCGGACGCGGTACGCTGGAGGGAGGAAGCCGCCCGCCGGGGCGAGATCCGCTACCTGCTGCACACGGACCCGCATAAGGACCACTTCATGGGCGCCTGGTTTTTCCCCGGCGTGATGGTATCCCACCGGACCTCCCGGGAAAGGCTGGCGCGGGAAAACCTGGAAGAGGTCATGACCCGCTTCCGCCAGATTGACCCCGCGTCAATGCACCTCATCGGGGGCTACCGCGTGCGGCTGGCGGACATCGCTTTTACCGGGGAACTCGATTTGCGTCTCGGGAAGCATACCTTCCGGCTTTTGGAGCTGCCGGGGCACTCCGAGGGGCTGTGCGGCGTTTACCTACCGGAGGAACGCGTCGTCTTTGCTTCCGACTGCGTTTTTTACCACGTGCGGAGCGCGCTGTACGAAGCGGACCCCGCGGCCTGGCTGGAGTCCCTGCGGCGGCTGAACGAGCTGGACGTGGACGCGATTGTCCCGGGGCACGGCAGCAGCGTCTGCAAGAAGGACCACCTGGCGGAGCAGACCGATATCATCCGGCGCTGGGTGGACGCCGTCCGTGCCGCCAAACAAAAAGGAATGGGCCCGGAGGAAGCCGTCAATACGATTTCCTGCCCGGACCCTTACCCGATGATACCCGGAGCGCCGATGACCGCCGCCGACCTGGACAAAGCGATTATCCACCGCCTTTACCGGGTGCTGGCGGAGGAAGAACGGACATCCCGATAGTTACCGGAAGCTAGAGCTTCAGAAGCTTTTCCACATTAAGGTGGCAGATTTTCTCTTTGTCCGCGGCGGGCAGGTCCACCTTTTCGATAAAGTCGGCGGCCACCTTGTTCTGCTCGTAAGGATGGTCCACTGCGAAGAGCACCCTCTCCACGCCCAGCACCTGGCAGACGTATTTCAGCACCGGCTCCCAGAACATCCCGCTGGTGGTGACCATGAAATTCTGTTTAATGTAGTCCGTGGGGTTCTTCGCCAGCTTGGGCAGGGAGGGGTCGGGGTTGAGCTTTTCCTTGCTCCAGCGGTTGTCCAGCCGCCACATCCAGAACGGCAGGGCCTCGCCGAGGTGCCCGAGGATAATTTTCAGGCCGGGGTATTTGTCAAAGACCCCGCCTAAAATCAGGCGCATGGAGTGCAGGCCCGCCTCGGCGGCGTAGCCCCACATCGAGCCGGTCAGGGGCTTGTAAGCCATGAAGGGCTTAATCATAGCGGCGGAGGGTGACTTGGGGTGCAAGTAGATAGGCACACCCAGCTTTTCCGCCATCGCCAGGACAGGCCCGAACTCGGGCTCGTCGAGGTATTTCCCCTGGACGTTCGAGTTCAGCTTGGTCCCCTTGAAACCGAGTTCTTTCACGGCGCGCTCCAGCTCTTTCGCGGCATTCAGGGGGTCCTGGGGAGCGATGGTCGCGAAGGCGGCGAAGCGGTCCGGGTGTTTCTTGATGGCGGCGGCGCAGGAGTCGTTCGCCTTCCGGGCGAGCATGGTGCCGTCCGCGGGGGTGAAAGCGTCCACGCCGGAAGAGAGGCAGAGGACCTGCATGTCGATCCCGGCGTCGTCCATCTCCTTCAGCCGGCCCTCCCCCAGGTCAAGCAGCTTGCCCCCGATTTCCGCGCTGAAGGTCGCCTTGATTTCCGGGGTGTACCACATTTCTTCTTTCGTTTGCCCTTTTTCATCTTTCACGGTGACCATTTTGGGAAAGGTCTTGCTGGCACGCATGAAATCGAGGATTTCCTGCACGACAAAATGCTCTTCGATGGCGATTTTTTTCAACGGCGGACCTCCTTAAAGATACCAGACTAATTTAGCGGTATTCGCGCCGGTTTGTCAATCACCGGAGCGGGCTGTCTTTTTTATCTTTATTGTAGCCCACTTTACACCATCTCCGGTAACATCGCTAAATGCCCATTTACAGGAGGCCGGGGGAGATTAATAACGAGAGGGGGCAAAGCCCCCTCTCAAAATAACTAACTCCCCCTCTCAAACAGCAGAAAAAGCGTGACGCAGGGCGAAACATGTTTGAGAGGGGGCAAGGGGGTGAGCCTGAAGAATAACGAAGGACAGGCAACACCCCTTTAGTTCAGGCCGCCGGTTTTTCCCCGACGGCGTT
>JBDRGD010000006.1:0-5440 GCA_043818095.1 Chloroflexota bacterium
CCCCCGCGGAAAAAGAAAAGCTGCGCCGGATATACGACGTCCGGGACAAATACGCCCGCAAGCATAATATGCCGCCGCACAACATCGTCCACAACGCCAACCTGATTAACATCGTTACCGGGGAGCAGAAAATCGACGAACTCCGCCTGCCGCGGAGATTCAGCCAGGAACTGGTCCGGGACATACTGCAGGACCTGGAAAACGCGGTCGGACTCCCGGCGCACGGGAAGACCTAGAGACCGGCAATCAAGAGGCGCAGGGCCACGATGGCCAGCCCCGCCGCCAGCAGGCGCACGATCAGGACCCCCGGCACCCGGTGGGAAAAGCGGGCGCCGAACTGGGCCCCGACGATAGCCCCCGCGGACAGGACGGCGGCGCGGCCTACCCCCTCTGTGAAAATGCCTTGCGCGACATGGGTGATGACCGCCGAAAAGGTGGTCAGCGCCACCACGAAATGGGAGGTGGCGGTGGCGATATAGACGGGAAAGTTCAGGAGCTGCGTCAGCGCAGGGACATGGATGATACCCCCGCCGATACCCAGCAGACCGCTCAGCAGACCGACAAAGAAAGCGATGCCGATGCCCAGAACGCGATTATAAGCGTAGGTAAAGGTGTTGCCCTCCCGGTCCGTGACCCTTCTTTCCACCAGGAAGGCGCCGGCGGCACGGGCGCCCCGCCGCTCCGGCCGGAACATGAGGTAACCCGCGACGAGCAGTAAAACCGCCGCGAACACAATCTCGAAAATACCCCGGCTGAGGGCCGCCGTGATATTCGCCCCGATGATGGCGCCGGGCACGCTGGCCGCCGCGAAAGTCAGCCCGGACCGGTAGTCGATGCGCCTGAGGTGCCCGTAGGCAATAGAGCCGGAGAGGGCGTTGCAGAAGGCGACAGTGAGCGTGATGCTGGTAATCGTGGCCGGGGAGTCCTGGGGATAGAGAAACAGCAGTATCGGGACCAGCAGGAAACCCCCGGCGGCGCCGATGAGAGTCCCGAAAGCACCGATGAAAAGACCGATGAGTGCCAGAAACGCCCAGAACAACCGATTCGTCCTTCGTCCGCTTACGCGTCCCGCCAGAATTATATAATGAACCATCCCGAAAAAGACAGGGATTCCGGCGGCGGGGTTCTGCTCATTCCTGGTTGTCATTGCGAGGAGCACAGCGACGAAGCAATCTCTTTTCCTTCGTACGGGATTGTGAAGCTTCGCTCGCAATGACGGCAACAACCAAGATTGAATATAGGGAGCCGCAGGGAGGAGACGTCAGCGAATGGTAGAAAAGTCACAGACAGTCCGGTGAGAGTGTGATGTAATGTAATAACGGTGAAGAGGTGAGGAACCGGTTAAGTGAATAGCGCAAGGAACGTGAAGGTTCCGGAGCTCTCCGAGAAAGTTTTCGCCTCGGCTAAACCGGGGCATCCGGTAGTGATTACTGGCAAGGGAGAGTACGGGAGCGATCTCAGGGCAGGGCTTCCCTGAACGGAAGGTCTGCCCTTTTTCTATGCTTTTCTACCCTGGTTCCTGGGTAGAAGTCCTTTCCTGGAGTTCCACCCTGCGGGAGTCCGGGTCGGCCCAGCCCTCATACAGGACCAGCTCCGGGTAGGCATCCAGGGTGGTCCAGTCTTTCACCCTGATTTTCCTTTTCAGGACAACGCCCTCGTCGAAGATTCTGACCTCGAACGCCTTTTTCCCCCGGGAGGGCAGCCGGCGCATCACCGCCTTGAGCTTCCATACCTGGTCGGGGTCTTTTTTCATGACGACGACGAGGTGCCGGGCGACGAGCTCCGGTATTTCCCGCGGACCGGGGAGCTTCTCCGCACCGGTGACCGGCACCATTCCGGCGGGGTCAGCGCCCGCGGAGGCAGGCAGCGTGCCACCGGTTACCGGCAGCGCCACCGCCTGCTTTCTCTTCCAGAACATCGCTTGTTCCTCAAAGCCCCCGGCATTGCCGCCGGGAGCGTTCCCGGGGCCCCTGGGCCGGTTAATAAGTGCGCTTGTGGTGCGCTTCCTTGACCCACTGGGCGACTTCTTTGGCCTTGTTGGAATCGAACAGCCGCTGCTTCCCGGATACCGGCTCAATCCCCACCACGTTGACGGTAGAGATAATGTATTTCTTGCCCTTCTTCTCCGCGAAGCCGGGGTTCAGTTCCACCACGGCTGCCCCGCGTCCCAGCGGACCGCCGAAAGCGGGTCCCCGCGCCTGGAAGAAGAAGACGCTGCTGCCCGGCTCGTTCAGGGCCTCCACCTTCTGCTGAATTTCCGCCTCGGTGAACAGGCGCGTGTCCGTACTCAATTTCCGTTTCTCAGTCATCTGCGCCTGCTTCTTCCCATCATCGTAGGTCCCCTCGTAGAGCACCAGTTCGGGGTGCTGGTCCAGGGTCTTGTAATCCGCCACGGTGATATCGAGCGCCTGCACCTCAGACTCATCGAAGATACGGACCGAGAATACCTTCTCGGTCTCGCCGTGGGGCTGCAGCACCGCGCGGAGCAGCAAAACGATTTCCGGGTCCACCTTGTACTGTGCGGTGAGGTATTTGCCCACCGGACCGGGAATCTGTACCGGCCCGCGCAGCTTCTTCAACTTGGGCTTTTCCAGCGTCACCGCCGGAGTAGTCCCCCCCGCCACCGGGGCCGCCACAATCTGTTTCTTTTTCCAGAACATGTTTTATCCTCCTTACTACACAGCTTGTATTTTAATCCCTGCCCAGGGCAGCTTCATTTTTCTTCTTTACGGAACGGGTACCGTGCCCGTGTTTTACATTCTGATAAGCTGACTTGTAAGCCTGGCGCTGAGCGTCCTTGTCCTTCTTCCTGCCCATTGTTGTCTCTCTTTCTCCAAAACGCCTTTATGAAGGCGTAACTTTTGGCTTGCCTGCGGTCATCTGCCGGAGCGGTGGACGCCGGTCAGCGACGTAGACGCCACCCTGCCGATTGATGTAGCCCTCGAAAAGCATCATCTCCGGGTGTTCGTCAAGGTTTCCCCGGCGGCTGATGGTAAGATAGTGCTCCTGCGCCCGGCAGGGGCTGAAAACGCGGAAGCAGGACACCTCTCTGCCGTTGACCAAACCCTGATAGTGGAAGCAGCGCAGTGTGTCCAGGTATTCCGGCAGCAGGACGAAGCGGCGCTTCATGTATTCACATACCGGCTTCGGCAATTTCTTCGCTTCATCCCGGTGACTGCCGTGCCGGAAAATCATCACCTTTTCTTTCCACAAAGGTTGAAATCACCTCGGATTTATGTTATTAAGTAACATAATCGTTATATGAAAAGTAATTCATGACATATTTATCATGATAATAATAGCACCGGTTATCACGGTTGTCAATAGGGATTTTAGATGAGAACTGACTCTTCAGGAGAGATACGATGCCGGAGTGGACATTCCTCACCAAGCACGCCCTGGTGTTGAGCCTCTTGGCGAAGCACCCCCGCATCACCGCCCAGGAAGCGTCCCTGGCCATCGGCAGCACGGAAAGGCAGGTGCGCCGGGTAATCGCCAACCTGTTTGCCGCGGGATACATCGATAAAAAAAGGGTTGGCAGGGGCGTCAGGTACCGGGTAAATCCTGACCTCTCGCTGCGACACGATACCCACCAGGAGGTCGGCGTGGGCGATTTTCTGGAGGCGCTCGGCTGGCGGCGGCGGAGGCGGCGGAAACCCCCCACGGAGGCATGACGGGACAAGGTAGATTCAGGCTCATCGGGCACACCGCGGACGTGGGGCTGATTGCTGACGGCAACAGCCTGGCGGAAGCCTACGCCGCCGCCGCCCGCGGCATGTTCGCCATCATCACCGATATCCGGAAAGTCCGGGGTAAAGAATCGCGCCGGGTCACGGTGACCGCGGATGACCGGGAGGGCCTCCTCTTCGAGTGGCTGAACCACTTCCTCTATCTCTTCGACGTGGAGATGATGGTCTTTTCTAGATTTGATATCATGGAACTGGGGGAAAAGCGCCTGACCGCGGAGGCGTACGGGGAAAAGTTCGACCCTTCCCGCCACCCGCTGAAGACGGGGGTGAAGTCCGCCACTTACCACCTGCTGGAGGTGGACGGGGCGCAGCACCGGGTACGGGTCATCTTTGATGTCTAGGAGGTGGGGCGATGACACAGTGGCCGGGACCGCTGGAAAAGATAGATAACTACCGCTGGCAGATACCGGCGGGCTATAAAAAGGGCATGCGCGTGCCCGGCATCATCTACACCAGCGAAACGATGCTCCCGCAGATACGCAGCGAGCCAGCACCGGAGCAGGTGGCGAACGTCGCTTTCCTGCCCGGCATCGTGGGCGCCTCCCTGGCGATGCCGGACATCCACTGGGGCTACGGCTTCCCTATCGGCGGCGTGGCGGCGATGCGGGTGAGCGACGGCGTCGTCTCTCCCGGCGGTGTGGGCTTCGATATCAACTGCGGCGTGCGCATCCTGCGCACCAACCTGCTGCGGGAAGAAATCTTCCCGAGAATAGACCGCCTGATGGACGCCATCTTCCGGAACGTCCCCTCCGGCGTGGGCTCCAAAGGGAAAATCCGGCTGCGCTCCGGGGAAATCGAGGACGTCCTGGTGCAGGGTTCGCGGTGGGCGGTGGCACAGGGCTACGGGCGTCCGGAAGACCTGGAGACCACCGAGGAAGGCGGCGCCATGCCCGGCGCCGACCCCACCCGCGTCAGCCAGAAAGCCCGGGAGCGCGGTATACCCCAGCTGGGCACGCTGGGCTCCGGCAACCATTTTCTGGAGGTGGCCGCCGTGGATGAGATATACGATGCCGCCGCCGCCCGCGTGATGGGCATCGACCGGGCGGGACAGGTGGTGCTGCTGGTGCACTGCGGTTCCCGGGGGCTGGGGCACCAGGTAGCTGACGATTATATCCGGGAGATGATCCGCGCGGTCCAGAAGTACGGCATCGATGTCCCGGACCGGCAGCTGGCCTGCGCGCCGGTAAAGTCGCCGGAGGGGCAGGCTTACCTGGCCGCCATGCGCGGCGCCGCCAACTACGCCTGGGCCAACCGCCAGTGCATCACCCACTGGGTGCGGGAATCCTTCTGCCGGGTGATGGAGACGAGCGAAGCAAACGCCGGACTGGAACTCATCTACGACGTCACCCACAACATCGCCAAAATCGAGGAGCACCTGGTCGGCGGTCGCAAGGAAACGCTCTGCGTCCACCGCAAGGGCGCCACCCGCGCCTTCCCGCCGGGGCACCCCGACGTCCCCGAAAAATACCGGGAGATTGGCCAGCCGATACTCATCCCGGGAGACATGGGACGGCTTTCCTACATCCTCGCCGGGACGGAAAAGGCGATGGAGGAGACCTTCGGCTCCACCTGCCACGGCGCGGGCCGGGTGATGAGCCGCACCGCGGCGAAGAAAAAGCTCCAGGGCAGGGAGGTGCTGGCGGCGCTGAAGGCACGGGGCATCACCGTGCGGGTGGAGAACCTCGGCGGCC
>JBDRGD010000007.1:0-7078 GCA_043818095.1 Chloroflexota bacterium
CGCCTCCTCGCAGCGCTATGTCAACGGCACGGTGCGCCTGAAGCTTTTCAAGGGGAGCAGCGTCGTCGTGGGGCGGAAGTCCCCGGACTCTCTCTACCAGCATGGCCTGGCGACCTATGACCGCGGGGACACCTTCGACCACACCGCCGCGGTGGGATTCATCCGGCTCTGGGGGCTGTCCGCCAGCACCCAGTCCCGCGTGCAGGGGATAGGTGAAGCTGGATATAGGAAAGAAGAATTTATATCATCTCTCATTTCACGTATCCCACAAGAGTGGAAGTATCTCACGCCGGAGGAGCTAGAAATACTTGATTACATAGCTCAAGGCGTTATCAACAAGCAAATCGCTACTAAACTCAATATTAGCGAGCGAGTGGTTCAGAATCATATTAACTCAATTTATAGTAAGTTGAAAGTCAATGCTTACATTACAGACTCGAAGGCAAACAGATAATTTAGACTCTAGGAAAGAAAATAAGGGAAGTTAATGTGAGCTATCTGCGAGGTCGATTCCAGAAAGCGGCGGCACAGACCGCCACCGAATATACCTCCTCCCTGCCGTTCGACTGGATTCTCTACCGGTACGATATTACCGGCAGCATCGCCCATGCCCGCATGCTGGCGAAGCAAGGCATCATCTCTGAAGATGAAGCCGGTAAAATCGTCGAAGGCCTGGAGGCGGTCCGGGAGGAGATTGAACTGCGCAAGTTCCGCTTCCTGCCGGATTATGAAGATATCCACATGGCGATTGAAGCCCGCCTGGGGAAGCTGGTGGGGGAGGTGGCGGGCAAGCTGCGCACCGCCCGTTCCCGGAATGACCAGGTGGCGCTGGACCTGCGCCTCTTCACCCGGGAGGCCATCATCAACACCGTCGCGGCGGTCACCGAGCTGCAGGGGGCGCTGGTGGCCCAGGCGGAAGCCCACCGGGATGCCTTCCTGCCGGGCTATACGCACCTGCAGGCGGCGCAGCCGGTATTGCTGGCGCACCACCTGCTGGCCTACTTCGAAATGCTGCGCCGGGACACGGAGCGCTTCCATGACTGCCTCCAGCGGACGGACGTTTTGCCGTCCGGCAGCGGGGCGTTGGCGGGCGTGCCGTATCCCGTGGACCGCGAGTTTCTGGCGAAAGAGCTCGGCTTCAGCGAGGTGAGCCGAAACAGCATGGACGCCGTCTCCGACCGCGATTTTATCCTGGAGTATGAGGCCGCGGCGGCGGTCTGCATGATGCACCTTTCCCGCCTCGCCGAGGAAATCGTGCTCTGGACTTCGGAGCGTTTCCGCTTCGTGGATATCGATGATGCTTACGCTACCGGCAGCAGCATCATGCCCCAGAAAAAAAACCCGGATGTCGCCGAGCTGGCCCGGGGAAAGACGGGGCGGGTCTACGGCAACCTCATGGCGATGCTCTCGGTGATGAAGGGTCTGCCCCTGGCTTACAACCGTGATTTACAGGAAGACAAAGAGGGCTTTTTCGATACCGTGGATACCCTGCTGACCACCCTCGAGGTAATGGCGGGGATGGTGGACACCATGACGGTGAACGAGGAGAAGATGCGGCAGGCGGTGGTGGGGGGCTATCTCCTGGCGACGGACCTGGCGGATTATCTGGTCAAGAAAGGGCTGGCTTTCCGCCGCGCTCATGAGGCCGTTGCCAAGCTGGTCAGCTATGCCGCGGAGCAGGGCAAGTCCTTCGCCCAGCTCAGCATCGAGGAATACCACCAGTTCTCGAAGCGGTTCGATGACGATGTTTTCACCATCACCGTGGCGGCGTCACTGGCGGCGCGGGACGTTACCGGCGGGACGGCGCCGCCGCAGGTAGCGAAAGCCCTGGCGGCAGCCCGGAAAATGCTGGGAAAGAAGAAGTAAGGCGGATTAAGACAGTTTATACCGTAGCGGACTTGTACTGGCTGCGCAGGCACCGGGTGCACACGTTGAGGTGCTGCAACTTTCCGTCAAGGACGAGGGTGCTCCGGTGGATGTTGGGTATCCAGCGCCGGTTCGTCCGGCGTTTCGAATGGCTGACGTTATGCCCGAAGATGGGCTCTTTACCGCAGATATCGCACTTCAAGGTCGCTGGCTCCTTTGACTAATGGCAAACGTTATTGTATGATGCGTCTAAAATGATAGCACAGTGTCGCCGGTCTTGGCAAGGCGGGACGGGCGAAGTCATAATCTTAAGGACAGAAGAACGTGAAGCAGGCTAATGTCATCAGCGGGCAGGATTTGCGGGAGATGTTCGCCTCCGCCACGAGCTGGCTGGAGAAGAGCGCCCCGGACATCGACGCCCTGAACGTATTCCCCGTGCCGGACGGGGACACCGGCACCAACATGCTGCTGACGATGCGTTCCACGCTGGAGGAAGCCTACCGGGCCCCGGATAAGAACGCCTCGGACGTGGCGGAAGCGATGGCCAAAGGGGCCCTGATGGGGGCGCGGGGGAACAGCGGCGTAATCCTCTCCCAGATATTACGCGGCATGGCGAAGGGCCTGGCCGGGAAAGAGTCCTTCACCGCCGTTGACCTGGCGGGCGCCCTGAAGGCAGCGGTGGACATGGCTTACCGCGGCATCAGTAACCCGGTGGAAGGCACCATCCTCACCGTGATTAAAGAAGCGGCGCAGGCCGCCGAGAAACAGGTCTCTGTGGACGGCGACGACCCCGTGGTACTGCTGCGGGTGGTGGTCGAGGCGGCGGGGGAAGCTGTAGCGCAGACGCCGCACCTTCTCCAGGTGCTGCGGGATGCGGGCGTGGTGGATGCCGGGGGGCAGGGGCTTTACACTATCCTGGAAGGGATGCTGCGCTACCTCACCGGCGAGGCGGGGGAGCTGAAGTTCCGCAAGCCGCAGATAATCGTCAGCGACATCGCGGCGACGGCGCGCCTGCCGCAGATGGTAGGCGCCGTGGAAGTCCCCTACGGGTATTGCACCGAGTTCCTCCTGAAGGGCGAGAAGCTGGATACCGAGAAAATCCGCAAGCACCTGGAAAAGAAAGGGGAGTCCCTCATCGTCGTCGGGGATGATGCCGCCGCGCGGATTCACATACATACCCTGGACCCCGGCAATATCATCCATTACGCCACCCGGCTGGGGACCGTCCACCAGACCAGCATCCGCAACATGGACGAGCAGCACCAGGACTGGCTGGAAATGCAGAAGGAAAAGACGCCCGTGGCGGATACCGCTATCGTCGCCGTCTGCGCCGGGGACGGCCTGGAAGAGGTCTTCACCAGCCTCGGGGTGACGGTGGTGGTCCCCGGGGGGCAAACGATGAACCCCAGCATTAAAGAGCTGCTCAGCGCCGTGGAGTCCATTCCCTCGGAAAAGATAATTATCCTGCCCAATAACAAGAACGTGGTGCTCACCGCCGAGCAGGTCCCCTCCCTGACCCAGAAGACCGTCAAGGTATTGCCCACCCGGACTATTCCCGAGGGAGTGGCCGCGCTCCTGGCTTTCGACTACGAGGCCGATATCAACACGAACGCTCAGCTTATGGGCAATGCGATTGCCGCGGTGAAGACCATCGAGGTGACCCGCGCCGTGCGGTCCACCAAGATGAATGGCCTGTCCATTAAGAAGAAGCAGCCTATCGGCCTGCTGGACGGGGAGCTCGTGGCGGCGGGTGCGGACAACGGGGCGGTCGTCCGGATGACCCTGGAGAAGCTGGACATGAGCAAGGCGGAGGTTGTCACCATTTACTTCGGCCAGGACGTGGAAGCGGAGACCGCGGAGCAGCTGAATGCCGGGCTGAAAGAAGCCTATCCCCACCTCCAGATAGAGGTGGTGCGCGGAGGGCAGCCGCATTACGATTACCTGATTTCGGTAGAATAAAGGGGTAGCTTTATGGCAGTAAAAATTATCACCGACAGCCTTTCGGATATCAGCGGCGACCTCGCGGCCGAGTTCGGCATCAGCGTGGTGCCGGTGTACGTCCGCTTCGGGGAAAAGGTCTACAAGGACCGCATCGAGATGACCACGGAGGACTTTTACCGGCGACTGGTGACCGAGTCCGTCCTGCCGACGACCACCCAGCCGTCTCCCGCCGATTTCCTGGAAGTATATCATCGGCTGGCGAAAGAGGCTGATGAAATCCTGGTGATTACCCTGTCCCACAAGCTCAGCGGCACTAACGAGTCGGCGCTGCAGGCCAAGCGCATGTTCGAGGGGAAATGCCGCATCGAGGTTATTGACTCGGAGACGGTCATCATGGGGCTGGGGCTGATTGTGCTGGCGACCGCGCGGGTAGCCGGAAAAGGGGCTACTCTTGACCAGCTTCTTCCTTTTGTCCAGAGTGCCATGAAACGCTCTCACGCCATCATGTCCTTCGATACCCTGAAATACCTGGCGAAGGGCGGGCGCATCGGCAAGGCACAGGGGCTGCTGGGCTCCGTGCTCTCGGTAAAACCCATCCTGACGATACGTGACGGGGAGGTCTATCCGGTGACCCGCGTGCGCTCGGTGGCGGCGGGGATGGACTATCTCTACAACTGGGTCGCCGGTTTCCCCGGGGCGGCGGAGCTGGCGGTGGAACACGCCACCACGCCGGACCTGGCGGAACAGCTCATCGAAAGGCTGAACACCATCTTCCCCAAGGAACGCATCTTCCGCGCCACGGTCAGCCCGGTTATCGGCACCTACGTCGGGCCGCACGTCCTTTCCGTGTCGCTGCTGGAGGCGGAGCCTAAATCGTAATGCCGCGCGGGTGGCGCCGGACCGGGGTAAAACCCTGATGATGGATCTCGGTTCTCTGGAAAAGATTCTCGAACTGGAGCACCGGAAGGGCTATCACGACACCGCGGTCATCGGCGGCCTGGACAAATTCCTGAAACAGTGGTCCGGACAGGTTTCCGGACAGCTTGCCCGCCCGGGGCTTCTCCGGGATTTTCAGCGCATTATCGGGACCGGTTACGCCAGCCTTACGCCATCTCAGCGCGAACAGTGGGTGGCGCAACTGCGTGCTTTTATGGCGGGGGCATCGCCGGAAAGCCCTCCCCCGGTGGCCAAAAGCCCTGCCTCGGCGGTGTCCCGGAAAGCACCACGGCGAAGGCTGGCGGCACCACCCCCGGTAACCGAGGGGCTCGATGCCCCGGTAACCGTGCTGAAAGGCATCAGCACCAGCCTGGCGGCAAAGTTCGGCAGGCTCGGGGTGCGGATCCTTCGGGACCTGCTCTATTTCTTTCCCCACCGCCATATCGATTACAGTCAGTTAAAGCTCATTTCCCAGCTGCGCGAGGGCGAGGAGCAGACGATTGTCGCTAACGTCTGGAAGGCGAAGGTCGCCATGCCGGGCGGGCGGCGCAGCACGGAGGCCATCGTCGGGGACGAATCGGGCAACATCCGCGTCATCTGGTATAACCAGCCTTACCTGGCGGCGAAGCTCCAGACCAACGACCGCATCGTGCTCAGCGGGCGGGTCAGCCTCTTTAAGGGCAGGCCCGTTTTCCAGTCGCCGGAATGGGAGTCGCAGGAGGGACAGGACACGGTGCACACCGCGCGCCTGGTGCCGGTCTATCCCCTGACCCAGGGGCTGCGCCCGCGCCAGGTGCGCAAGATGATGAAGGAAGTGGTGGATACCTGGTCCCCGGCGCTGGAGGACGTCCTGCCCGCGGGCATCCAGGAGCGCTGCGGGCTGCTGCCGCTGCCGGCCGCTATCAGCGCGGCGCATTTCCCGGAGGACCTGGCGGCAAAAGACCGGGCGCGGGTGCGCCTGGCTTTCGACGAGCTTTTTTTGCTGCAGCTGGGGGTGATGGGGCGGAAGCGCGAATGGCAGCAGGGGCAGGAGGGTAACCCGATACCGGCGGACGAGTCCCTGCTGGCGGCTTTTCTGGAATCGCTGCCGTTCCGGCTGACCGGGGCGCAGGACCGGGCGTTAAAGCAGACCCTGGCGGACCTCGCCAGTCCGCAGCCGATGAGTCGCCTCCTCCAGGGCGATGTGGGCAGCGGCAAGACGGTGGTGGCGACGGCGGCGCTGCTGACGGCGGCGGCGGCGGGGTTCCAGGGTGCCTTCATGGCGCCCACGGAAATCCTCGCGGAGCAGCATTTCCGCACCGTGGCGGCGCTGCTGGGTGGGGAGGGGGGAAAAGCGGAGGGTTACCGGTGCGTCTGCCGCGGGCTTCCGGGCAAACCGCTGACGGTGGCGTTGCTCATCGGTAGTGCCCCGCAGGCGTCCAAGCAGGAGATTCAGCAGCTCGTCCAGAGCGGCGAGATTGACATAATAATCGGCACGCATGCCCTCATCCAGAAAGAGGTAAGCTTCGCCCGGCTGGGGCTGGCGGTGGTGGACGAGCAGCACCGCTTCGGGGTGATGCAGCGTTCCGCGCTGCGTAAGAAGGGCTACCGCCCGCACATGCTGGTGATGACCGCTACCCCCATCCCCCGCACGCTGGCGCTGACCCTCTACGGCGATTTAGATGTCTCCGTGATTGACGAACTCCCGCCGGGCCGCCCGGCGATAAAGACCAAATGGCTGAAACCGGAGCAGCGCGCCGGCGCTTTTGCCTTTATCCGGAAGCAGGTGCAGGCGGGACGGCAGGCGTTCATCATCTGCCCGCTGATTGAGGAGTCGGAGGCAATTACGGCGCAGGCCGCCGTGGTGGAATATGAGTACCTGTCACGGGAAGTCTTTCCCGATTTGAAACTCGGGCTGCTGCACGGGCGACTGTCCGCGGCGGAGAAGGACGGGGCGATGTCCCGTTTCCATGCGGGAGACCTGAATATCCTGGTCTCCACGCCGGTGGTCGAGGTGGGCATCGACGTGCCCAACGCGACGGTGATGCTGGTGGAAAGCGCCGACCGCTTCGGGCTGTCCCAGCTGCACCAGTTTCGGGGGCGGGTAGGGCGGGGCACCGAGCAGAGCTACTGCATGCTGCTGGCGGAAAAGCCGTCGGAAATCGGGCGGCAGCGCCTGGACATCATCGAAAGGGTGCAGGACGGCTTCGTCCTTGCGGAGGAAGACCTCAAGCTGCGGGGCCCCGGCGAGTTCTTCGGCACGCGGCAGAGCGGCCTGCCGGACCTGCGCATGGCGAAGCTCTCCGACGTGGCGCTGCTGGAAATGGCGCGGCGGGAGGCGGTGCGGATTTTCGAG
>JBDRGD010000008.1:0-14434 GCA_043818095.1 Chloroflexota bacterium
GACGCACAGAGGGCTTCAGGCACCGGCGGCTTTTTCCTCTCCGGCACCCTCGCGGATACCCGCCAGGTCTTTTGCCAGGCGCTTGAGCAGCTCCATGTCGGTGTTCTGCAGCACCGTCATCCGGTGCGTCTCCGGCGAGCCGCCACCGTGAATGCTGGAGACGATGTCCCGACTCTCGAAGACCAGTTTCTCAATCAGCCGGAAAAGGCGCACCCGGTCCGCCGTGGTGACGCCCTCCGCCCCTTTCAGGTACTTGTCCAGCAGGGGGCCAATCTCCGGGTTCTGGAAATCGGTCTGTGACGGGATATCCGCGACCATCCCCCCGGCAATCTCGATAAGGAGGCGATTGACCTCCTGGAGCTCCTTGCCTTCGAAAAGCTTGGAGGTGTTGGAAAGCACGGGGTCGACCACCCAGATGCCGGCGGCGGTCGGTTTTGCCTCTACGGAAGCCGCGATGGAGCAGCCGTACATCGCCTGCACCGGCTTAATCATCTCCGCGAGCTTGCTGTTGATGTGGGCGACCTTTTTCAGGCCGTTATACTCCGCAATCGCCGCGGCGGCGCCGATAAGGACATCCCCCACCCCGCACTTGCAGCCCCCGTGGGAATGGCGGTGGTAGTTGCCGAACTGCCGGACCATGGGGCCGGCGTATTCGTATTCTCCGCAGAGAAAAACGTTCTCCCAGGGGATGAAAACGTCCTTGAAAATCACCATCGTGGCGAACTTGCTGTAGCGGGCGTTACCCAGGTCCATGTCCTGGAGCGCCCTCTCCTCCAGCGTGCCCCGGCCGTAAACGTGGATGACCCCCTCAGCGTCCACCGGCACGGCAAAGCAGACGGCGTAGTCCTTGTCATCGGCGCGCATCTCCCGGGCGGGGACTACCAGCCCCCAGTGAGCGCAGAGAGAGCCCGTCTGGTGAATCTTGGCGCCCCGCACCACGATGCCGTCGTCCCGCCGCTCCACGACGCGCAGATACATATCCGGGTCTTTCTGCTGTGACGGGCGGAGGGACCGGTCGCCCTTGACGTCGGTGACGCCGCTGAAAACGGTAAAATCGTTCTGCTGCACCATGCGGACGAAGTCCAGGAATTTCCGGTGATATTCCGTGCCGTGCTGCTGGTCGCAGTTATAGGTCTCGATCGCCACGGAGCTGAGAGCGTCCATGCCGGTGCAGCGCATGAAGCAGGTACCCAGCCGCCGACTGATAAAACGCAGCATTTTGACCTTCGCCATCAGGTCTTCCGGGCTTTCGAAAAGCTGGACGAACCGGCTCACCTCGGTGTTGCTCAGCTTTGAATGGGCGACGAGGTGTTCTTTACCTTCCGGGTCGTTCTCCAGCTCGTAGGTCTGCGCTACCCCCGCGACCATGTGCTTTATCAGGGGGTGCTCGTAGGGATTGACGGTCTTTTCCCCGAGGATGTAGGCGGTCGGTTTTAGCCTGGCGATGGAGGCGTAATACTTAGCGGCATTCATTAACGGCATGCGCGGCCCTCACTCATCCGGATTGATTTTCTCATGAACATTATAGCCAGTCTTATCTGCGCAATCAAGAAAAGGCTCTGCCTGAAGAGGTGCTACAGTACCATCTCCGGGACGGGCGCGGTATATTGCAGCCGCGGCTCGGTCACCGCCTGGACTTCTTCCGGGGTCACGCCGGGGGCCACCTCGCGCAGCACCAGGCCACCGGGGGTAACGTCAATCACCGCCAGGTTGGTGAAAATAGCGTTCACCACCCCCCGGGCGGTCAGGGGGTAAGTGCATTCCCGGACGATGCGCGGCGCGCCGTCACGGGTGGTGTGCTCCATGTAAACGAACTTCCGGCGGGCGCCACCGCAGAGGTCCATCGCCCCGCCGATGTTGCCCAATCTCGCTTCCCCCCGCGCCCAGTTCGCCAAGTCGCCCTTCTCAGAGACCTGGAAAGCCCCCAGGATGCTGACATCGAGGTGCCCTCCACGAATCATGGCGAAGGCATCGGCGCTATGGAAGAAGCTGCCGCCGGGCCGCAGGGTGATGGGCTGCCCGCCCGCGTTCAGCAGATCGATGTCCCATTCCTCGTCGGTGGCGATACGCCCGCAACCGAGGATGCCGTTCTCGCTGTGGAGAAAGACTTCCAGGTCCTCGGGGATAAAGTTGGCCACCATGGTCGGCAGCCCCAGCCCGAGGTTCACGTACATCCCTTCCCGGAGTTCCCGGGCAATCCTCGCGCCGATCAGTTCCCGTGTCAGGCCTTTCTGCTCCATATCCTTCTCTTTACCCCTGCTTTACCCGCGGGGGGAACTGCCACCGGGAAACACGCACCACCCGGTGGACGTAGATGCCGGGGGTCCCGATGGCCTCGGGGTCCAGCGCGCCGGGAGGGACGACCTCATCCACCTCGGCAATCGTGGTCCTCGCCGCGGATGCCATCAGGGGATTAAAGTTGCGCTGCGCCATCCGGTAGGTCAGGTTACCCAGGCGGTCCGCTTTGTCCGCCTTGACCAGGGCGTAGTCCGCTTTCAGGGGCAGCTCCAGCAGGCACTCCATTCCGTCAATCACACGTTTCTCCTTCCCCTCGGCCACGAGCGTGCCCGCGCCCGTCGGGGTGTAGAAACCCATGATTCCCGCGCCCCCCGCCCGGATTCTCTCCACCAGTGTCCCCTGCGGGACGATTTCCACCTCGATTTTACCATCGCGGATAGCCCGGTCCACGGGGCTTGTCCCCCAGGCATGGGCATGGGGCACGGGCGTGCTGCAGATGACCCGGCCCACCCAGGAGGCGTCCTCGCAGGTAATAAACTGGGAAAACGCGTTGCCGATGAGGGTGACGTTTTTAAGTCCCCGTAGGGACAGCGCACGCATCAGGTTGTAGGGCGTGCCCGAGGCGCTGAAACCGCCGACCATGATAGTAGCGCCGTCGGGGATATCACCAATCGCTCCGGCAACCGTCGCCACGACCTTATCAATCATCTTGAAAAAACCGCTTCCCCAATCATAGCGATTATAGCGGATGTCGCGGGGCACTTCAAAAAATATTAACTACCGCCAGTCTTGACGTGACCTTGATGAGCGCCTATACTCAGAGAACAAAAAAGCGCCGGGATAAGGAAAATGAGCGACAAACGGGATTTACGCTACATCATCTACGGCGCCGGGGCCATCGGCAACACCGTAGGCGGGCATTTGGGTCTCGCCGGCAAAGAGGTGATACTTATCGCCCGCCCGGCGCACGTCAACGCTATCAACGAGAGCGGCCTGCGCATGATTACCCCTTCCGGGACGCACACCGTGAAGGTAGCCGCCGTGACCGCGCCCGACCGGATAGACTTTACCCCCCGCGACGTCGTCATCCTGAGCGTGAAGGGACAGGACACGGAGGAAGCGCTGCAGGCGCTGCGGGCGTTAACCGGTGACGTGCCCGTTTTCTGCTTCCAGAACGGCGTCCGCAATGAAGAAATCGCTTCCCGCTACTTCCCCCGGGTCTACGGGACGATGGTCAGCGTCGGGGGCGTCTTCATCAATCCCGGAGAAGTTACCGTCCGCCGCGACCCGCCGGGGCACCTCATCATGGGGCGTTACCCGCAGGGAACGGACGCGCTGCTGGAAGACGTCGCCGCAGGCCTGCGTGAAGCCGGGTTCTACGTCCTGGTCACCCCGGAGGTGATGCCCTACAAGTGGGGCAAGCTGATGCAGAACCTCGCCAACGCCCCCATCGCTATCACCGATTCCCGGACGGTGCTGAATGCCGACGGCAAATACGAGCTGGCCGATGAGGAAACGAAGCGCGTCATCCGCGCCGCCGGGCAGGAAGCCCGGGAAATCCTCGCCGAGGCGGGCGTTCCCTGGAAACCCCAGCGGGACTGGGTGAAGGAGTGGCCGGACTACAACGCCGCTCCGCGGAGCGTCCTCAGCACCGAAGAGCAAAGCTCGACCTGGCAGAGCCTGGCGCGCCGTCGGGGGAGCGTGGAGACCGACTTCTTCCACGGGGAAATCGTGCGGCTGGCCAAGCGCCTCGGCAAACAGGCGCCCGTGAACGAAGGCCTCGTCCGCATCTCCGAGGAGATGGCGCATAACCACGAGCCACCCGGAAAATACACCCCGCGCCAGCTGCTCGAACTGCTGGGGCTGAGCTGACTTTAGGGGCGCACCAGCTTGCTGACCGGGAAGGCCCCGATGAACGGCGGGAAGTAGTGCGAGTGCTTGCCTTCCCCGCCCGCAATCATCACCAGCAGCTGTTCCGGCTTGTCCACCACCGGTATCAGGACCTCGCCGTTCTCTGCGGGGAACCGCTTCGGCATTTTCGCCGCCTCGGTACAACCCGAAGGCCAGACCGACAGCGGAGTGCGCGTCGCCTTCCAGAAGCCCCGTTTGAACTCGTCCTTGCTGCACTTCTCGGCGGCCATCAGCGCCACGTGCTCCGGTCCCACGGCGATGATAGGGTTCTGTTTCAGCACGATGGGAACCGCGGGGCCGCCCATGTTGCTTATCGGGCCGATAGTGCGGGACCACCAGCGCAGGTGCTCCTCCACGGTCATGCTGAAGTGGTCGATATTCTCGATGGGCGGATAGCTGCCCATCACCGTCACCACGCTGTCCGACCTCTTGAAACCGCGGTCGACGTGCAGCGGGTCCCAGCCTTCCGGGATTTCCGCCTCGTTCTCGCCGAACACCCAGCAGACGAAATCAGCGGGGGATGCCAGCGTGGACTTGTCGATGGACGGCGGCTTCGAGCCCCCGACGGCATAGCCGATAAGGTTCAGGGCATAGCCGATGGCGGCATTGGCGTGGTGCCCCTTGCCCGCCGACCCCTGGTCGCAGGCAATCCCGATTTCCTTGACCACCGGGCCGTTCACGATGACCATGTGCTGGGTCGTCCCCGTGGTGGAAAGCGTGCCGCGCCAGTTCGCCTCGGGGCTGAGGAAGGCCTCCAGGGCGGCGATGAGCACGGGCATGTACTGCGGTTTGCACCCCGCCATGACGGCATGGACGGCGGTCAGCTCGACGGTAAGCACGCCCATCTTGGGCGGCACCTCGCCCAGGACCTCGTCGGGCGCACGGGTGGTGCCCTTCAGCATCTCCTGGACGCTCTCCGGCGTCGGCGGATTGACGGGCAGACCCAGTGACCATTCCCGTTTCAGGAAAAGTTCGTTGACCTCGGCGGAACTGCCCTGGAACTTGAGCCGCTCCGCGGGATAGGCGGACTGGCTCGCCGCGGTTTCCCCGGACGGCTGCCAGCCGATTGCCAGTTTCATGATCGCCTCAAAGGCGTTATCCGCTTTCTTGATGACATCCGCCACCGGTATCATGCCCACCGGGTGGGGCACGGTGAGGAAAGCGGTCTCGGGAAAACCCTCCGCGGTCGCCACGGTTTTCGCCAGGACGGAGAAGGGAGTGGTCATGATGGTGACCGTCGGAATCCCCAGTCTCTCGATATTAAGCTGGTCCACGACCAGCCATGTCGTGCAGGACCCTCAATCGCCGGGGGCGCCGATGACCAGGTCCGGCTTGAGCTCCGCCAGCTTCTGCGCGCTCTCCCGGCTCCGGTCCGGGTTCTGGCTGACCATACTCGCCCCGCGGACTTCCTCCCAGCCTCTGATTACCTTGACGCCCTTCACCCTTTCCCCCAGCAGCTCCGCGATGCGGTTCAGAAAGACTTCGCCGTTATGCTTGCCGTTCCAGTGCAGCACCACGGTCTTCCCGGACAGGTCCGCCGGGTGCGGGTTGGCCCGGTTCTGCCCGGTCATGATTACGCCCTCGGGGTTTACCAGTTCCCAGTCCTGCTTTACCATTGGTCCGCTCCTTCCGTTGATTTCAGTCCAGTCCCAGCAGCCGCGCCGGGTTGGTTTTAATCATGAACTCGATATCCTTCTCGCTGAGGTGGAGCAGCAGCAGCGTCGCGATGGCTACCCGCATCCCCTCCGCCGGGGCGGGATTGTAGTTCTGCCCCAGGTCCGTGCTCAGGATGCAGTGTTCGGCGCCGACAGCTTTCACCACCTCGACGATTTTCCGCGGGTTGAGCTGGTGCAGCGGCATGGTGTCGCCGAAGCAGTGCTCGATAATCGCCCCTTTCGCCACCATCTGCTTCTGCTCTTCGAGGGTCAGGTGACAGCCAATCCATTCCAGCAGCGGGTGGGTGATGACTATTTTCTCGATGCCGACCTGCCGTGCCCGGTCCACCAGCGCGAAGGCCTCCTCCGGCGAGATATGGCCCGTCGCCAGCACCATGTCGTAGCTCTTGACGATTTCCAGCAACTCGTCCACCACGGGCAGGAGCTTCCCCCGGTCATCGAAAAGGCTTATCCCCTCCTCCGGCGGTTTTTTCCGCTTCATATCGTGCGCGGAGCAGATGGTGGGCATCCAGACAATCTTCGCGCCCATCTTCGCGGAAGCGGTAAGGGCATGGGGATTCAGTCCGCCCACTTCATAGTCGAGGGCGATGGCGCCGACCACGGTGAGACCCGGTACCATCTGCCCGACGATGCGGGCCAGCGGCGCGGTGGGATACTCGTGGCTCTTGAGCACGATAGCGCGCATCCCCGCTTCCTGCGCCTGCCGGGCGGCCTGGATGGCATCCACCCTCCGCTCCGCCCTCGGGTCCGGCGAGGCATGGATGTGCATGTCGATGGAGCCGGTCAACAGATCTTCGATTAAGCCCATTGTCTTCCTTCCTGCGTTTTGCTGCTATTTATCGTAACAGACCTGGAACTTCCTGTAAACAAACTCGCGGTTCGGCTCCAGCATCACCGGCTGGACGCGCGGCGCGATGATGCGCACCGCCTCCAGGAAACGCTGCGGCGCCGCCGCCCCGGGGGCGTAGTGCATCGGAATCACCACGTCCGGCGCTACCCAGAGCGCCGCCATGGCCGCTTCTGACGCGTTCATCTCCGTGGGCAGGCCCTCGGCGAAGCTGCCGATGCCCACCATGAAAATGTGGGGGTGGTGCAGCCGGCCAATGAGCTGCAGGTCGCCGAAGAGCGCGGTATCGCCGGGATGGAAGATACGGATACCGTCTTCCGTGGTGATGACGTAAGCCAGCGGAATGCCGTAGTAATTCCTGTCCTTCGTCTCGATGCGGGATATGTGCTGCGCGAAGACGGTCTTTATCTGTATCCCGTCATACTCCCTTTCATCGCCGTAGAGCGTGACGCCGATTCTTTCCCAGGGGATACCCTGGTCATGTACGTACTTACCGACATCCGCGCCGCAGACCAGCTTTGCCCGGCTGTTTTCCAGGAGTGCCACGGTGTCCCCGAGATGGTCAGCGGCACCGTGGGAGACGATAATCAGTTCCGCGTCATAAAAGCTTTCCAGTTTTTCCTGGCACTGCGGGTTCTCCGTCAGGCACGGGTCGATTAATATCTTTCGCCCGCTGGCGGTGACGAGCCGGAATGCCGCTGCGCCGTAGTAGGCAATCGTCACGCTGCCGCCGTTTTCCGTCATTTTACCCTCCTCGTTATCTAGTCGTGGTCGCCGAAGACCCCGCCGCAAAGACCGGCGAGATATTCCTCGTCGGACATGCCCAGTATCTTTTTGCAGACATATTCCGTGTGCTCTCCCATTCCCGGCGACGGCATGCGGGGCTGTGGCGGCGTGCGGGAGAGCGTGGCCGCCTCGCCCATGTGGGCGAAATCCCCCATCTCGGGGTGCGGCATCTTCCAGAAATAGTTCCGGTGCGCCAACTGCGGGTCTTCAACCAGGTCACGGGCGTTCTCCACCACCCCCGCCGCGATGTCCTCCGCCTGAAGCCGTCGCATGACCTCATCCGGTGACAGCTTCACAGTCCATTCGCTTACCATCTGGTTCAGCACATCTTCGCTGTGTTTTCTATCCGGCAGGGTAGCGAACCGCGGGTCCTTGCCCAGTTCGGGCTTTCCGATTACCCGACAGAAAGCCTGCCACTCGGCGTCGCTGCAGACCGCCAGCGCGCACCACCGTTCATCGAGGCAGGGATAGACCCCGTGCGGCGCGGCGTACGGCGAGGTGTTTCCCGTCCGGCCGCCCTCGTGACCGTTTACCGTGTAGTCCAGCAGCGGTGGCATCAAAAACTGGGCGCCTGCCTCCAGCTGGGAAAGGTCGATATACTGTCCCCGGCCCGTCCGCTCCCGGTAGCGCAGGGCCGCCACCACGCCCAGCACGCCGAAACGCGGGGTAATCAAGTCGTTATACGCCCCGAAGGGCTGGGTGACCTCCCCGTCCGGCCAGCCGGTGAACCAGCCGAACCCGGTCAGCCCCACCAGCCAGTTGCCCCCGATGGACACCCGGGAGAAGGGCCCGGTCTGTCCTTGCCCCGAGGTGCTGAGCATGATAATCCCCGGATTTATCTCTTTCAGATGAGTGTAGTCCAGCCCGTGCTTCTCCATCACGCCGGGGGTGAAATTCTCCGCGACGACGTCCGCCCACGAGATAATACGGCGCAGCACGTCCCTGCTGCCGGGATGGTCCATTTCGATGACGATGCTGTGCTTGTTGGGATTGAAAAAGCCGAAGTAGCCGGTGCGGTTGGGGCCGGGCTTGCCGTCTTTGTAAGGCCCGGAGGTCCGTAAAAAATCGGGGTGCTTGCGCGATTCTATCCGCACGACGGTCGCCCCGTAATCGGCGAGGCACTTGGTGACCATGGCGCCCGCCACCGCCCAGGTGAAGTCCGCTACCTTTACCCCGGCCAGCGCCTGCGGCGGCATTGCTTTACCCTTCTCCGGCATCAGATTACCTTCTCCCGCGCCAGCCGCGCTATTTCCTCCGGGCTCAACCCCAGCTCGTCCCCGTAGATTTCCCGGTTATGCTCCCCGATGAGCGGCGGGCGCCGCCACACCCGGCAGGGCGTCTCCGTGAAACGCAGGCAAAATCCGGGATATTTCAGGGTCGCGCCCAGTTCCGGGTGGGCGACTTCCAGCCAGAAGTCCCTCTCGCGGAGCTGTTCCGAGCCGACGACCTCCGCGGGGGAGGCGATGGGGCATACAGCGACACGCCACTGCGCCCCTTCCCGGAGCAAATCATCCTTGGTATGGGACATGAAAAACTTACCGATGGGAACCTCTATCCTCTCCCACTCTTCCTCTGTTATGTCAAAGACGTCCCAGGAAGCGAAATCGATTTGCTTCAGGTGTTCCGTCGCCATGCCCTCGCTGTCCATCCACCGCACCAGGGCCTTATTCCGGAAGGAGCCCGCTTTCCCCCCGTAGATAACGAAGTTCACCTGCCCGTCCTTACAGGGCCATATCTGCCGCTGGCGTGTTCCGGAGGTCAGCCCCACCCGGAAAGCCCCGGAGCGCTCCAGTATCGTCCCGCTCAGGTTCCAGAAAGGGACCGCCATCAGCGTGTTCATGGTGACGCTCGCCTGCATGGACACGTCGATGTACTGCCCCTCCCCGCTGTGGTCCCGGTAAAAAAGCGCCATGAGCACGGCAGCGGCGGCTTCGCTGGCGGCATGGAGGTAGGCCTGCGGGCAGCTGACACGCACCGGGGGGCTTTCCGGGGTACCGCAGAGGAAAAGATAGCCCCCCATCGCCATGCCGACGATGTCCGTCGCCTTGAAATCGCGGTAGGGACCCGTCTGCCCGAAGGGGCTGATGGCCGCCATGATGAGCCTCGGGTTTTCCTTGGCGAGAGCGGCGTAGCCTATCCCCAAGCCGTCCAGGTAACCCACCGGGAACGACTCGATAACCACATCCGCGCGGCGCGCCAGCTGTTTGAGGAGCGCCTGCCCCTCCGCCGATTTAATGTCCAGGGTAATGCCGCGCTTGTTGAGGTTATAGGCGAACCAGTAAAGGCTCTTCTCGGGATTGGGTTCATCGCGATAGAACGGCCCGCGGCGTCGCGCGCCGTCGCCGCCCGGCTTTTCTACCTTGATGACATCCGCGCCCAGGTCGGCGAGCATCCGGCCGCAGAGCAGGCCTTTCTCGTCGGAAAGGTCCAGCACCCTGATGTCCCCCAGCAGGCGGTCCTGTGCCGGACCGGTCATCGCGCTGCTCCGCCGGACGAGACTTCAGACCGCACCGAAAATCTCCTTTAACGCCGGTTCATCCATTATCCTGCCGGTCAGACTCGACGCGTCCTGCGCTACGGTCAGCGCCGCGTATTTCGCCCACATCTCCGGCGACTGCCAGCGGCTGGTGTCCACGCCGGGAAGGTTGACCTCTACCGCCTCGGTAACGGTAAAATCGGGGCAAAAGGCGTTGACGGCGACATTGTGCTTTTGCATCTCCCGGGCCAATCCCTGAGTGAAGCGCTCAATGGCGGCCTTGCTCGCCCCGTAAACGATGCTGTACTCGATGCGCGTCGCCAGCACCGAGGACATGTTGAGGATGTGGCCGCGGCGGCGCTCCACCATCTGCGGTAATACCGCCTTGCTGCACAGGAAGGTGCCGCGCAGGTTCACCCCCATGACCACGTCCCACCTCTTCACCGACAGGTTCAAAAGGGACTCCAGCGTGGTCGTGCCCGCGTTGTTCACCAGGATATCCACCGCGCCCAGTTCCCGGTTGACCTCCGCCACCATCGCCGCCACGTCCTCTTCCCGGCTGACGTCGCAGGTGACGGCGATAGCTTTTTGCCCGCGACTGCGGATTAGGTCCACGGTCTCATTGATTGTCCCCGGAAGCTTGCTCTGTCCTGCCTGGGCGGTGCGCGCAGCTACCGCTACGGCCGCCCCCGCCTGCGCCAATTCCAAAGCAATGGCTTTCCCGATGCCGCGGCTGGCGCCGGTGACGATAGATACCTTCCCGGAGAGACCTGCCCCGCTGTGTGAAGTCGCGCTCATATCAGACCTTGATAATCGTGGCGTCCGCCTGCGCCAGTCCGCCGCAGATGGCGCCCAGCGCATACCCGCCGCCGCGCCGCCGGAGTTCGTACATCAGGTTCATGACCAGCCGCGCGCCGCTGGCCGTGTTGGGGTGGCCGATCGCGATGGCGCTGCCGTTGATGTTTGTCCGCTCCCGCAGCTGCTTCAATTTGTCCACGTCCCCGCCGGAGATGAGCTTCGTCGAGACCAGCGGCACGCAGGCAAACGCCTCGTTAATCTCCACCGCCGCCATGTCCTCCAGCTTCAGTCCCGCCTTGTCCAGCACCTGCTGCATGGCGTACCCCGGCCCCTCCGGCATGCGGTCGGGCCGGATAGCTATCGAGACCTGCGCCACCACCTCCGCCAGCGGCGTCAGGCCCAGTTCCTGCGCTTTCCGGCGCGTGGTGAGCAGGATGGCGGTGGCGCCGTCGTTCAGGCCGGGGGCGTTGCCCGCGGTAATCGCCCGGGTATCATAGACCGTTTTCAGCCCCGACAGGCGCTCGATGGTGGTGTCGGGGCGGTACTGCTCGTCGATATCGAGTGTTTTCGGCTCGCCTTTCGGTTGGGGAATAGCCAGGGGCATAATCTCTTCTTTAAATTTGCCCGCTTTCCAGGCGTTCCCGTAGTTGACGTGGCTGCGCAGCGCCCACTCGTCCTGCTCCTTTCGGTCGATACCGTGCTCGAAAGCCACGTTATCGCTGTCCACGGACACCGGATTATAGTCCTTGTAGCCCAGCGCCAGCAGAGGGTCTTCCATCTTCACGTCGCCGATGCGGAAGCCCTGGAAGCGGAGCCCGCGGACGATGAGCGGCTCGTTGCTGAAAGAGGTAGCGCCGCCCGCCAGGGCGACCCCGATCTCCCCGAGGCGTAGTGACATCGCCGCCAGCTTGACGGCATGCATCGCCGAGACACAGGCCATGTCGAAGGATATCGACGGCGTTTCCGGGCGCAGTCCCGCTTTCAGCAGCGACTGCCGGGCGGCGACCGGGGTATAGACGTCCCGGCACTGGGCCGTGTCCCCCACCCCCCAGAAGACCTCGTCCACCACGTCCGGCTTTAAATTTACTTTTCTGAGCGCTTCCCGCATGGGAATCGCGCCCAGTTCGTAGTAATCGATGTCTTTCAGGGAGCCGCCGTACTTGCCGAAAGGCGTCCGCGCCGCGCTGACGATAACAACATCGCTATCCTGCGTCATCATAACCTCGCTTACTTTTTGGGATAATCGTAGAAACCACGCCCCGCCTTGCGCCCCAGATTGCCCGCCCGGACCATGGCCTGGAGGAGCGGGGCGGGGTGAAAGCGGTCCCCGAACTCCGCCTCCAGTGTCCCGAGTCCGTGGAGAACGACGTCCGCTCCCGCCAGGTCGCAGAGCTCCAGCGGCCCGATGGGGAAATTGCAGCAGAGGCGCATCGCCTTGTCCACCTCTTCCGCCTTGTTGCCGTCCATCACGCAGCGGACGGCCTCGTTCATCAGGGCGTCCACCAGCCGGCTGACGATAAATCCGCCGTAGTCGCGCGCTTCGCAGGGCTCCTTGCCCAGGCTCCGGACGAATTCCTTGCTGGTTGCCAGCGTCTCTTCGGAGGTGTGCATCCCGCGGATGACCTCCACGCCTTTCATCACCGGCACGGGGTTCATGAAGTGTATCCCCACCACCTTCGGTGCCCGTTTCGTCACCGCCCCGAGGACGCCGATGGGCAGCGCCGAGGTGTTCGTGGCGAGTATCGTGTGCTCCGGACAAATATCATCCAGCTTTTGAGAGATTTCCGTCTTCAGCGAGAGCACCTCCGGGATGGCCTCAATAACGAGGTCGGCGTCGCGGGCCTTTTCCATATCCGCGGTCGTGCTGATGCGGGCGAGCAGCGCCGCCTTATCGCTCTCCGTCATGCTGCCCTTGCTCACCAGGCGGTCCAGGCTGCGGCTGATGGTGGCCATGCCTTTGTCCAGGACTTCCTGGCTGATATCCTGCATGGTGACGTCATAGCCCGCCGCCGCGGTCACCTGCGCGATGCCGTTGCCCATCACCCCGGCACCCATGATGAAGACCTTCTTGATTTTCATTGTTCACGCTCCTCTACGGGCAGCATCAGTCCGGCCAGTATAATCTTTCCGCTTCGCGTTTGAGTTCCCCGCGGAAATCGGGGTGCGCTATCCCGATGAGCTCGTCCACTCTTTCCCGCTGCGTCTTGCCGCGCAGCCGGGCGATGCCATACTCGGTTATCACGATATCGGTCATGATGCGTGGCAGGGTGACCAGCGTCCCCTTCTCCAGCATGGGAACCACCCGGGAAACTCCCTCACCGGCTGTCGCCGTCATCACCGTGATGTTACGTCCACCTTTGGAGAGCCATGAGCCGATGGCGAAGGCCGTCTGGCCCCCGGGCCCGCTGATAATCCGCGTCCCCACCGACTCCGCCGAGGTCTGCCCGGTCAGGTCCACCGCCACGGCGCTGTTAATCGCCACCATGTTGTCGTGGGCGCCGATGACACGGACATCGAGGACGTGCTCCGCGGAGTAAAGCTCGAAAATCGGGTTCATGTTGACGAAGTCCATGTCTTCCTTGCTGCCGCCCCCGCAGGCGGTGGCCACCGCTTTCCCCGTGTGCAGGGTCTTGTATTTCCCGTTGAAGACCCCCTCGCGTATCAGCCGGATGATGCCCCGCGGCGTGGTCTCGGAATGCCAGCCGAGGTCATGCTTGTTATCGAAGGTATCCAGCACGGCGCACCACTCGCTGGTGGAGCCCACGCCGACCTGTATCGTATCGCCGTCGTTTATCAGGGTGGACACGTAACCGGCGATGGCTTTTTCGGCGTCGCTGGGCTCGCGCGCCTTCCTGCCCAGGAGGTCGGTGGAGCCCGGCCTCCGCCCCGACGAGGCATGCTCCACGAAATAGTCTATCTCGGAGATATGGATGGAATTGTCGCCGTAGGTGCGGATGAGGTTCTGGTTGACTTCCGCCAGGGCGATGCCCGCCGCCCTTATTTCCTCTTTCTTCGCCCAGCGGGAAGCGCCGAAGCTGACGTTCCCGTGGCGGTCCGGCGGCGACACCTCCAGCATGACGACGTCCGCTTTCCGCCGCTCCGCCTCATGGAAAATGAAGCCCAGCGAGCCGATGCCGATGTCGCACCGCTTTTCTTTAATCATGTCCCGGACAATCGGCAGGGGAAAACCGATTTCGATAGCGAAGGAGTCTTCCCAGCCGGGGTCGTACCAGCCGAAGTCCCGGCCGGGCGTTCTCACGGAGATAGCTACGTCGTGAAGCTCTTCTTTGCGTGCCGCCAGCGCCAGTCCCAGCGCGGTGGGTTCCATCCCCTGGACGAACACCACCTTGTCCCCGGACTTGATGGCGCTAACCGCCTCCTCCGCGGATACCAGCTTTCTCCGGTATTCTTCCTGCCAGTCCATATGCTGCCCTTCTCCTATTCCTGCGGCGGGCGGTAGCTCTTGAAGTATTTCGTCTTCTCCAGCGCCGCTTCGTACTTGTCATGCAGCTTGTGGAACGCCGCTCTCTCTCCCATCCCCTCCCGGTCCCGGATGAACATCAGGTCGCGCTCGTCGTCCGTGTAGCCGATGCTGGTAGCGAGCGTGTGGTAGGTGATGACTTCCTTGAGGCAGGTAAGCCCGAGCCGGTCCAGCATGTGGCGCCGGGCGACCTTGCCCATGACGATAGCGTCCCGCGGCAA
>JBDRGD010000009.1:0-30761 GCA_043818095.1 Chloroflexota bacterium
GGCTCGCCGGAGACGCACCGGATGACGGTGCTGCAGAACACCGACATGGAGCTGCTCAAGCGCCTGGCAAAAGACCTGGCGGGTATCCGCGAGGGTGCCGGAGAGGAAAAAGCCGCCGGTGCCTGAAGCCCTCTGTGCGTCCAACCGAGGTGAAAGATGACTTTTAAGGTAGTGCTGACTTCGCGCGTCCTTTCCCGCCGGGATATCGAGGACTTTTTACCGTTGCTGGGGCCCGGAGGGGAGGTAATGACCATTCCCGCCAATACCGAAGACGAGCTTATCGCCGCCGCGCAGGACGCCGATGCCGTCATCACCCTGATGCAGCCTTATACCCGCCGGGTCATCGCGCAGCTGGCAAAGTGCCGCCTCATTTTCAATGCCGGCACCGGCTACGAGGGGATAGATATCAAAGCCGCCACGGAGCAGGGCATCTGTGTGGCTTCTCCCGCCGACTACTGCATGGACGAGGTGGCGGAGCATGCCGTCGCCCTTCTGCTCGCCAGCGCGCGCAAAATCACCCGGCTGGACCGCGCCGTCCGTGCCGGGAAATGGGACGCTTTCGAGAAGCGGGAAATCCGCAACAAGATACTGCCGCCCGTCTTTCAATTGAAGGGCAAGACCGTGGGCCTCATCGGCCTGGGACGAATCGGGCGCAACGTCGCCCCCAAGGTCAAAGGGTTCGGGATGAAGGTGATTGCCTACGACCCCTACCTTCCCCCGGAGGTCTTTCGGCAGGTGGACGTGACGCCCGTCACCCTGGACGAGCTGCTGGAGAAGTCCGATTTCGTTTCCATCCAGGCGGCTTTCACCGAGGGGTCGGAACACCTCATCGGCCGGGAGCAACTGAGAAAGATGAAGCCCACCGCCTATCTCATCAACGTGGGACGGGGCACGTTCGTCGACGAGGCGGCGCTGGCGGAGGCCCTAGCGGAGGGCGTTATCGCCGGGGCGGGACTGGATGTGGTCACGGCGGAGCCGGAGGGAATCTCCCCGGACAATCCGCTGCTCCAGCAGGAAAACGTCATCATCACCGCGCATTCCGCCTACTATTCCGAGGAGTCCACCGCCAAGTACAAGCAGCGTATCTATGACGCCGCGGTGAAGGTTTCCCGGGGCGGGCTGCCTGAGTTTCTGCTGAACCCGGATGTCAAAGAGAAATACGCGCAAAAGTGGCGTGCCTGAACCGCTGCCGTAGTGGCAGAAGAGGTGAGCATGATTGTAGGTCAGAAAGAGTTTATCCGGAAAAGCGCGCGCTATTTCCGGGATAAACCGGCGTTTATCTTCAAGGGGGGCAAGCCCGCGTTAATCGAGGGGCGCTCTCTGACCTTCGGGGAGGTCGACCGGCGGGCGAACCGCCTGGCGAACGCCCTGAGCGGCCTGGGCTGTCCGCCGGGCACCAGGGTAGCGACGCTGGCCCATAACTGCCTGGAATACGCGGAGATAGAGTTCGGCCTGATGAAGGGCGCCTTCCCGCAGACCATCCTCAACCCGATGCTCAGCGCCCCGGAACTCTTATATCAGATCAACAACTCGGAGTCGGCGGTGCTGGTGTTGCAGCAGCGCTATGCCGAGATGATCGGCTCGATGCGTGGCGAACTGCGCAAGGTAAAGCATTTCATCTGCTTCGACGGGACCGGCGCGGGGATGGCAGACTACGAAGCGCTGCTGGCGTCAGCGGATGAAAAGGAGCCTGAAGTCGAACTCGACCCGAAAGCCCTGGGCGAGCTGCGGTATACCGGCGGCACCACCGGCACGCCCAAGGGCATCATGCTGCCCTTCCAGAGCGCCGCGGCGGTCACCCGCGACCTCATCATGGAATACCTGGGGGACCTGACATATGAGGACAAGTGGCTGGCGGTGCAGCCCCTCTTCCACGGGGCGGGCTGGTACATCCTGCCCGTCTGGGTCAAGGGACTGACCCAGTATATCGTCAATGACTTCCATGCCGAAGCGGCCCTGGAAATCATCGAGAAGGAGAGGATTACCGCCGTCAAGACTATCCCCACGGTGCTGATGCGGATGCTGGACCACCCGGACATCCGTAAGCGGGACCTGAGCAGCGTGCGGACGATTATTTACGGGGGCGAGCCGATGCCCGTGGCGCGGCTCAAGGAAGCGATGGACATCTTCGGTGATGTCTTTATCCAGCTTTACGGGCAGACGGAAGCGCCGATGCTTATCTCCGTCCTGAAGAAGGAAGACCACAAACGGGAAAAGCTCCTGAAATCGGTGGGCCGGCCCTGCACGATGGTCAAGGTGCGGGTCGTCGACGAGAAAAACCGGGAGGTCGGCCCCGGGGAAATCGGGGAAATCATCGTCAGGGGCGACCATATGATGACCGGCTACATGAACAATCCGGAAGCCACCGCGGAGGCGCTGGTGGACGGGTGGCTCCATACCAAAGACCTGGGGACGGTCGATGACGAGGGCTACCTGTACCTCAGCGGCGGCCGGACCAGCGACATGATAATCTCCGGCGGGGAGAACATCTATCCCCAGGAGATTGAGCATGTGCTTTACCAGCACCACGCCGTCAGCGAGTCCTGCGCCTTCGGCGTCCCCGACGAGCGTTGGGGGGAAGCGGTCACCGCGGCGGTGGCCCTGAAGCCGGGACAGCAGGCCACGGAAGCGGAGCTTATCGAGTTCTGCCGGACGCGGCTGGCGGGTTACAAGAAACCGCAGAAAATCCATTTCCTTGCCGAGCTGCCCAAGAGCGGCGCCGGGAAGATTGTGCGCAAGCAGCTCCGCGAGCAGTTCAAGGAAGGGGGGAAGGCATGAAGCTGGAAGACGAACTGAAGAAGTGGGACGAGAAGGTACGCCAGCCCGGCCTGAAGAACAAGCCGGAAACGAAGCCCGAGTTCCGCACGATAAGCGGCACGCCCGTCAAATCGCTCTATACCCCCCGGGACACGGAAAATATCGATTACCTCCGGGACATCGGCTTTCCCGGGCAGTTCCCCTTCACGCGCTCCCGCACCCCCGGCGGATACCGTAATTTCACCTGGCCGCACGACTTTTACAGCGGCTACGGCTCCAGCGAGAGCGCCAACGAGCGCTACCGCGACCTCATTAATCACGGCGCGACGGTGATTACCATGGCGCTGGACCTGCCCACGCAGATAGGCTACGATTCCGACGACCCACTGGCGGAGGGCGAGGTGGGCAAAGCCGGCGTGGCGCTGGCTTCCCTGGCGGACCTGGACCGCGTGCTGGAGGGCATCGACCTGCAGAAAACGGGGCTGGGTTTCGTCGCCAACTGCATCGGGTCTTACGCGCTTTCCCTGTCGCTGGCGCTCGCTGAAAAGCGGGGCATCGACCCGGCGGTCCTGCGCCATTTCCGCATCCAGAACGACCCCCTCAAGGAATACAGCGGCAGGGATACCTATATCTTCCCCGTGGACATGGCCATCGAGCTGGCGACCGACGTCGTGGAATATATCTGCCGCAATTTCAAGGACCGGTGGGACTGGCAGTGGGTGCCGCAGTATGTCTGTACCACCCAGATGCGGTGGGCAGGCGTCGGTGCGGCGCAGGAGCTGGGCTTCGGGCTGGCGCATTTCTTTGCCTATATCGACTCGGCGCGGGAGAGGGGGCTGGAACTCGGCGAGTTCGTGCCCAAGATGGACTGGCACGCTTCTTCCGACCTCGACCTCTTCGAGGAGGTGGCGAAATTCCGGGCGGGGCGGCGTCTCTTTGCCCGGCTGATGAAGGAAAGGTATCACTGCGAGGACCCTAATATCCAGGGACTGCGCATCAGCCTCTGGACCTCCGCCAACCGGCTGACGGCGCAGCAGCCGCTGAACAACCTGGCGAGAATCACCGTGCAGGTGCTGGCGGCGATACTGGGAGGGGTGGAGCACATCTGGGCGCCAGCTTACGACGAGGCGCTGGCGCTGCCCACCTCCGAGTCCACGAGAATCGCCAACCAGGTGAAATACATCCTCCACCACGAGTGCGGCATGGAGAACGTCGTCGACCCCATGGGCGGGTCTTACTACATGGAGAAGCTGACCTCGCAAATCGAGGAGGAAGCCCGGCACTGGCTGGGGGAAATCGAGAAGAAGGGCGGCGTGGCCGCGGCGGTGGAAGACGGTTTCTACTATGCCGAGGAGTTGAGGGGGCTTTACCAGAACCAGAAGGAAATCGAATCCGGCGAGAAAAAGGTCGTCGGCATCAACCTCTTCCCCTCGGATGAGGAGCTGCCGCTGGACCTGTTCCAGCTGGACGAGAAGGATGAATCCCGGCAAAAAAAACGGCTGACGCAGGTCCGTGAGAGCCGGGACGGCAAGCTGGTGCGGCAGCGCCTGGACGAACTGGCGGAAGTGGCGGCGCGCAAGGCTAAAGATAAAAAGGTGAACACCGTGCCGGCCACCCTGGCGGCGGTCAAAGCCTACGCTACCGTGGGCGAAATCTACGGGGTGCTGCGGCAGGCTTTCGGCGAATTTAAAGCTCCGGTAAAGGTGAATTAGGAGACATCATGGCACAGAAAAGGGAGCGGGTACTCATCGCCAAGCCGGGTCTGGACGGGCACGAGATGGGCGCCCGCCTGATTAGCCGCGCCCTGATGGACGCGGGCATGGAGGTCATCTACAGCGGTCCCCGGCAGACCCCGGAGATGGTGGTCAACACGGCGCTTCAGGAAGACGTCTCCGTCATCGGGCTCAGCTACCTTACCGGGGCGCACAAGGAGCATACCAGCCGCATTATCAGGCTGATGCAGTCGAAAGGGATGGACCCGGGCCGCATCGTGCTCGTCGTCGGCGGCATTATCCCGCCCCGGGACGTGGCTTACCTGAAAACCCTGGGGGTGGATGCCGTCTTCGGGCCCGGGAGCGATACCAGAGTGATTACACAGACTATTCGGGAAGCTATCGACCGGAAAAGGGGGTAACATGGCGGATATACCCTGGAAAGAGGGTCTTTTTCATGCGGTGGAGGGGAAGGAGGAACACCCGTATCTCTGCGGCAGCCGCTGCCGGGTGTGCGGCTATACGTCTTTCCCGGAGAAAGAGGTCTGCCTGGTCTGCCGCCGGGACGACACAATGGAAAATATCAAGCTCGGCTCTTTCGGTAACCTGGTGACTTTCACGGTGATGCGGGTGGGGCCGCCCGATTTTCCCCCGCCCTACGTCATCGGGTATGTTAAACTTAAAGAGGGACCGGTCATCTTTACCCAGCTATCCGGGGTGAAGCCCGAGGACGACGCCCTGAAAATAGGGGAAGAGATGGAACTGGTCATCGAGAAACTGAAGCAGAACGAGCGGGGCGACAACCTGCTCGCCTGGAAATACCGTCCGGTAAGGAAGTAAAGATCTATGAGAAAACTGGCTAGAGAGACCGTTATCATCGGCGTCGGGATGCATCAGTGCGGCAAGTTCCTGGACAAGGGCCTTAAGGAGCTTGCCCGGGTGGCGGCATGGCGCGCTATTCATGATGCCGGCATCGACGCTAAGCTGATAGAGGCGGTGTATTTTTCCAACGTGCTGGCGGGAATTATCACGGGTCAGGAGGGTGTCCGCGGACAGGTGTTCCTCCGGGATGCCGGTTTCGAGAGCCTGCCCATCGTGAACGTGGAGGGCGCCTGCGCTTCGGGGAGCATCGCTCTCCGGGAGGCGACCCTGGCGATTGCCTCCGGGCTTTACGACGTGCTCATGGTGGTCGGCGCGGAGAAGCTTTACCTTGAAGACACTTCGCGCTCGATTGCGGCGATGTCCGCCAACGCGGACGTTGAGCTGATGGGCGGCCTGGGCTTCCAGTTCAGCGCGAGCTACGCCATGACCCTGCGCAAATACATGAAGGAACACGGCTGGACGCAGGAACATTTCGCCAGGGTGGCGTCCAAGAACAAGACCAACGGCGCGCTGAACCCCTACGCCCAGTACCAGAAGCCGATGACGGCGGAGGAAATACTGAACTCCCGCGTGATTGCCTGGCCGCTGACCCTCTACATGTGCTCCACCATGGCAGACGGGGCGGCGGCGGCGATTGTCTGCGCCAAGGACGTCGCGGCGAAAATCAGCAAGCAGATACCGATAACCGTGGCGGCGAGCTGCCTGCGCAGCGGCGAGGTCACCGGGGACGATGACGGCCAGAAACACGTCGCCCGGGACGCCTACGAAATGGCGGGGCTGGGTCCCGAGGATATCGAGGTGGCGGAAGTGCATGACGCGATGGCGCCGGGAGAGATGTTCCGCGTTGAGAAGCTCGGTTTCTGCACCGCGGACGAGGTGCCGCATCTCGTCGAAGAGGACTATTTCGCGCTGCACGGCAAGCTGCCCGTGAACCCCAGCGGGGGACTGGCGGCACGCGGACACCCCATCGGCGCTACCGGGCTGGCGCAGATATCGGAGATGGTCTGGCAGCTACGGGGCGAAGCCGGACCGCGGCAGGTCAAGGGCAGGAACGGTGACCATCCCAACGTGGCGCTCACGCAGAACAGCGGCGGCTATGTTGAGGGCAGCCCGGCGGCGCTGGCGGTGACCATCCTGAAACGGTAGCCCGGAATTCCCCGTCGCTATTCGGACCGCAGCGCCTCAATCGGGTTCAGACGCGAGGCGTTCCAGGCGGGGTAGAAGCCGAAGAAAAGGCCGATGCCCACGGAAACAGATACCGCCAGGATAACGATGTCCAGGCTGACCAGTGTTGACATAACTCCGGTCTGTGATACGATGTAAGACACCGCCCACCCGATGGCCACGCCGATGATGCCGCCGGAGAAGGTCAGCATCGCGGCTTCAATCAGGAACTGCATCCAGATATCCTGTTCCCTGGCGCCTAACGCCTTGCGGATGCCGATTTCCCGGGTCCTTTCCAGCACGGACACCAGCATGATGTTCATCACCCCGATGCCCCCTACCAGCAGGGAGATGGCGGCAATCGCGCCCAGCAGCAGCGTCATCGTCCCCGTTGCCGCGGAGATGGTCTGGGCGATTTCCTCCATGGAGGTGACGTTGAAGTCATTGTCCGCGGATTCCGCCAGGTGGTGACGGGTACGCAGCAGACTCGTGATATCCTGGACGGTGTCGGTCGATTTCTTCTCATCGGTGACCGTCAGGGTGATGGTGGAGATTATCTGGTCCCCCTGGGGAGTCCGCGGCTGTGACACCGCCTGCTGCATCGCCGTCAGCGGTATGAGGACAGAGTCGTCCGGTGAACCGAACATTTCGCCCTTGCTTTCCAGCACGCCGATGACGTGCACGACGATGCTGCCCATGCGCGCCGTCTGCCCGATGGGGTCGGCATCGGGGAAAAGGGTATCCCTCACGTTCGAGCCGATGACGGCGACCCTGGCACCGCGCGCGTAATCGTAATCGGTGAAGAAAGACCCCGTGCCGACGGAGAGATTGTTGACCCGCATGTATGCCGCGGTGACACCATAGACCGAGGAGTTGGTATTATTGCCGCCGGCAACGATTTGCATCCGGCTAGAATACATGGGCGCCACGGCGGTGATGTTGCTCACCTGTTCCTGTATCGCCTGGGCGTCTTCCATGGTCAGCGAGGTGACGCTGCCCTGGGCGCCGCGCACGCCTCCGAAGGAGGTGGCCGAACCGGGGCGGATGGTTACCAGGTTAGAGCCCAGCGTCTGGATGCGGGAGAGGATATCCGCCTGTGCCCCCTTGCCGATGGACATCAGGGCAATCACGGCGGCCACGCCGATGACGATGCCCATGATGGTTAAAAAACTGCGCAGTTTGTGAGTTACCACGCCGGTGAAAGCGGTCGTTACCGGTTCCAGCCACTTCTTCATCACTTGTCCTCCGCTATTATCTCGCCATCTCTGATGTTGATGACGCGCTGGCAGTGCCCGGCGATGTTGGAGTCATGGGTAATCATCACCAGGGTAATACCATGCTCGGCGTGCAGCGAGGTGAGGATGGAGATAATATCCTCGCCGGAGCGGCTGTCGAGGTTGCCGGTAGGCTCGTCTGCCAGTATCAGCGGGGGGTTTTTCACCAGGGCGCGGGCAATCGCCACCCTCTGCTGCTCACCGCCGGAAAGCTCGGTGGGGCGGTGGTTCGCCCGCTCGCCGAGCCCGACCCTTTTCAGGGCTTCCATGGAGCGCGTACGGTCACTGCCGCCGGCATATCTCATCCCCAGATCGACGTTGGCAACCGCGTTGAGCCGCGGCAGCAGGTTGAACTGCTGAAAAACGAAGCCGATTTTTTGCGCCCGGATGTGGGCGAGTTCCGCGCTGTTCATCCGGTTGATGTCCTTATTCTCGAAGAAGTAATGGCCGGAGCTCGGTTTATCCAGGCACCCGATAAGGTTGAGCAGCGTCGATTTGCCCGAGCCTGACGCACCCATAATCGCGACGAGCTCGCCGCTCTTGATATCCATGGTGATGCCGCGGAGCACGTTCAGCTGCCGATTACCCATGGGATAGGTCTTGGTGATGTTTTCCAGGCGTATCATCTGATTATCCTCATCCCCGGGATGAGCCCTCCTCCCGGAGGCCTCTGGCCCTGCTGGTTGGTGCCGGTCGTGGCGGCGGCAGTGGTGCCCTGCGGGATGACGATTATTTCTCCTTCGGTGAGTCCGCCGGTTATCTCCGTGTGCTGCCAGTCGCTGATGCCGGTCTGGACGGGACGCTGCTCCGTGGTCGAACCGTTCTTGACGGTGACGTAGTTCTGGTTCCCCTGCCGGATAATCGCGCTGTTGGGCACCAGAAGCACGTTGTTGCTTTGCTGGGTAATCACGTTCACCGTCACGGTGAGCCCTTCCCGCAGCTGGACGTTTTGCGGGATTGCGGACGGGCGCGCGGTTGCTCCCGTCCCTCCTGCGCGGCCGAGGAATGCCTGGGCCTGTTCCCGGGTCATTCTGCCCGCATCGATAGCCTGCTGAATGCGGTCAGGCAGGGCCGTGCCCGCGGTTGGGGCGGTAGTATTATCCGAATTAGCAGATGCGTTCGGACGTAAGCTGTCCGAAGCCTGTACTTCAACGGTCACCTTGTAGTTGACCACGCCGGACTGAATAGTCGCGGTAGGGGCGATATGGGTGACCGTGGCGGGGAGGGTAAGCCCGGAAAGGGCATTAACCTCTACCGTGGCCCTCTCGTTCAGGCTGACCTGCATGATATCCATTTCGCTGACGAGGATTTCCGCCTCGAACTTGTTGGGGTCGGCAATCTGCACGGCGACGGTGCCCTTGAACACCTCGTCACCGCCCGCGACGTTGACCCGGGTAACGAAGCCATCAAAAGGGGCGACGACCACCGGGCTGAGGCTGCGGGCCTCGTCGAGGTCGCTCTGGGCGTCCGTTACCGACTGCTGGGCATCTGCCAGCGACAATCTGGCGTTCTCCACCGACTGCTCGCCATCCTGAACGTCCAGCCTAGCGTCCTCGACCGCCCGCTGGGCATCGGTCACAGAGGTCAGGGCATCTTCGACGGCTATCCGGGCGTCACCCAGGGACTGCTCCGCCGTGGTGACCGCCAGCTGGTACCTGGCGATTTGCAGCCTTACGGTGGTGGACACGGTGATATTACGGTCGGCCAGCAGGTCCGCCAGGTCATCCTGGGCCTGCTCCATCTCCGCCTTGGCGTCGGCGGCTAGATTACTCCAGTAGCTGTAATCAGTAAGTTGCACGCCGTCCCCGAATTCGCCGGAAAGCATATTTTTAGCGAATTTCATGGCAAATTCCGCGTTATCAATCTGGTCCTGTATCTTTTTCACATCGGCAATCTGGCTGAGGTTGTACTGCGCGGTCTCCAGGTCCAGGGACTCCTGGTCCACGGCCGTCTGCTTGGAGGTCACGGTACGCTGCGCCGTGGTGACGGCTTTCTCCTTGGTGGTCACCGTGCGCTGGAGGGTAAGCAGTGAGCGCTCGGCACTGGTAAGGGCGGTTTCCCTGGTGGTCACGCTGCGCTGTGCCGTGGTCAGGGTCTTCTCCAGCGTCTTCAGCTGCTTGTCCCACTCCGAGGTGTCCAGACGGGCAAGCTCCTGCCCCTCGGTGACGGCGTCTCCTTCGGAGACGGAGATATCCTCCACCGTGCCCGCGACCTCGAAAGCGAGGTCCTCGGTGCGGGAGAGCGCCAGGTTGCCCGCCGCGTTGATTTCCACGCTGAGGTTGCCCCGCGTTACCGTGGCGGTCCGGCTGTCCGCCGCCTCGGCTGCGCTCGGTTGGGAGCCGCAGCTCATCAGCGGCGTCAGCAGGATGGCGCCAAGCAGGATGATAGTCAATACTTTGCCGATGTTCTTCATGTCAGTACCTTCCCTTTTCGCGTCCGGTTATATGCAATAAAAAGCTAAGGCATACGGGGAAGCGTAAAGAAGAAGCGGCTTCCCTTGCCCGGTTCACTTTCCACTCCTATTTTGCCGCCGTGGGCCTCGACGAGGCGCTTGGCGATGGTCAGGCCCAGTCCGCTGCCGCCGGTGGCGCGGGTGCGGGACTTGTCCACGCGGTAAAACCGTTCGAAGATATTGGGGAGGTCGTCCGGGGGAATGCCTTCCCCGGTATCGCTGACCGCTACCTCAATTTCGTGGTCGTCCTGCGGCTTTGCGGTGACGGTAATCGTGCCTTTTTCCGGGGTATGGGCCAGAGCGTTGTCCAGGAGGTTGCGCAGCACCTGCCCGATTCTCTGGGCATCCAGTTCACTCTGGAGCGGTTCCGCGGGTAGTTTCGTGGCAAGGCGCACGCCCCTGGTGGCGGCCTGTGCCTGCTTCGTCATCACAGTCTGCTTGATGAGTTTACCGACGTCAGCGGGATGGCGTTCCAGTTTGAGTTCATCGGCTTCTGCCAGACTCAACTCCTGCAGGTCATCTACCAGTCGTGAAAGCAGGGCGGCTTCTTCATCCAGGGAAAGAATCGCCTTGGCATCAGGCTTTTGCACGCCGTCGCGAATCGCCTCGAGATAGCCGCGGATGTTGGTCAGCGGCGTCCGCAGCTCATGGGCGGCATCGGCAATGATGTTACGGCGCATCTGCGCGGAGCGCTCAAGGTCGCTCGCCATGGCGTTAAAAGCTTGCGCCAGTTCGCCCATTTCACCCTTGTCCTGGAGCTGCACCCGCTGGGAAAGGTCCCCACGGCCCAGCCGCTGCGCCGCTGACGTCAGGAACTTGACGGGAGCGGATATCCGCCGCGACAGGAAGAAAGTAGCCAGCAGGGATATGCCCACCGCCAGCAGTGCCCCCCAGAGCAGGTAACGGTTGAATGACCGGGAGAGGAGGGAGGGAGAAGGATACTCCGCAGAGGGTTCCGGGCTGATGTAAAGGGTCCCCCGGCCGCCTTGAACAGGCGGTGCGGGACGTCCGCCGGGAAGCTCCGGGCGGTATTCAGTTCCCAGCAGCTCTCCTTGAGAATCAGCAATCACGATGCTGCTGCCGTCGGTGAGGATAATACGGTGTCCGTAGAGGCTGCCCCACTGCTCCACGTAAGACTGGACGCCTTCCCAGCCGCCGTTGGTCCGGTAATAGCGGTAAAGCTCAAAGCCGACCCGGCTGAAGCGCATCTGCTCGCTGCGCGTGCTGAAGTTCTGGATTTCACCGCCGGCCGTCCGGCTGGCGAAGAAGTAGATAGAACCTACCGCGGCGAGGATGACGATGCTGAAAGCGACCAGCAGCCGGACACGTAAACTGTACATCACGGCAACTCCTCATTCAGCTTATAGCCGGCGCCGTAGACGGTACGGAGATAGCGGGGGTGCCCGGGGTCTTTCTCAAGTTTACGGCGCAGGTTAAGGACATGCACGTCAATGGTGCGGTCAAAGCCCTCGAAGTCGTTGCCCAGAGCGTTTTCAATCAGCTGGCCGCGGGAGAAAACCCTCCCCGGCGATTTCGCCAGCGTGCCCAGCAGCTTGAGTTCCACGGCGGTGAGGTTGAGCGGACGACCGTCCAGGTAAGCCTCATGCCGGCTGAAATCCACGATGAGATTACCGTGGTTGACCCTCTCCGGGCCGCGTTCTCCCGGGATGCGGCGAAGTACCGCCCGCACCCTGGCAGCGAGTTCACCGGGGCTGAACGGCTTGGTAACGTAGTCGTCCGCGCCCAGGCCCAGCCCGGTGAGCTTGTCCCGGTCCGTGGTCAGGGCGGTAAGCATGATGATGGGCACGCCAGACTCCTGACGGAGAATGCGGCAGACCTCCAGGCCGTCAATGCCGGGCAGCATCAGGTCCAGGACAATGAGGTCGGGGTGGCTCTCCCGGGCGAGCCGGAGGGCTTCCAGGCCGTCGCTGGCGGCCAGGACCTTATAGCCGTCGCGGTTCAGGTAGAGCTTGACCAGCGCCACCGTCTTGGCGTCATCATCGACGACGAGCACGCGCTTACCTGACATAACATCACCAAATTAATTACGATTAGCACTCTTATATTATATCGTAAATATTAAGCAATTGTTAAAATGAATCAAGGAAAGCGAAGGGTTGTATCCCGTCAAATGAAGCCGATAGGAATTTTCTCATTGACGTCACCCTTGCCGATAGGCTAACTTATCCTTGAGGCCTATGAATACTCCGCTTTCCGCAGAGCAGGTTACCCGCGGGCTCAACACGCGTCTCGTCGGGGGGAAGGTGCTCTACTATCCGCGCCTCACCTCCACGATGGATGCCGCCCGTGAGGCGGTATCAGGGGGCGCCCGGGAGGGCACCGTCATCGTCGCCGGGGAGCAGACGGCGGCGCGGGGCAGGGTGAAACGCCGGTGGCTTTCGCCTCAGGGGAGCATCGCTTTTTCCATCATCCTCTACCCTGAGAAAGCCTCACTGCCTTTCCTGGTGATGGTCTCCGCGCTGGCGGTTGCCTGCGGCATCGAGGAAGGCACGGGGCTGAGGCCGGGACTGAAATGGCCCAATGACGTGCTGCTGGGCGGGAAAAAGGTCTGCGGGATTCTCCTGGAGAGCGCCGTCCGCCGTGGCGAGGCGGCCTACGCGGTTATAGGCATCGGTATCAACGCGAACATCACCGTCAGGGAAATCCCGGGAATTCCGGATAATACCACCAGTCTCCGGGCGGAAACCGGGAAGGAAGTGGACCGCGCCGCGCTAATCCGCCGGCTGCTGGAGCATTTCGAGCGGCTGTACCTGCGGCTGCCCGCCGGCGGCGGGGAAATCTTTCAGGAATGGCGGGAGAGGCTGGACACGCTGGGGCGGCAGGTGGAGGTAACCACCGCAGAGGGCACTATGGCGGGCATCGCGGAGGAGGTGGAACCGGATGGCAGTCTGCGTCTCCGCCGGGCTGATGGCGGCTCTGACCGGATTGTCGCGGGGGATATCACCCTGCGTACGGTATCCGGCTAGCCGCCATCAATCCGGTAGTGGTTTTTATTTGGACTGGCCTTTCACGGCGAATGCCTGAAGGAACTCGATAGGTATCGGGAAGATGATGGTGCTGTTCTTCTCCGAGGCGATTTCCGTGAGGGTGGAGAGGAAGCGCAGCTGAATGGCGGTGGGCTCGCGTCCGATGACGTGCGCCGCTTGGGCCAGCTTCTCGGAAGCCTGAAGTTCGCCCTCGGCGTGGATAATCTTGGCGCGGCGTTCTCTTTCCGCCTCGGCCTGGGCCGCCATGGAGCGTTTCATCTCCTCGGCGAGCTCGACTTCCTTGATTTCCACGGTGCTGACCTTAACGCCCCAGGGGTCGGTGTGCTCGTCGATAATCTTCTGGAGCATCTGGTTCAGTTTTTCCCGCTGCATGAGCAGTTCGTCAAGCTCGGACTGCCCCAGCACGTTGCGCAGGGTGGTCTGGGAAATCTGGGAGGTCGCCCGGATATGGTCCAGGACCTTTACTACCGAGGCCTCCGGGTCAACTACACGGAAATAGACCACTGCGTTCACCCGCACGGTAACGTTATCGCGAGTGATGACCTCCTGGGAGGGGACGTCCATGGTGACCACGCGAAGGTCCACCTTAATCATGCGGTCCACAAAGGGAATAATCAGGAAAAGACCCGGTCCCTTGGCGCCGATGAGCCGCCCCAGGCGGAAAATGACGCCGCGTTCGTACTCGGTGACCACCCGGACCGCCATGGAGACCACGATGAGCACGAAGAGGACAACAATGCCGATGACAACTGGATTCATCTACCTACCTCCTTTATTTAGCTCGGCGAATTTTTCGCCACGTAAAGTTTCAAGCCTTGAACCCTGGTAACGATTACCTCTTCGCGGGCCTTGATTTTGCCCTCCTCGGAGATAGCCGTCCAGTGCTCGCCGTCGATAAAGACCGTCCCTTTGGGGTCGAGAGCGGATTCGGCCACCGCTATTCTGCCGATCATCTCCTCGCGTCCGGCGCCAATCTGGCGCTGGTGGGCGCGGACGGACCAGATGACGACCATGACCAGGGAGACCACGACCACGATAATGATGATGGCAAGCACCCAGGGATTAATATGGAATCCGATTGGACTTAGCTGGAACAATGGAGCCTCCTCACGGTTAGTTGCATTATTTACCCTCTTCTGCCTTCTTCGTGACGAAGAGCTTCAATCCGTCGACCTTGGTGATAGTCACCTCCTCTCTCGTTTCTACGCGTCCTGATGCCGAGACGGCATCCCACAGTTCTCCCCGGTAGAACACCGTCCCCTTCGGGTCTAGTGCCTGGCGCACTATTGCTGTCTTGCCGATAAGTTCCTCCCGCCCGGTTTTTGCCTGGCGGCGGTGGGCGCTGACGGCGCGGTTGATGATAAAAGCAAACGAGGCAGTAATGATAATAGTGACCGTAGCGATGAGCCACGGGTCGATTCTAAACACGGGAGACGCCCCCTGAAACAGTATTAACGAGCCGATAACCAGCGAAATAATACCGCCGGCGGTGAATAGCCCGAAAGTAGAGGTGAAGACCTCCGCCACGAAAAGCCCGAAAGCGAGCACGATCAGCAGGACCCCCGCCCAGTTTACCGGCAGGACGCCCAGAGCGTAAAATGCCATGAGCAGGCTGATGCCGCCCACCACCCCGGGGAAGATGAGCCCGGGATTAAAGATTTCCACCATGATACCTAGCGTCGCCAGGCTCAGCAGCAGGTAGGCGATATTGGGGTCGGCGATGGTGTAGAGAAAGTCCTCGATCAGCGTCATCTTGAGGAAGTTGATAGTAGCGTTACTGGTATCCAGGGTGATGACGTTGCCCCCCAGCATGGTTACTGCCCGGCCGTTAATCTGGGCGAGCAGACCATTCAGGTCGGGGGCGACCACGTCAATGACGTTCAATTCCAGGGCTTCCTGGTCGGTGGCGGAGATACCTTCCCGGACGGCGCGCTCCACCCATTCCGCGTTGCGCCCGTGCGTATCGGCGAGACCGCGGGCATAGGCGGCGGCGTCGTTGATAATCTTGGCTTTCAGTTCATCGGAGACCTGCGCCTCGCCGTCGCCCCCCAACTGCACGGGGGTAGCGGCACCGATGGCGGTATTGGGCGCCATAGCGGCGACGTGCGCCGAGATGGTGATGTACATCCCGGCGGAAGCGGCCCGCGCCCCGGAGGGTGATACGAAGACCACCACCGGAATCCGGGCGTTGCTGATTTCCTGGATGATATCCCGCATGGCCGTGTCCAGTCCTCCGGGGGTGTCTATCTGGATGACGACCATGTATGCGCCGGTGTCCTCCGCCTGCTCGATGCCGCGCTCGATGTAATCCGTCAGCACGGGGTTGACCGTGCCCTTGACGATAAGCACATCTACGCGGGGATTTGCCGCCCGGACGTTCAAAGCAATGGACAGGCCGAGCAGCGCCACGACCACAATTAATAATGTCCGCCTGATGAGAAGCATAGAAACATTGTATCTGTTCACATGATAAAATGCAATGATTGCCGAACCGACGGGGTATGAGCAGGTTGAACGAAAGCGCAGGATTGGTGTAGAATTGCAGAGCTATCACCAGAGGAAATCTATGAAAATCCCACGCTGTAAAGGGACCCGGGACTGGCTGCCGGAGGAAATGGCGCGTTTCCGCCGCACGGAAGCGGGCTTCCGCGCACTATGCCTGAAATGGGGATACCAGGAAGTCCGCACGCCGACCATCGAATCGCTGCACCTTTTCACCTCGGCGGGGACGCTGACACCGAGCATGCTGGGCCGCGTTTATTCCTTCCTCGACTGGGACGGCTGGAGCGGGGAGAGGGTGGTGCTGCGCCCGGATGGAACGATACCCATCGCACGGCTGTACATCGACCGCATGGCGGACCGTCCCGTGGCCCGGCTGTTCTATACCACCAACATCTTTATCTTCGAGGAGACCGGCAAGGAAAGCCGGGAGCGCTGGCAGTGCGGCGCGGAGCTTATCGGCGCGGGGGCGCCGCTGGCGGACACGGAGCTCGTGTCCCTCGCTTTGAGCGCCCTGGAGGACATGGGCGTCAAAGATGTGCAGCTGCGGCTGTCCCACGCGGGGGTGATTAAAGCCCTGCTGGCACGGCTGGGACTGGACCCGCAGGAGCAGGCGGCGACGTTCGACCGCATCCTGGACGGTGACGTGGACACGCTGGCGGAACTGCGCACGCGGAACCCGGAGATGGAAAAGGTGGTGCCGGCTTTCCTGAACCTTAAAGGCAGGAGCGCCGGGCTGCTGGACAACATGAAGGTGCTGGCGCATTTCCCGGAAATCAAGCCGCACCTGGAGAACTTCATGACCATCGTCGACCACATGGAGAGCCTGGGCTGCGAATATCAGATTGACATCGCCTCCGGGGCGGGCTTCGAGTATTACACCGGGGTGATTTTCCAATTCTTCAGCGGAAACCGGAAAATCGGCGGCGGCGGTCGCTACGATAACCTGATTCCGGCGATGGGCGGCGGGGAAACGCCCGCCTGCGGTTTTGCGCTTTACCTGGACCCGTTGCTGTCGATTGTGTCTCCGGAGGCAGGTGGCCGGTCGGCGGGGAGCGCGGTCGGTGTCCGCGCCGGAAGCGGGGTGAGCATCTCCGAGGTCTTCCAGGCGATGGCGGCGCTGCATGGGGCGGGGCTAACGGCGGAAATCGCGCTGGGGGAGGACCGTCCGAAAGACCGGCGCTGGCTGCTGGAAGTAGGGCAGGGCGCGCCGCGTTTCCGGCTCTATGACCTCAGCCGGGGTGGCGAAATGACCTGTCCCGACATCGGCGGGGTGCTGAAACTACTGGAGGCGGGGGATGCCGCTCAAAATCGCGCTGCCTAAAGGGCGCCTGCTGAGAAAGACTGCGGCGCTCCTCCAGAGAGCGGGTTGGGGGCTGGACGAATACCACTCGCGTATCAGCTTTTACCATCCCCGGGCCCAGCGTTTCCCGGACCTGGTCATCAAGGTCTTCCAGGAAAAGGACATCCCTGTCCAGGTAGCTATCGGCAACTATGACCTGGGTATCTGCGGGCGGGACTGGATGCAGGAGCTCGTCACGAAGTACCGGAGCAGCGCGCTGGTGATGCTGCGGGAGCTGGGTTACGGGAAGGGCGCCCTGTATGCCGCCGCCGGCGCGGGCCGGGAGGCTTTCCCGGCGAGGGGAAACGGCGTGGTGCGTATCGCCAGCGAGTATCCCAACCTGGCGGAAACGTTCGCCCTGAAGCAGCGGCTCAGTCGTTTTAACATCTTCCCCGTCTGGGGGGCGGCGGAAGGTTACCCCCCGGAGAACGCGGAGCTGGCCCTGGTCTCCGTCGGGACGGAAGCGGAACTCGGCGGCATGGGGCTGGCCCCCGTCCAGCGGGTGCTGGAAACCAACGCCGTGCTCATCGCCCACCAGGACAGCTGGCAGCGGAAAGACCTGGGCGAAATCGTCGCTTCCCTGGAAGAGGCGCTGGTCGCCGAGCCCCCTGCCGCTGAAGAAAAGGCCCCCGTGCCAATAATGCCCCCCCAGGTTCCTGTTGAATATGATGAGGACGCAATACGCCTGGCGCTGCCCGACGGGCATCAGCAGCAGCCCACCCTGGAACTGCTGCAGCGGGCGGGCATCGGCATCGAAGACTATCCCTCGGAGACCGGTAACCGCCGTCCCCGCATCGGTCTGGAAGGAGTGACCGTCAAGGTAATCCGCCCGCAGGACATGCCGCTGCAGGTGGCTAACGACGGCTTTGACCTGGCGGTGACCGGGCGGGACTGGGTACGGGAACACCGCAACCAGTTTCCGTCAAGTCCCGTAAGAGCGCTCGCCGACCTGAAATTCGGCTGGGTGAAAATCGTGGCGGTGGTCAGCCAGGACCTGCCGGTGAACGATGCCGCCAGCCTGAGGGAATACAGCACTTCCTGTGCCGCGCCCCTCCGGGTGGCCTCGGAATACACCCACATCGCGGACAAATATGCGCGGGACAACCACCTGGGAAATTACCGCATCGTGCCTACCTGGGGAGCCACGGAGGCTTTCCTGCCGGAGGACGCCGACATGCTTATCGAGAACGCCCAGACGGGGCGCACCATCGTCCGGCATAACCTGAGGATTATCGATACGCTGTTCGATTCCACCGCGTGCCTCGCCGGCAGCACCATGGTAAAGGACGGCAGAAAGGCAGCCGGGATTGATGCCATCGTGAAAAGACTGCACGCTGCCGTTGAGGAGGCCTGATGTGAAGATTATCGAAGGTTTCACCGCGGCGAAAAAGGCGTTGTCCCGCGAGACGACTTCGGTCAGCATCCCGGTAAGCGCGGAGATGCGCCGGGGGCTCAGGGAGCGGTTCGGCACGGAAGAACCCGAAGAAGCTGTCCGGATAATCCTCGACGAGGTACGCCGCGGCGGCGATGATGCGCTGCGGGAGTTGACCCGTAAGATAGACGGCAGGGAACTGAAAGCGCTGGAGGTAGGGAAAGAAGAGATAAAGGACGCCGTCCGCCAGGTGGATAAAGACCTGCTGGATGCCCTGAGACAGGCGGCACAGCGCATAGAAGAGTTCCACCGCCGGCAGCGGGAGAACATCTGGCGGGAAATCAGCGGACACGGCGTGGGGCAGCAGGTGCGCGCCCTGGGCCGCGTCGGCGTTTATGTCCCCGGAGGGACTGCTTCATATCCCTCCACGGTACTGATGACGGCCGTGCCGGCCAGGGTCGCCGGGGTCGGTGAGGTCATCCTGACCACGCCCCCGGGCAGGGACGGCAAAATCCCCGCGATGACGCTGTCGGCGGCGGACATCGCCGGGGTGGACCGCGTCTTCGGTATCGGCGGCGCCCAGGCCATCGGCGCGCTGGCGTTCGGCACGGAAACCATACCCGCGGTGGACAAGATATGCGGTCCGGGCAATATCTTCGTGATGCTGGCGAAAAAGCAGGTCTTCGGAACGGTAGCCATCGACGGCCTGCAAGGGCCTTCCGAGGTGATGATAATCGCCGACGACGGGGCAAATCCGGAATACTGCGCGGCGGATATCCTCGCCCAGGCGGAGCATGACGTGCTGGCGGCGGCGGTGATGGTAACGACTTCCCGGGAGGTGGCGCAGGCGGTGGTCAAGGAGCTTGACCGGCAGCTGCCGGAGCTTTCCCGCCGGGAGATGCTTTCCCCCGCGCTGGAGCGCGGGATAATCGCGGTGGTATCCAGCCTTCAAGAGGCCGTGGCACTGGCCAACCTCTACGCCCCGGAGCACCTCTGCCTGATGGTGGCGGACGCCGGGAAATACCTTCCGGATATCAGGAATGCGGGCTGCATCGTTGCCGGGAGGGACGCTACCGTCGTCCTCGGCGACTACATCGCGGGGCCGAGCCATGCTTTGCCCACCGGCGGCACCGCGCGCTTCAGCTCGCCGCTGAATGTGAGCGATTTCATCAAATATACCAGTGTCGTGCACGTCGACGGCGCGATGCTGGCAAAGCTCGGACCGGCGGCGGCGCTCATCGCCCGGGCGGAAGGGCTGGACGCTCATGCCCGCGCCGTGACCAGGCGACTGAAGAAAGCCTGAACACCGGCAGGGCGGTCTTTTCCCTCCGATTGTCCCCTGACGTAAATACGTGCTAAAATGCGGGCAGTATTTTGGCGGTACGCAGAATGTCTGAGGAAAAAGATATTGCCCGGAGAGTCCGGCCCGACCTGGCGGCGCTGACCGCTTACGCGGCGCACAAGTCGCCGGATACCCTCAAGGGCGTCACGGCGCGGAAAATCATCAAGCTGGACGCTAACGAGAACCCTTACGGCTGTTCCCCGCGGGCGCGCCTGGCGCTGGCGGAGTACGGGAACTGGCACATTTACCCGGACGCCGCCCAGACGCGGCTGCGCGGGCAGCTGGCGGAATATACCGGCACTAGCCCGGAACGCATCGTCGCCGCCACGGGGAGCGGCGAGTTGCTCGATGATATTCTCGTCCTGCTGCTGGGCCCCGGCGACGAGGTAATCAACTGCCCGCCCACTTTCGACCTCTACCGTCTGCGCACCATCATCAACGGGGGCAAACTGGTCAACATCGAGCGCGACGCCGACTTTAACGTGGATGTTCCCACGGTGCGGGCGGCGGTAAGCGAAAAGACGAAGCTGATTGTGCTTTCGAACCCGAACAACCCCACCGGGAACGCCACCCCGGAGAAGGACATCATAGCCCTGGCGGAGACCGGGGTGCCGCTGCTGGTGGATGAAGCCTACATCGAGTTCACCGGAGAGTCTGTCGTTCCCCTGACCGCCGCTTATCCCAACATCATGGTGTTGCGGACCTTCAGCAAGTGGGCGGGGCTGGCGGGACTGCGCATCGGCTACGGGATTTTCCCCGCGGCGATAGCGGCTTACCTGCTCAAGATAAAGCTGCCGTATAACGTCAACGTCGCCGCGCTGGTGGCGGCGGAAGCGTCCCTGCAGGACGCGGCTTTCCTGATGGACAAGGTCAAAGACATCATCGCGGAGAGGGCACGGCTCTTCCGGGAGCTCGGCAAAGTCCCGTGGCTGAAAGCGTACCCCTCGCGGGCCAACTTTATCTACTGTCGGCTGACGCGGGGAAAGGCGGACCGGCTCTACCGGCGGCTCCAGGAGCAGGGCATCCTGGTGCGCTACTTCGACCAGCCTCTCCTGCAGAACGGCTTCCGGGTCAGCGTGGGCAGACCGGAGGAAAACGATATTTTTCTGAAAACACTCCGCGGACTGGAGGGGAAACTAGATGAATAGAACGGCTCATATCCAGCGCCCGACGAAAGAGACCCGCATCGACCTGCGCCTGAACATCGACGGGCAGGGGAAACAGGAAATCAAGACCGGTATAAAGATGCTCGACCACCTGCTGGCGCAACTGGCGCAGCACGGCAGGTTCGACCTCCAACTGGACGCCTCCGGTGATGACCAGCACCACCTGGCGGAGGACATCGGCATCGCCCTAGGGAAAGCCTTCCAGGAAGCCCTGGGGGAGAAGAGGGGCATCATCCGCATGGCCAACGCAACCGTGCCGATGGACGATGCCCTGGCGATGGTGGCGGTGGACATCGGCGGGCGGGGCTATGCCGTCCTGGACCTGACCTTCGCCGAGAACGACATGCTCGGGTTTGCCACGGACCTGATAAGGCATTTTCTGGAGAGCTTCGCCCATGAGGCGAAGATGAACCTGCATGCCCGGACGGTCTACGGCAGCAACGACCACCACCGGGCGGAGGCGCTCTTCAAGGCGCTGGGGCGCGCGCTGGACATGGCGACAGCACCCGACGCACGCATTTCCGGGGAAATCCCCAGCACCAAGGAGTTCCTGGAAAAGTAGACAGATGAAAATCGGCCTCCGGCAGAGAGTCCGGCTCTATCTCCTTTATGTCATGGTGATTACCTTCCCCGTGACCATGAACTATTTCTCGGTTTACCTGATAATCGAAGGCTCGGGGAAGGGCATCATGACCGCCAGCTTCTTTTTCTGGACGCTCTTCGCGGGGACGTCCCTGGTCTTCGGCAGGGCGGCCTGCGGCTATATCTGTCCGCTGGGCGCCTACCAGGAAACCAAGGACCGCATGGCGGCCCGGCCCCTTGTCAGGGTGCGCTATCTGAAATCAGTCAAGTTTCTTTTCGCCGTCGCGTGGGTGGGCGCCATCATCGCGGCGGTGGTTGCCGCCGGAGGCTACCGCGGCGTCAACCTGCTCTACAACACGGAATCGGGCGTGTCCATCGACAGCCCACAGTCATGGATTACCTTCGGCAGTATTGTGCTGGTGGTGCTGCTGCCCGTTTTCTTCCTCGGCAAGCGGGGGTTCTGCCACTACTTCTGCCCCTGGGGCGTGCTCAACATGGCGGGAACGAAAGTAAAGGAATGGCTGCGGATTCCGTCGCTGCACCTGCGTGCCCGTAAGGAACTCTGCCAGCAGTGCCGCACCTGCGAGCGCAACTGCCCGATGAGCCTGCCGGTGACCCGGATGGCACAGTCCGGCAGCATGAAAAACACGGAATGCATCCTCTGCGGGACCTGCGCCGATAACTGTCCCCAGGCGGTGATTAACTATGCCTGGGGAAGACCTACGCCGGGGTGACGATTTTCCGGCCGGTGAGCCGTTCGTAGGCCTCGACGTAGCGCGCCGTAGTCTCGGCCACCACCTCCGGGGGCAACTCGGGGACCGGGGGCTCCTTCTTCCAGCCCGATTGCACCAGCCAGTCGCGCACCGGCTGCTTGTCGAAGCTGGGCTGTGATTTACCCGGCTCGTAAAGCGCCTTGTCCCAGAAGCGGGACGAGTCCGGCGTGAGAATCTCGTCAATCAGGACCAGCTTTTTGTCATCGAGCCCGAATTCGAACTTGGTATCCGCGATGATGATACCGCGGACGAGGGCGTCTGCGGCGGCGTGCTTATAAATCTCCAGGGTTCTCAGGGCCATCTCCGCGGCTTTTTCCTTGCCGACGAGCTTTTCCATCTGCCCCGGTTCCAGCGGCATGTCGTGTCCCGAATCCGCTTTCGTGGTCGGCGTGAAGAGCGGCTCGGACAGCTTCTCGCTTTCCTGAAGTCCCCGGCGCAGGCGAATTCCGCCGACCGTGCCGTGCTGCTGATACTCCTCCCAGGCCGAGCCGGAGATATAGCCCCGCGCCACGCACTCCACGGGGAGACGCTGGACCTTCTTCACAATCATCGAGCGGCCGACTAGGTATTCCGGGTAGTCGAAGCGCTGCGCCGCGGTGATATAGGAATCAAGAACGTTGACACTGTCCACCGGCTCCAGGAGGTGGTTCGGCACCATCGTCGCCGTGTGCCGGAACCAGTAAAGGGAGAGCTGGTTCAGGACGAAGCCCTTCCGGGGGATGCCGTTGGGCAGGATAAAGTCGAAAGCGGAAATCCGGTCCGTGGCGATAATGAGGAGATGATTGCCCAGGTCATAGGTATCCCGCACCTTGCCCCGGATGAACATCGGCAGGGGCAGGTCAGTGGTCATCAGCAGGGAATTCTTTGTCCCGTTATCCGGTTGCCTGTTATCCAAAATACACCTCAGTATATCCGTCGTTAACTAAATTTTCCGCGGCGCCAGGTTGCCCGCCGGCGGCATGGTCCCTTTCCACTGCATCGCGGTCAGGCCCAGGCGCTTGAAGATATCGTCCACGTAGCGCAGGTAGTATTCATAGTCGAAAAGGCCCTCCAGCTTTTCCGCGGGCAGGACAGCGGTGACCTCCTTGTCCGCGAGCAGGGTTTTCAGGAAGCTCCGCCCCCGGCGCCAGGTGGACATCGCGTTACGCTGCACTATTTTATAGGCCTCCTGGCGGCTGAGACCCTGCTCGATGAGCGCCAGCATGATGCGCTGGGAAAAGACCAGCCCGTGGGTCATTTCCAGGTTCTGTTTCATCTTCCCGGGATAAACGATGAGCCCGTCCATGACGGAGGTGAAGAGGGACAGGCAGTAGTCCAGCAGCAGGCAGGAGTCCGGGAAGATAATCCGTTCCGTGGAGGAATGGCTGATGTCGCGCTCGTGCCAGAGGGCGATGTTCTGCAGGGAGGTCAGCGCGTAGCCTCGGATGACGCGCGCCAGCCCGCAGATGCGCTCGCAGAGCTCCGGATTGCGCTTGTGGGGCATTGCCGAGGAACCGGTCTGCCCGGCGCTGAAGGGCTCTTCCGCCTCGCGGGTCTCCGTTTTCTGCAGGGACCTGATTTCCGTGGCGAACTTCTCCAGGGAGCCGGCGATAATCGCCAGCGTCGTGACGAACTGCGCGTGGCGGTCCCGCTGGAGGACCTGGTTGGAGATGGTGGCGGGCGTCAGTTTCAGCTTGAGACAGGCGCGCTGCTCAATCTCCGGCGGCACGGTGGCGTAGGTGCCTACCGCCCCGGAAATCTTGCCGATGGCTATCGTCTTTTTGGCGTCGGTGAGGCGTTGCAGATTACGGCGCATTTCCTCCACCCACACCGCCAGCTTCAAGCCGAAGGTAATCGGCTCGGCATGAACGCCGTGGGTGCGTCCCATCATGATGGTATATTTGTGCTCCATGGCCCGGCGGGCAAGGACGGCGGTCATCTCCTTGACGTCCGCGGCCAGGATATCCGCCGCCTCCACCAGCTGCAGGCTGAGGGCGGTGTCCATGACGTCCGATGAGGTCAGGCCGAGGTGGATGTAGCGGGACTCCTTGCCGATGCTTTCCGAGACGGACCCCAGGAACGCCGTCATGTCATGGTGGGTCTCCTGGAGGATTTCCTCCATGCGGGGGATATTGCACTTGGCGAGCTTTATCTTGGGGATGGCGTTGCGTGGTATGCTCCCAATCTCCGACCAGGCATCGCAGACGGCGATCTCCACGTCGAGCCACTTGTTGAACTTGTTCTCCTCGGACCAGACCCGCTTCATCTGGGGACGGGAATAGCGCTCAATCATCGATAGTCTCCTTGCAATCCCTGGCGATACTGCTCATAAGCCCGGCGGACTTCCGGGTATTTCAGCGCCAGAATCTCCGCCGCGAGGTAAGCGGCATTTTTCACGCCGGCGCTACCCACGGCGACGCAGGCGACGGGGATGCCCGCCGGCATCTGGACGATGGAGTAAAGGGCGTCCACGCCTTTCAGCCCCCCGCTTTCCATGGGGACGCCGATGACAGGCAGGGTGGTCCAGCTCGCCATCACGCCGGGGAGATGGGCGGCGCCGCCCGCCGCGGCGATAATCACCTCCACGCCGGTTTCACGCGCGGACAGCCCGAACTGGCGTGCCTGCTCCGGGGTGCGGTGCGCCGAGATAATCTTGACGTCGTGGTCGATGCCCATCTGTGCCAGTATCTCCAGCATCGGCTTCAACGCTTCCGCGTCCGACTTCGAACCCATGACAACTGCTACTTTCGGCATGATAACCTCATCCTTTTATCTCAGCAATATCCCTGCGGTAGTGAGCGCCCTGGAAATGGATGCGGGGGACGTTGGCGTAGACCTTTTTCCGGGCTTCGTCCCGGTCTTTGCCGGTAGCGACCACGGTCAGCACCCTGCCCCCGGCGGTGAGCACCTGACCGGAGGCGGCTTTTGTGCCCGCGTGGAAGACCAGGACGTTCTGGTCCACATCCTCCAACCCGGTGATGGGCAAGCCGGTCTGGTAGCTGCCGGGGTAGCCCCCGGACGCCAGCACCACACCGACGCAGGCCTCATCGCTCCAGGTAATCTTCATGTGGTCGAGTCGATTATTAATGACCGCTTCCATGATGTCCACCAGGTCGGTCTGCAAACGGGGCAGCACCACCTGAGTTTCCGGGTCGCCGAAACGGGCATTGAATTCCAGTACTTTTAAGCCGTCGGGGGTAATCATCAAGCCCCCGTAGAGAACGCCCTGGTAGCGCCTGCCTTCCCGGAGCAGAGCGCGGACGGCGGGCGCCATGACGGTCTCCCGGACCGTTTTCGCCAGTTTATCATTGTAGAAGGGCGGCGGACTGTAGCTGCCCATGCCGCCGGTGTTCGGCCCGCGGTCGCCGTCGTCCACCCGCTTGTAATCGCAGGCGGGGACCATGGGGACGACGGTCTCACCGTCGGTAAAGACAAAGGTGCTCATCTCCCGTCCCGCGAGGCATTCCTCGATGAGTATCCGGTCGCCCGCGGCTCCCAGTGTCTTCTTTTTCATGAAATCGTCGAGGGCTTTCACGGCTTCCTGCGTGGAGGCGGCGACGACCACCCCTTTTCCCGCGGCCAGCCCGTCCGCCTTGACGACCACCGGGGGCTGCTGCTGTTCAACGTAAGCGCGCGCGGCGGCGTAGTCCGTGAAGGTAACGCTTTTCGCCGCCGGGATGCCGTATTTCTCCAGGATCTCCTTGGCGAAGACCTTGCTCGACTCTATCTCCGCGGCGTTGCGGCGGGCGCCGAAGACGGGAAGTCCGCTTTCCGCGAAGCGGTCGGCGATGCCCGCAGCCAGGGGCGCTTCCGGACCGACCACGGTGAGGTCGATTTTTTCCGACCGGGCGAATTTAAGGAGGGCATCGATGTCCGTGGCGGCGATATCCAGGTTACGGGCGAGCGCCGCCGTACCGGCGTTCCCCGGCGCGGCGAAGACCTCGTTTACCCGGGGGCTCTGCCGGATTTTCCAGACGAGGGTGTGCTCCCGGGCACCGCTGCCGACGACGAGGATTTTAATCTACCTTACCCCCTGTATCCCCCTCTCCCACAGGGGAGGGGGGAGAATCCGGAAGAGGGGTCTCAATCCCTCTTTAACGTCGCATGTTCTCCGGAAAACAATATCCCTCAAATATTATACGAAAACCCGGCTACTCCCATTCGATGGTAGAGGGGGGTTTGGAGGTGATGTCATAGACCACGCGGTTGACGCCGTCCACCTCGTTGACGACGCGACTGGACATCCGCGCCAGCACCTCGTAGGGCAGGCGCGCCCAGTCCGCGGTCATGGCGTCGTCGCTGGTGACCGCCCGGATGGCGAGAAGGTAGCTGTAAGTCCGGAAGTCCCCCATGACGCCCACGGACCTGACGTCCGTGAGCACGGTGAAAATCTGCCAGAGCTGGTGATACAGCTTGGCTTTCTTGATTTCGTTCATGACGACGTAGTCCGCCTCGCGCAGGATGGCCAGTCTTTCCCGGGTAACCTCGCCGATAATCCTGATGGCGAGGCCGGGACCGGGGAAGGGCTGCCGCCAGACCATCTCCTCGGGCAGGCCCAGCTTCAGACCCACCTGGCGCACCTCGTCCTTGAAGAGATAGCGCAGCGGTTCCAGTAATTTCAGGGTCATCTTCGCCGGCAGGCCGCCGACGTTATGGTGCGTCTTGATTTTGGCGGAAGCGGTGCTGACGGAGTGCACGCTTTCAATCACGTCGGGATACAGGGTGCCCTGCGCCAGGAAATCGACCTTGCCGATTTTCAGCGCTTCTTCCTCAAAGACGTGGATGAACTCCTCGCCGATAATTTTCCGCTTCTGCTCGGGGTCGATAATGCCCTTCAGCCGGTCCAGGAACCGGTCCGTGGCGTCGACGTAGATGATGTTCATGCCCATGTTGAGCCGGAAGATGTTGAAGGTCCGCTCCACCTCTTCCTTGCGTAGCAGGCCGTTGTTCACGAAGATACAGGTCAACTGGTCTCCGATAGCGCGGTGGATGAGGGTCGCCGCGACGGCCGAGTCCACGCCGCCGGAAAGCGCGGTAATCACCTTGCCGCCTTCGACCTGCTCCTTGATGCGGGCGATGCTCTCATTGACGAAGTTGCCGATGGTCCAGTTGCCGCGGCAGCCGCAGACGCGATAAACGAAGTTCTGCAGCAGCTTCATGCCTTCCGGGGTGTGCGCCACCTCCGGGTGGAACTGCAGTCCGTAAATGCCCTTGCCGTTGCTCATCACGGCGTTGGGGGAGTTCTCCGTATAGGCCAGGGCGCGGAAGCCGGACGGCATTTCCTCTATCTTGTCGCCGTGGCTCATCCACACCGGCGTCGCGTCCGGGACGCCCGCGAAAAGGGGGTCGTCGCGGTCGCTGAGGTGCAGGACGGCGTGACCGTATTCGCGTTTTTTCCCCCTGCCGACCTTCCCGCCCAGTTGCTTGGCGACCAGTTGCATACCGTAGCAGATGCCCATGACGGGCAGGTGTTTCTCGTAGATGTAGGTGGGGGCGATAGGGGCATCGGCGTCATAAACGCTGGCGGGCCCCCCGGAGAGGATGAACCCCCTGGGTTTGAGGGAGGCAATCTTCTCCCACGGGGTATCGTGAGGCATCAACTCGCAGTAAACGTGGCATTCCCGCACCCGGCGGGCGATGAGCAGGCTGTACTGGGAGCCGAAATCGAGGACGATAATCACTTCCCGCTCCGCGCCGGAGACGGCCTCCTCGAGCTCAGCAGACTGCTGACCGCCGATTTCCTTGGCGATTTCCAGATAGGTGGAAACCTCGATATCGTCGGTGGTGGCCACGCGGTGTGTTTCTTCAGGGGTCTGATTGGAAATATCAGCAGCCATTATTTTATGAATAAGATTACCATTATGCTATACTACCGTCAAGGGGAGCGCAGCCTGTGGCCGTAATGTCCCGAGTTGGTTTATTTATAAAATATTTGCCCGTGAAAAAATTCTTATTCCTCAGTAAAAGTCCCGCCGGCACGCTGGCATTCGGAAAAAAGATGGGCACGCGCCTGCCCGCCGGCAGCATCATCACCCTGATTGGCGAGCTGGGCTGTGGGAAGACAACGCTCACCCGCGGCATCTGCCTGGGGCTGGGGGTGCCGGAAAGGCAGGTAAACAGCCCCACCTTCGTCCTCGTGAACGAGTACCGGGGGAGAATGCCGGTGTACCATCTGGACCTTTACCGCATCGAAACGCCGGATGTCCTGGACATCGGCCTTTACGATTATTTGAGAAGGGCGGAAAGCGGCGTGATGCTCATCGAGTGGGCGGAGAAAATATCAGGGCTGTTGCCCGAAGACAGCCTGCGCATCGATTTCAGCGTTACCGGTAAAAACCAGCGGCAGCTTTTATTGCAAGGCTCACCGGGGAAATACGACCGCCTGTTCCGGGAGGTAGGCGGGGTATGAGGGTGCTCGGCATCGATACCTCCGCTTACGTCAACGCCGTGGGCATCACGGACGGCGCGAAGGTGCGGGCGGATAACATCTTCGAAGCTCGGAATGATTCCCTGGAGAGAATCGTCGCGGATATCGACGCCACACTGAAAAGCGCGGGCCTCCGGCTGGAGGACATCGATGGTTTCGGCATCGGTCTGGGTCCGGGCTCCTGGACGGGCATACGGGTGGGCGTGACCGTGGGAAAAATCCTGGCATTCAGCACGGGCAAGCCGGTGGCGGGCGTCGGTACCCTGGAAGCACTCGCTTACCAGACCCGGGAGGCCGGACGCGAAATCTGCGCGGTCATGGGCGCGGGGACCCGGGACGCGGTGTACGCCGCCCGCTATCTCAGCGAGGCGGGCAGGGTAAAACAACAGGGCGATTACTATGTAGGGAGCATTTCCGGGCTGGCGGCGGGGCTGGACAAAGGGGCTATCATTGTCAGCAGCGCGGAAGGGAAAGCCGGGGAGGAAATCGAGCGTGTTCTCCGTAGTAGCGTAGCTGATTTTCGGAATGATGTCCCCCGCGGGGCGGCGATGGCGGCACTGGCCGCCGCCCGCCTGGGACGCGGCGAGTCTGATGACGCCCTGGCGCTGGCGCCCCTATATTTGAAGGAATCGTCCGCACGCGCACAGTCGCAGCGGACCGTACGGGGGACTGGGGCGGGAGGCTAAAATGCTGGTAATGGGTATCGAGACCTCCTGCGACGAGACCGCGGCGGCACTGGTGCAAGACGGGCGGGAAGTGCTTTCCAGCGTGATTGCCACCCAGCTCGACCTGCTGCAAAAGTACGGCGGCGTCGTCCCGGAGATTGCCGCGCGGCGTCATGCGGAGCTTATCGGCTACGTTATCGCGGAGGCGCTGGAAAAGGCGGGAAAGACGCTGGGGGATGTGGAGGCGGTGGCGGTGACGGCGCGGCAGGGGCTTATCGGCTGCCTGCTGGTGGGGGTGGCCGCCGCCAAGACCATCAGCTATGTGCGCCGGATACCGCTCATCGGGCTGCACCACATCGAGGGCCATATCGTGGCTAATATGCTCAGTAATCCCGGTCTTACCTTCCCCCATATCTGCCTGACGGTCTCCGGGGGGCATACCATGCTGCTGCACGTCCGCGACTACTGCGAGTATGAACTGCTGGGCACGACTCTGGACGATGCCGCCGGGGAAGCTTTCGATAAAGTGGCCAAGTTCATCGGTCTCGGTTTTCCGGGGGGACCGGCTATCGACCGGCTTGCCCGGCAGGGCGACCGGCAGGCTTTCCGCTTCCCCAGGCCGCTGCTGCGGGGTAACAACCTCGATTTCAGCTTCAGCGGGCTGAAGACCGCCATCATCAATGCCTTCAAGGAACCAATTGCACGGGGAGAAGCGCTGCCCCTGGAGGACATCGCGGCCAGTTTTCAGGAAGCGGTGGTGGATGTCCTCGTCGGCAAGACCATCCGGGCGGCGGAGGAGCGGGGTATCGATAACGTCGGCGTGACCGGCGGCGTTTCCGCGAACAGCCGCTTGCGGGAAGCCTTCACGGCGGCCTGCGCCCGGAAAGGTCTGCATGTCTATTTCCCGGCGCTTTCCCTTTGCACGGACAACGCGGCGATGATTGCCGCCGCCGGTGCCGCCCATCTCCGGCGCGGGGAACGGGACGACCTGACTCTTGACGTGCTCCCGAACGCTCCTATCGAGGCGGCCTGCCGTGGCTGAGATTGTCCGGGTGGACGCCCGCCGGCCCGACCCCGCGCTGCTTAAGCGGGCGGCGGCACTGCTGGCTGCGGGAGAAGTGCTCGTTTGCCCCACGGATACCGGCTACGCCCTCGCGGCGGACGCCCGCAACGAGGGGGCCATCGACCGCGTTTTCCGCCTGAAAGGGCGCTCCTTCGACAATCCGATACACGTGGCGGTGGGCTCGATTGCCGCCGCCGGGAAGTATGCCCGCGTCGGGACGACGGCGCGACGCCTGGCGAAAGCCTTTCTCCCGGGAGCCCTGACCGTGGTATTACCCCGCAAGGATACCATCCCGCCGCGGG
>JBDRGD010000010.1:0-9095 GCA_043818095.1 Chloroflexota bacterium
CGTCCACAGCGGCAAGGTCCACTCCCAGCTTCTCTGCGTTGGGAATTAGCGTCCGCCCGCCGCCGGTGTCGAAGAGCACCCTCGTTCCACCCACCTCGACGAACATGCTCAGGCCCCACTCCCCGAGGCAACCCCGGTTCGCCGTATTTTCGCTGAGGGTCGTTATCCTGATTTCTGTCTGTTTCGTCATGGAATCACTCTTTCAGCCGCTGCTGCACCGCCGCTATCTTGGAAGCGATGGTCGAAGGCTTGTCGCGGCGTTCGTCGACCTTAATCGTGGTGACCACCCGCTGCGCCCCCGCGGTAAAAGCGGAACGGTGCATCTCCTTCACCACGTCCAGCGCACGGTCGAGGTCGCCCTCGATAATCGTGCCCATCGCGGTGAGCTCGTACTTTACTTCCGGGTGGTTTTTTAAAATACGCACGGCCCCGGCGACAAACGGGCTGACCGAAGGGCTCCCCGTGCCCACCGGGACGACGCTGACCTCGATAATCGCCATATCATACCCCTCCCTGATAAACCGCTGTCTACATTATTTTAGTCACCCGGGCGGAAAAAAACAACGCACCACAGGCCGGAAAGCGCCGGCGATTGTCCTGACCGATGGATATTCGGGGCGACGCCCCCAAACTAGGTAATAAAAGGATCCGAAAACAAGCCATTAATTCCCGGATTTTCGGGGTCATTTCTTGACTTTCCCGGGGAGATAGGCTAAACTCTTGGTGGTTTGCACGGAAAGCAACCTTTTACCTGAGTACCTTCACCGGAAAAAGCTTTAGCTTAAAGTGTGCCAGAAGCAAGGTCTGCATGAAGATTGCGATTAGTGGCAAAGGCGGTGTCGGCAAAACCCTGCTTTCCGCTTCCCTTTCCCACACCTTCGCCCGAGCCGGTTATCCCGTCATCGCCATTGACGCTGACCCCGATGCCAACCTCGCCGCCACCCTCGGCTACCCCCCCACCCCGAAGAAATCACCCCCATCTCGGAAATGTCCGACCTCATCGAGGAGCGCACCGGCATGCGCCCGGGGCAAAGCGGCGCCATGTTTAACCTGAATCCCAGGGTGGAAGACATCCCGGAAAAATACTCGGTTAATGTTGACGGCATCCGGCTGATGTCGATGGGGCGCATCAAGCGCGGCGGCACCGGCTGTTATTGCCCGGAGGGCTCCCTCCTGCAGGCGCTGCTGGCGCATGTGCTCGTCTTCCGGGACGAGGTAGTCATCCTGGACATGGAGGCCGGCATCGAGCACCTGGCGCGGGGCACTTCCCGCTCCGTGGACCGGTTAATCGTCGTCGTGGAACCGGGCAGGCGCAGCATCGAGACCGCGCAGACCATTCAGAAACTGGGGTCAGACCTGGGGATAACCAGACTTGCCGTGGTGGGGAACAAGATTCACAGCAAGACGGACGAGAAATTCATCCGCGAGAGCCTTCCCGGCGTCGAGGTGCTGGGCTTCATCCCCTACGACCCGGCCATCACCGAAGCGGACCTGGCGAACCGCTCCGTGCTGGAAGCCAGCCCGGAGGTCAATAAAGTAATTGAAAGTATTTTCCAGAAACTGGTCGCCGATAAAAAGAAGGCTTCCGGCGGGAACTAAATTGGGATTACTGAGCTGACTGCTCTGTAAAATTTTTTAATAACAGGAGGTTTTCCCGTGGCTTACGATGCGGTAAAAATGAAGGACTGGCAGATTTCGGAGGCGGCTGAGGCCAACATGCCGACCCCGGATGAGTTCCGGGAGAAACTGGGGCTACAGAAGGACGAAATACTCCCTTTCGGAAAAATCGCCAAGATGGATTTCCTCAAGATTATCGACCGTCTGAAAGACAAGAAGGACGGCAAGTACATCGAGGTCACGGCCATCACCCCCACCCCGCTGGGTGAAGGCAAGAGCACTACTTCCTGCGGCCTGATGGAAGGCCTGGGCAAGCGCGGCGTCAACGTCGGCGGCGCCCTGCGCCAGCCCTCGGGCGGCCCCACCATGAACATCAAAGGCACCGCCGCCGGCGGCGGCAACTCCCTCCTCATCCCCATGACGGAATACTCACTCGGCCTCACCGGCGATATCAACGATATTATGAACGCCCACAACCTGGCGATGGTCGCCCTGACCGCCAGGATGCAGCACGAGCGCAATTACGACGACGAGCAACTCAAGCGCCTTACCGGCATGCGCCGACTGGACGTAGACCCCACCCGCGTGGAGTTCAAGTGGATTATTGACTTCTGCGCCCAGAGCCTGCGCAACATCGTCATCGGTCTCGGCGGGCGGCAGGACGGCTTTACCATGCAATCCGGCTTCGGCATCGCCGTCGGCTCGGAACTGATGGCCATGCTCTCCATCGTTAATGACCTGGCCGACCTCCGCAAGCGCATGGACGAGATTACCCTGGCCTACGACAAGAAAGGCAAGCCGGTGACCACCGGCGACCTGGAGGTGGGCGGCGCCATGACCGCCTGGATGCGCAACGCCATCAACCCCACCCTGATGTGCACCGCGGAGTACAACCCCTGCCTGGTGCACGCCGGGCCTTTCGCCAATATCGCCGTCGGCCAGTCCTCCATCATCGCCGACCGCATCGGCCTGAAGATGTTCGAATACCACGTCACGGAGAGCGGCTTTGCCGCCGACATCGGCTTCGAGAAGTTCTGGAACGTGAAGTGCCGCTACTCCGGCCTTAAGCCCCACGTGTCCGTGCTCACCACCACCGTCCGCGCCCTGAAGATGCACGGCGGCGGCCCCAAGGTGGTGGCCGGGCTCAAGCTGCCCGATGAATACACCAAGGAAAACGTCGGCCTGGTAGAAAAAGGCATGGATAACATGCTCCACCTTATCAAGGTCATCCGCAAGTCCGGCATCAACCCGGTGGTCTGCATCAACGCCTTCTACACGGATACCAAGGCCGAGCATGACGTCATCCGCAAGGCCGCGGAAGCCGCCGGTGCCCGCTGTGCCGTGTCCAAACACTGGGAGAAAGGCGGCGACGGCGCCCTGGAACTGGCCGACGCGGTCATGGAAGCGGCTAATGAGAAATCCGAATTCAAGTTCCTCTACCCCAACGAGATGAAACTGCGCAAGAGGGTCGAGACTATCGCCAAAGAGGTCTACGGCGCCGACGGCGTCTCCTGGACCGCCGAGGCCGAGGCCAAGGCGAAAGCCTTCGAGGCCGACCCGAAATACGACGAGTACGCCACGATGATGGTCAAGACGCACCTGTCCCTGAGCCATGACCCCACCCTCAAGGGCGTGCCCAAGGGATGGACCCTCCCCGTCCGGGACGTGCTCATCTACTCCGGCGCCAAGTTCCTCTGCCCCATGGCCGGCACCATCACCCTGATGCCCGGCACCTCGTCCGACCCGGCCCTGCGCAGGGTGGACGTGGACGTCAATACCGGCAAGGTGCAGGGGCTGTTCTAAGATAAATCAGGAAAGAGGTTGGTGGTTCATTGACGGTAAACATTGCGGTCGCGGGTAAAGGCGGCAGCGGGAAAAGCTCGATTGCCAGCCTGATAGTCCGCTATTTTCGTCAGAAAGGCCTGGGGCCGGTCCTCGTCGTCGACGCCGACCCCAATGCCAATTTAGCGGAAGGGCTGGGTCTTGAGGTCAAGGAGACCGTCGGCAGGATACTGAACTCCTTCCAGGGAGATAAAATCAACATTCCCCCGGGCACGACCAAGGAAGCCTACCTGGAATACCGCCTCAACGGAGCTATCACGGAAAGCAAGGGCCTGGACCTCATCACCATGGGGCGGGGCGAGGGCCCGGAGTGCTATTGTTACCCCAACGTCATCATCCGCAAGCTGATTGACGAGTGGGCGCACAACTACGCCTACGTGGTCATGGACAACGAAGCCGGCATGGAGCACCTGAGCCGCCGCACCACCACGGACGTCGATGAGCTGCTGCTCGTCTCGGACCACTCGGTAAAAGGGGTGCGCGCCATTGACCATATCCGCCAGCTGGTGACGGAGCTCAAACTCAGCGTGAAGAGACAATCGGTGCTCGTCAACATGGTGCCGGAGGGCAAGATTGACCCGCTGCTGAAACAGGAGATGGACAAGCTGGGCATCACCCCCGCGACGCTGGTCCCCTATGATGCCGACCTGAAAAGATACGACCTGGAACAGAAATCTCTCTTTGACCTGCCGGACACGGCGGTAGCCGTCAAGGTGGTCAATGCCCTTCTGGACAAACTGCTGCAGAAATAAAGACATGGTGAAAAGGAGGCAGGCACATGGCGGCAAAACTAATTAAAGGAGCCGAGGTCGCGGCGCAGATCCGCGAGGAAATCAAGAAGGAGGTTGCGGAGCTAAAGGCCAAGCATAACCTGATCCCCGGGCTGGTCACCGTCCTCGTCGGGGCGGACCCGGCGTCCCAGGTGTACGTGGGCGCCAAGGAAAAGACTTCCAGCGAGCTTGGCTTCCACTCAGAGCGCTATGACCTCCCCGCCGATACCCCCCAGGGAGACCTCCTGAAGCTGATTGACAAGCTGAACAAGGACCCCAAGATTCACGGCATCCTGGTCCAGCTCCCCCTCCCCAAGCACCTCAATGAGACGGAAGTCCTCTACGCCATCGACCCCAACAAGGACGTTGACGGCTTCCACCCGGTGAACGTAGGCAAGCTGATGATTGGCGAGGCGGTCTTCCTGCCCTGCACCCCCGCCGGCATCCAGCAGCTCCTCATGCGTTCCGGCGTCAAGACGGACGGCGCTGAACTGGTCGTCGTTGGCAGGAGCAACATCGTCGGCAAGCCCATTGCCAACATCATGCTCCAGAAAAAAGAAGGCGCCAACGCCACGGTCACCATCGTCCACACCGGCACGCGCGATATTGGATTTCACACCCGCCGGGCTGATATACTAGTAGTAGCGGCAGGTAAAGCAAATTATATTACCGCCGATATGGTAAAAGAAGGCGTGGTCGTCATCGACGTCGGCGTGAACCAGATTGGCAAGACCGCGGACGGCAAGCGGATTCTGGCCGGAGACGTTGAATTCGACACCGTCAAAGAAAAAGCCGCCATGATTACGCCCGTCCCCGGCGGCGTCGGCCCGATGACCATCACGATGCTCATGCTCAACACGCTGAAAGCCGCCAGGCTTACTGCCGGGCTGGCCTAAATTAAGGAGGTAAAGATGCCTGAGAACAAAGAGAAAAAAGCAGCCACAAAGGCAAAGGCAGAGGTGCTCGCACCTAAATATGACCCTGGTGAGCCCCAGGCCGAAGCGGACGGACGCTGGCGCCAGAAACTCGGCACCCGGGAGGAAAAGGTGAAATACCTGCGCTCCGGGGAGAGATACTGGTACTCCACGGACTGGTTCGGCAGCGAGAAAAGGAAGACACCCGCCTAAGGAAAGGAGTCTGAAATGGCGTTAGAGATTCCCAAGACAGCTTACAGCGGTAAAATCAAGGATATCACCCTGGGCTCCGGGGACAAAGCGGTCACCATCGGCGGGGAGAGCTGCTACCCCTTCTACCTGTTCGAAGGGGAGATGCCCCACCTGCCCCGGATTGCGATGGAAGTCTATGACATGCCCCCGGAGGAATGGGCGGAAGCCGCCCTGGAACCCTTCGCCGGGGTTACCGAAGACCCGGTGGCCTGGGCGCAGAAGTGCATCAAGGACTACGGGGCGGAGATGATCTGCCTCCAGATGCTCAGCACCGACCCCAACGGCAAGAACCGCTCCGCGGAGGAAGCCGCCGCCATCGCTAAGAAGGTGGCAGACGCCGTAGACGTGCCCCTCATCGTCTGGGGCACCGCCAACCACGACAAGGACCGAGGTCCTCCGCCTGGTTGCGGAAAAGGTGCAGAACAAGCGCCTCATCCTGGGCCCGGTGGAAGAGGGAGACTACAAGAAAATCGGGGCGGCGGCCATCGGCTACAAGCACACCGTCGCCGCATCGACGCCCATTGACATCAACCTCGCCAAGCAGCTTAACATCCTGCTGGGCAACCTGGGCGTCTCATCCGACCTGCTGGTAATGGACCCCACCGTCAGCGGCATCGGCTACGGCATCGAGTACTGCTACTCGGTGATGGAGCGGATGCGCATGGCGGCGCTGACCCAGCAGGACGACAAGCTCCAGTTCCCCATCATCTGCAACGTCGCCAAGGAGACCTGGAAGACCAAAGAAGCGAAACTCTCCGAAAAAGAAGACCCCAAGCTGGGTGACGCCAGGAACAGAGGCATCCTCCTGGAAGCCATGTCGGCCACCCTGCTGCTCGTTGCCGGCGGGGACGTCCTCATCATGAGGCACCCGGAGGCAATCAAACTGGTGAAACAAATGATCGCCGACCTATCGGCGACTTAGTTCTGGAGGAGATTATCAGATGGTAGAGAAAGAAGCGAAAAGTATCGACCAGGCCAGTCTGGAAATGCTGGCGAAAGCCAGCGAGGAAGGAATCTCCACGGCCTTCAGCCGGGCGGAAACCATGAAGCCCTGCCCCATCGGCGCGGACGGCAGCTGCTGCAAGAACTGCGCCATGGGACCCTGCCGCATACCCCTGGGCAAGAACAAAGAGGAAACGCCCGAGGAACATGCCAAGAGGGTCGGCGTCTGCGGTGCCACCGCGGAGACCATCGCCGCGCGCAACTTCGTCCGCATGATTGCCGCCGGCTCGGCTTCCCACGGTGACCACGGGCGCCGCGTCGTCGAGGCCTTCAAGCTCATGGCGGAAGGCAAAACCAAGGACTTCGAGATTAAGGACGAGCAGAAGCTTCTCAAACTGGCCCTCGACCTCGGCGTGGAAATCGGGGACCGCGACAATAAAGAGATTGCCCTGGACATCGCCAAGGTCTGCGAGCATGAGTTCGGTAAGCAGGAAGGCGAGCTTCTCTTCGTCAAGAACGCCCCGCTGAAGCGCCAGGAAATCTGGCGGGAGCTGGGCGTGGTACCCCGCGGTATCGACCGCGAGATTGTCGAACTGATGCACCGCACCCACATGGGCGTGGACCAGGACTACAAGAACCTCATGCTGCAGGGCACCAGGGCAGCCCTGGCGGACGGCTGGGGCGGCAGCATGATATCCACCGAGATCCAGGACGTCATGTTCGGGACCCCCGCCCCCACCCTGAGCAAAATTAACCTGGGAGTGCTGAAAGAGGACAGCGTCAACATCATCGTCCACGGGCATGAACCGGCCCTCGCCGAGATGCTGGCGGTGGAAAGCAAGGATCCGGAACTCATCAAGTACGCCCAGTCCAAGGGCGCCAAGGGCATTCAGCTGGTAGGCATGTGCTGCACCGCCAATGAAATCATGATGCGCCACGGCATCCCCATCGGCGGCAACTACCTGCAGCAGGAACTCTCTATCATCACCGGCGCCGTCGAGGCGATGGTGGTCGATGTCCAGTGCATCATGCAGGGTCTTCTCGAAGTTTCCCGGTGCTACCACACCAAGCTCATCAATACCGACAACCGCTCTAAAATTTACGGGGCCGAATACATGCCCTTCGACGAACTCAAACCGAAAGAATCCGCCAAGGCAATCATCAAGGCGGCCATCGACAACTACCCCAACCGCGACAAGAACAAGGTAAGAATCCCCAAGGAAACGACGCCGCTGGTCGCCGGGTTCTCCCACGAGACCATCAACTACCTGCTCGGCGGTCTCTACCGCGCTTCCTACCGCCCGCTGAACGACAACATCATCAACGGGCGCATCCGCGGCCTCGCCGGGGTGGTGGGCTGCAATAACGCCCGCACCGTTCATGACAGCGATCACATCCTCATGATTAAGGAACTGCTCAAGAACGACGTGCTGGTGCTCTCCACGGGCTGCGCCGCCATGGCCGCCGGTAAAGCGGGCCTGATGGTTCCGGAAGCCGCCAAGGAGTTCTGCGGCCCCGGGCTGGCGGAGGTCTGCGAGACCGTCGGCATCCCGCCGGTCCTCCACATGGGCGCCTGCATCGATAACAGCCGCATCCTGATTGCCGCCACCGCGGTGGTCAAGGACGGCGGTCTCGGCGACGACATCAGCGACCTGCCCGCCGCCGGCGCCGCTCCGGAGTGGATGAGCGAGAAAGCCATCGCCATCGGCCAGTACTTCGTCGCTTCCGGCGTCTACACCGTCTTCGGTACCACCTTCCCGACGACCGGCAGCAAGGAGTTCTCCGAATACCTGTTCGAGGGCATGGAGAAGCTCTACGGCGGCAAGTGGGCTTTCGAGCCGGATCCGGTGAAAGCCGCCCAGCTGATGATTGCCCACATCGATAAGAAACGCAAGGCCCTCGGCATCGACAAGGCCAGAGAGAGGGTACTCTACGACATGGAGATGAGGCGCGAGCTGGATGCCGTCTAGGCGCCGCCGACGTCCGTAAGGAGGAATGAATAGATGTCCAAAATAATCGCATCAGCCGCTATCAGGGGAGCCCACCAGATAGTAGACCGCGTGGAAAAGAAGTGGCAGCAGTCCATGGACAAGCACGGCGCCAAAGAGCCCGTCGGCTTTCCCAATACCGCCTACTATCTGCCCATCATCTACGGCATGACGGGCACCAAGGTGGAAAAACTCGGGGACATGGAAGGCGTCCTGAAAAGGTGCCGGACGATTTTGCCCCCCCTGGTGAAAGAAAAACACCACCTGCCCTACCTGGGCCCCACCCTGGACGCCGGCATGGCCACCTTCTTCGCCGAGGAACTGGAAGAGGCCATCCGCTACCTGGAGGAGCCGGACTTCTACGTTCTCGGTGAGGAGGTCAGCGACAAGAATATCTGGCTCGGCGCCGCGGATGACGTCATCATGCGCAAGCGCGGCGTGGAGTTCGTGGACGGCACTGCCCCCGGCTTTGCCGCCATCCTGGGCTCCGCCCCCACCCCCGAGATTGCCAAGGAAATCGCTGAGGACCTCCAGAAGAAGAACCTCTACGTCTTCATGGCTGGCGGGTATAACGGCAAGCACTTCTCGGAACAACTGGTGGAAGCCGGCGTGCAAATCGGCTGGAACACCCGCCTCGTCTCCTTCAGCCCGGAGACCAGCGGCACGGTCTTCGCCATCGGCTTCGCCACCAGGGCGGCCATGTCCTTCGGCGGTATCGAGCCCGGTGACTACCGCAAGATTCTCATCTATAACAAGGACCGCGTCTTCGC
>JBDRGD010000011.1:0-31243 GCA_043818095.1 Chloroflexota bacterium
CCCTCCGGGGAGAGGAGGACATCCTCCATCTCGTCTCCCATGCAGTCGGGGTCCTGGCAGCGGAAGGTCACGGGGAAGTAGTGCTGGCCGCACTTCTTGCACTTATTGCCGATGAGGCGGTGGTTGGTGGGAGGCCAGGGAAAGAGCCCTTCCATGACGGGGATCTGTTTCTTGGTTTCGGCACACATTGCGCTTATCCATCCTTTCTGAATGATTTACGCCGGAGTAGTGGCGCCTGAGGCTCCGGTTCAATCTTAATAATTCTGGCGGGAAATGTCAAATATGCCGGGGCGTGCCGGGGAGGCTTTTCCGCCGTTCCGCGCGGTATGCTATAATACGGACGAAATTTCCGGCGGGCTGCAGAAAGGAGACGGGTTATGACTCTCAAGACAAAGCGACTGCGGGAGCTGTTTTTCAGCAAGGAAATCTTCATCCTGCCGGGGGTCGTGGATGCTTACGAGGCGAAAATCTGCGAGGCGGCGGGCTTTAACGCCTGCTACATGTCCGGGGGGCGGACTTCCGCCGCCCGCGGCTACCCGGACGCCGGCTTTATCACCATGAATGAGATGGTGGCCAACGCCCATTACATCGCCACCGCGCTGGGAATACCGATACTCTCCGATGCGGACACGGGCTACGGTAACGCCCTGGCCGTCCGCCGCACCGTGCAGGAGTTCATCTCCGCGGGGGTGGGGGGTATTCACCTGGAAGACCAGGTCTCCCCCAAGCGCTGCGGCTACATGCCGGGGAAACAGGTGGTGGAGATGGAGGAGGTGGTGGGCAAGCTGCGCGCCGCCGTGGACGTGCGCAACGAGCTTGACCCGGACTTCCTGATTATCGCCCGGACGGACGCGCTGGGGGCGGTGGGGGGCACCGCGGACGAGGCCATCCGCCGCGCGGCGGCTTACCGGAAGGTGGGCGCCGATGTCTCCTTCCTGGAGGGCGTCAAGGACGCGGAAGAACTGCGCTACGTGACCTCCCGGGTGGAGGGGCCCATTCTGTTCATCCCCGGGGGCCTGCCGGAGGACGAGCGTCCCACGGAAGAGGAACTGCAGAAGATGGGCGTGTCCTGCGCGCTCTATCCCGGGGTCATCACCGACCTGACTACTCCCCTCCTCTGGGAATACCTGCATGACGTCTGCGCCCGGAAGGGCGCCGCCCATAAAGAGTGGCTGCAGTGGCTGCGGGGCCTGCCCCGGAAATACCCCGCCGCGCCCAGCTTTTTCCAGATTTCCGGTTTCGCTCAAGTGAAGGAATGGGAAGAGAAATACCTCTCCGCCGGGGAGATGGAGAAATACCAGAAATCGACCGGGATTGCCTATGGCAAGGGGATTGTCTGAGGTGCCCGGCAGGAGCAAGCTAAAATGGGCATGACTATTACCGAGAAAATACTCGCCCGCCACGCCGGGAAACGCGCGGTCCGTCCCGGGGACCTGGTAGAGTGCCGCATGGACGTGGCGGTGATGGTGGAGCTGTTTTTCGCCGGGATGCGCCAGCCGAAAAAGGTCTGGGACCCGGACCGCGTCTGGCTGTTCATCGACCATGCTGTGCCCGCCCCCACGGTAGGGGAGGCGAATGACGTGCTGGCGATGCGCCGGATGGCGGAGCGCGCCGGGATTAAGAACCTCGTCGACGTGGGGCGGCAGGGCATCAGCCACGTGGTGCTGGCTGAGCGGGGGGCGCTTCTCCCCGGGACGCTGCTGGCCAACGTGGATTCCCATACCGCCGCGGTGGGGGCGCTGAACTGCGCCGGGCGGGGACTGGGCAACCCGGACATGCTGCACGTGCTCTGCACGGGAAAGACCTGGTTCCCGGTGGGCCCCACGGTGCGCTTTATCGTCAAGGGGAAAATGCCGGTGGCGGTCCTGCCCCGGGACATCATTCACTACGTCGCGGGGGAGTATGGGGACTTCGCCAACCGCAACCTGGAGTGGTACGGGCCGGTGGTCGAGGAGATGGACATCGCGGGGCGTTTCACCATCGCCACGATGAGCGTGGAAATCTCCGCGGAGTTCGCCCTGTTCCCCTGCGATAAAAAGACCCTGGACTACCTGGATGGGCGCGCCCGGGAGCCATTCGAACCGGCGGCGGCGGACACGGACGCCCGCTACGAAGCCACTTATGAAGTCGATGTTACCGGTCTGGAGCCCCAGGTGGTGCTCCCGGACAAGGTGCCCCATAACGTAAAGCCGGTCTCCGCTCTCAAGGGCACCCGGATTGAGCAGGCTTTCCTCGGCTCCTGCGCCAGCGGACGGCTGGAGGACATCAAAGTCGCGGCGGATATCCTGAAAGGCCGGGAGGTCGCCCCCGGGGTGCGCTTTATCGTCACGCCGGGCTCGCAGGCGGTCTACCTGGAAGCGCTGGAGGCGGGCTACATCACCACCCTGACGCGCGCCGGCGCGGTGGTGACCAACGCCACCTGCGGCGCCTGTTACGGCGGCTCGATGGGGCTGCTCGGGGACGGGGAGACCTGCATCAGCGCCAGCACGCGCAACTTCCGGGGGCGGATGGGCAGCCCGTCGTCCCGCGTTTTCCTGGGCTCTCCCGCCGTCGTTGCCGCCTCCGCGCTGAAGGGCGAGATTGCCGACCCGAGGGACTACTGGGGGTAAAGATGGTAGCGGTTATACAGGGACGCGTCTGGAAATTCGGCGAAGATATCAATACGGACCTGATGGCGCCCGCCGTGGCGATGAACCTGCCCTTCGCCGAGGCGATTAAATACTGCTTTTCCGCCAACCGCCCCGGCTGGGCGGAACAGGTAAAGCCCGGCGATATCATCGTGGGCGGGAGAAATTTCGGCACGGGGTCGAGCCGCCCCGCCGCGCAGGTGCTGAAAGGCCTGGGCATCACCGGACTGGTGGCGGAGACCATCAACGGGCTGTTCCTGCGCAACTGCGTGAACTTCGGCCTGCCCGCGCTGGCCTGCGCCGGTGTTGCCGGGACCTTTGAGGAAGGGGATATCGCCGAGGTGGACTTCAAAGCGGGCAGGATTATCAACCGGACAAGGGACGTTACCCTGACGGCACCGCCCCTCCCCGACCTGCTCCTGCGGATTATCGACGCGGGGGGCGTGATACCGATGCTGGATGCCGCGGGCTGCCTGGAGCCTCTGCCGCCTAAATAAACAGGGGCAGCATCACCAGGGTAACTGTCAGCTTCACGAAAACGTGCAGAGAGGGCCCCACCGTGTCCTTCAGGGGTCGCCCACGGTATCGCCGACGACCGCGGCATGGTGGGCGACGCTGCCTTTGCCCAGGGGATGGCCGTCACGGATAGCGTGCAGCTGCCCGTCCTCGATGTATTTCTTGGCGTTGTCCCAGGCGCCGCCGATAGTAACTATTATACCGCGCATAGGTGACACAGGTCTTTTCCCTGTGGTTGGCAGGACTGTCATTGCGAGGAGGCTGGCGACGAAGCAATCTCTTTCCCCGCTGCCGGAGATTGCTTCGCCTTCGGCTCAATGACGTTGCTAACCAGAATTGAATAAGATCGGAGACATCATTCTCTGCCATGCTCCGCTCCGGGGACAGCCCGCCCGTCCTTCTTACGCCGCCGTTTTTTTGCCCTTCTTGCCGCGGAGGTAGTCGATCATGGGCTGGGTCACCAGCGGCACGACGTCCCCTATCATGTGGGGCATGAGGTTGTCCATTACCTTGGGCATCAGTTCCGGCATCTGCTCCCGCATGTAGTCCGGCATGGGGATGCGCTCCGCTACGCGCTGGAGCATCACCGGCATGACCTTGGGCATCATCATGGGCAGCAGGCGGGGGAAGAGGACGGGAAAAATGGGCTTCATCAGGTCCAGGGCGCCCGGTATCTTGCCCATGGCGCGCATCATGCCGCCCATTCCCAGCGGCATGGCGTTAATCATTTCCGGCCACATCGTGCCCATCAGCGCGGCAAAGCCCGCCGGTGTCATCAGGTCAATCATCGCCTCGAAGACCGCCCACTGTCTCCGGACCTCGGGGTTGGGGTCCGGGAACTCATAGCCCAGCGCCGAGGCGGCGAAGCGGGCGAGGTCTACCGTCTCGATGGGCAGCTGTTTCTTCTCCGCGGTGACCCGGAACTGGAACTCGCAGCAGGGGCACAGAGCGAGGAGCTTCTCGGCGCCGGTCGCCATGGCTTCGTCCATGCGCGCCTTGCCGATTTCCGCCGCCACCGGCGGGTCCTTGATGAGCGTCAGCACGCTGCCGCAGCAGTGCGCCGCCTCCCGGTTGTGCGCCATCTCCACCAGTTCCACGCCAGGGATGGCCTTGATGAGCTCGCGGGGGGCGTCGTAAACGCTGGAGACACGGGCGATGTGGCAGGAGTCGTGCAGGGTCACTTTCGTCTTTTCCCTGCCGTTGGGGAAGGCGAACTCGCCCGCCTTTATCTTCTCGGAGAGGATCTCGCTGTAGTGTTTCGCCTCGATGTCGTATGGTATGCCGAGCTTCTTTGCCCAGCGGGGATACGTGTGGCGCCACATCATGTCGCAGGCCGGGCAGGAGCTGACCACCGTCTCCACGCCAGCCTCCTGCATGTTCCGGATATTTTCCTTTATCGTATCGCTAAAGACGTCCCACTTGCCGGCGACGAGCATCGGGGTGCCGCAGCAGTTGTCTTTCTCGCCCAGGTAGGTGAAATCGACGCCCGCGGCATCCAGCAGGCGGACCGTCGCCATGGCGATGTCATGCTCCACGTGGCTGGCGGTGCACCCGGCGAAGTAAGCGATTTTTGCCCCGTTCCCCTCACTGTGTTTCTCTTTCAGGTCCTCGGGGAACCAGACGGCGCGGTCTTTCCGGTAGGCCGCCCAGATATCGCCCTCCTTGCGCAGGGCGGCGGCCATCATCTCGAAGGGCGGGAAGGTCATCTTCTTGTCCTCCTGGATAAGCTGGCCGCGCAGTTTCATCCACGAGGGCTCGATGGGCAGGGACGCCGAGCAGCGCAGGTTGCACAGCTCGCAGGTGGTGCAGGCGATGAAGGTATCCACCACCTCCTGGTCCCAGTCCTCGCGTCCTTCCATGTATTCCCGCAGCCAGTACCACTTGCCGCGGGGGCTCTGGCTCTCCCAGCCGCGCCCGTAAAACTGGTCGCACTCCCCGATGCAGTAGCCGCACTGGGAGCAGCCGTAGGCGTACCAGGCGATATCCGCGGGAATCCCCCGTATCGCCTTTGAGGGCCTCTCGCCCAGGCGGGTGATAACGCGGTTGCCCAGGGGGCGGAGCAGGGATTCGAAGGCGCGGGCGGCCGTCATGGCGGTGCCGATGAGGTTGCCGCCGGTGACCTTGCCGGGATTGAAAACCCCGGCGGGGTCCGCCTCTTTCTTGAAGGCTTTCAGGCGCGCGTAGGCGTCTTTCCCGAGGATGACCGGGGCCTGTTTCGCGAAGTAGAGACCGGGGGAATAGGGACGTCCGCCGTGCTTCTCCGCGATTTTCATGATGGTCAGCGCCAGGGGGAAGACGAAGTTGTAGCTGAAGCGGCGCTGGTCGCTGGGGATAAAGCCGAGGACGACCACCTCCGGCTTTCCGTGGGCGCCGTCCGGGATGACGATGCCCTCCTTGACCACCGGCTGGTTGACCACGTTCTCAATCTCATTCATGGTGCCGCCCAGTTCCGTGAGGGGAATGACGAACTCGGCGGGGACCAGGCTGGGACCGAGGCGCTTGACGAGCATTATCTTGAAGCGGTTGTGCCACTCGTGCTCGGCGATACGCTCGCTGAGGAGTTCCGCCTGGTGCGGTTTCATGATTTCCGGCAGCGCATTCATGATAGCGTCCCGGTCTTTTTCACGGAAGGCCAGGGACACGATGTAAGAAGCGGGCAGGAGCACCCTCTCCTCGACGGGATGGTCCAGGTGCTCCAGCAGGGGGGCCTTGTTTTTCAGTTCCGCCATGCGCGGATTGATGAACATCAGCGACCAGACGGGGAGGTGGCGGTCGACGATATCCTGTACCAGCGCCTGGAGGTGCGGGGCATCGGGGCAGCCGACGGCCGCCACCGCCATTTCTGCCAGCGGCTGGACGAGGAGGGTGACCTCGCTGATAAGCCCGGTAGTGCCCTCCGCGGCGTACACCAGGTCAAGGTCATCCCCGCGGAACTCCCGCACCGTGCCGTTCGGCAGGACCGCGCGGACGCCGACCAGGTTCCGGCGGAACCACCCGGCTTCAAAAGAGCCGATGCCCGCCCCGCCCTGCGCCACCCAGCCGCCCACCGTTGCCGCGGGGTAGCTGGAGGGGTAGAGCCGGAGGGTCAGACCTTGCCTGGCCAGTTCCTGGTCCAGCTTCTCCCAGACCGCGCCGGCTTCTACGGTGACGGTCTGCTTCTCCGGGTCAACGTGCTTCAGCGCCCGCATCCGGTAGAAGTCCACGACGACACCGCCCTTCACCGGCAGCACGCCGCCGTAACCGGAGGAGGCTTTCCCGCGGGGGGTCAGGGGGACACGGTGCGCCACCGCCCAGCGGGCCAGTTTGACCAGCTCTGCCTCGTTTTCCGGCTGGACCACCGCTTCCGGGACGGTCTTGCCGATGAGCATCTTGACCATTCCCGGTACCGCGGCGATGTCATGCCCGTAGAGCTTCCTTTCCACCCGGCGGAAGGATACCCGCCCGTCAAACATCCCTTGGAGTTCCGCTCGTAGCTTGGCGTTGATTTTCATGGTGCCTCCCTTTTTCTGTCTTATCCGGCTACATGAGACTGGAGAGCAGCTGGTTTTCCCGGAGTTGCTCGGCGATGACCTTCTGCACCAGGTCACAGGCGTCCGCTATCTTCGCATTGCTCAGGCGGTAGTAAACGGTGCTGCCCTCCTTGCGGGGGGAAACGACGCCGAGCCGGCGCATCACGGCAAGGTGCTGCGAGGTGTTCGACTGTTTGAGCCCCAGGCTCTCGGTCAGCTCCCCGACTGTCTTTTCACCTTTCCGCAGTTCGTGGATGATGTGGAGGCGTTTCGGGTCCGCCAGGGCTTTGCACAGCTCCGCCTGCATCTTCAGCACTTCCATCTTGAGTTCTTCTTCTTTCACCGTGTCTCCTCCCTGCCCGATGATGACATTAACATATTACAATATTCGCATATATATATCAAGGGCATGGGGGTATTTTTTAAGTACCGCCTGCTGCCCGTGCCTTGTGCTATCTGTTATAATTAATGAGGAGCATTAGTAGCCTGTGGTTGCTGTAGGAGAAAAAGAAACATCTATGGACCGAATTCTGACCATTATTCTCGCAGGGGGTACCGGTGAAAGGCTACAACCGCTGACCAAGGTGCGGTCCAAGCCTGCCGTGCCCTTCGCCGGGAAGTATCGGCTGATTGATTTCCCTCTGAGCAACTGCATCAACTCCGATATCCGCCAGATATTTGTCCTCGTCCAGTACCGCTCCTGGTCCCTGCAGCGTCATATCCAGGAGGGCTGGGGAATATCAAGCTCCCGCCTGGGCGAGTATATTTACTGCGTGCCCGCCCAGCAGAAAATCGGCGAAGAGTGGTACCAGGGCACCGCCGATGCTATCCGCCAGAACCTGGACCTGCTCCGTGGGAAGAACTTTGAGCATGTCCTGATACTCTCCGGCGACCACGTTTACAAGATGAACTACCGGCAGATGATTGCCTTTCACAAGGAGAACAAGGCGGGCATGACCATCTCCGCCGTCCGCGTCCCCCGGGAACAGGCCGCGGGGACGCTCGGGGTCTTTACCGTGGATGGGGACTCCCGGGTCATCGGCTTCGAGGAGAAGCCGGCCGAGCCGCAGACCGTCCCCGGGGATGACGCCAGCGCGCTGGCCTCCATGGGCATCTATATCTTCCGCACTGAGGTCCTGCTGGAATCCCTGCAGGGGGAAGAGGACGACTTCGGGAAAGACATCATCCCGCAGATGGTCGGCAAGCGGTCCGATATCCTGCTGTATGACTTCGCCGAGAGGAACAGCATCGAGGATGTGATGGTCAAGGTGGAAAACGGGCGCCGGAACCGGGTGGTGGTGGAACGGACGCGGGACTCGTCATACTGGCGTGACGTGGGCTCCATCGATTCTTTCTACGCGGCGAACATGGACCTCATCGGCGTGGACCCCCTGTTCAACCTCTATACGGAGAAGTGGGTCTTCCGGACTTTCGAGCGGTCCCTCCCGCCGAGCAAATGCATCATCGGTGGCCGGACGCTGGAGTCCATGGTCTCGGACGGCTGCATCATCAGCGGCGGCCTGGTGCAGCGCTCCATCCTGTCCCCGGGGGTTATCGTGGAGAAAGACGCCGTCATCGATGATTCCGTGGTGCTGGACGATGTGACCATCGAGCCCGGCGCACGGGTACGGCACGCCATTATCGATAAAGAGGTGAAAATCCGGGCGAATGCCACGGTGGGCTATGACGAGGACGCGGACCGGAGGCGGGGATGCACCATTTCTCCCCTGGGCGTCGTCGTCGTCCCCCGGGGCATGGACATGGACCAGGCGTGACGCGGCGGCTACTTCTTCTTGAAGAGCTTCGAGGAAAACAAGACGAACAGCAGCGCCCCCACCGCCCCGACCACGATGTAGATTATCCGGTTGAAATCATCGGTGGCGCTGACGATGGAAAACGCCGTGGCGGAAGACCACGGGCCGACATTCCCCGCGCTGTCAATCGCGCGCACCCGCCAGTAATAGGGCGCTTTCCGGACGGTCAGCCGGGCGGCCTCGGCCCTGGTGGGGGTGAAGTTCGAGGCGGTCAGCCCCTTCCGTTCCATCAGCAGCGCGATGATATCGAAGTCGTTGTTGGAGGCAATCTGCAAATCATAGGTCACCGGGGGACTTTCATCGCTAACGTCTTCCCAGTCGAAAATCAGCGGCTGGTCGACCTTGATAGCGGATACCGGCTCCAGTGGCAGGGGTGAGGGTGGAGGCTTTTCCTCGATGATGAAGACGGTCTCGGCGCTGGCCCCGCCGCCTTCCGCCGTGATGGTATGCTCGCCGTGGCGGCTTACCGGGACGACGAACACGGTGAGGAAGCTGCCGCCGGTGTCCGTGGAGGACTGGGCAACGGGGTCGCCGTCATAGCTGATGGCGACCAGCGTTTTCGCCGGGAAATTGGCGCCGCTGAGCGTCACCTCGACGCCGGCGCTGCCGGCGGAGATATCGGCGGTGATGGTCGGGGAAGGCGTTGGTGGAGGGGGGGTGGGAGATGTCGAGGTGGGGGGCACCACCACGGTGAACTTCGCCATGTCGGCGTTGTTGTTCACGTCGCGGATTTCCACGTCATAGATTCCGGCTTCCAGGTCCGGTACGCTGAAGCTGGAAGCGAAGCTGCCGACGGCGTCCGTCCGCACGGTGGCGACATTGCGAAAGTTGAAGAGCAGCGTCACGGTACGCTGTGGAGCAAAACCGTCGCCCGTCACGCTGACCGTTTCTCCCGCTTCTCCGGAGGTCCGTTCCAGGAAGACCTCGGGCTCGATGGTGAACACCGCCTCGGCGGTTTCGCCCTCGCCGTGGACCGAGATGGTATGCCGGCCGGCAATGCTCACGGGGGCGGCAATCGCGGTGGTAAAGTCGCCTTTGCTGTCCGCGCGGCTGTCACCCTGGTTGATGCCGACCTCCTGACCATCATACTCAATCGTGAGGTAGGCTTCCGGGGTGAAAAAATTGCCGGTGATGGTGACCGCCGTGCCGGGGGTGCCCCGGGAGGGGGCGAGGACGATTTCCCCGGCGGCTACGGTGAATTCCGCAACCGCGGAGATGCGTGGCGTGATGGTCTCGCCGATGTAGTGGCAGACATAAACGTAGTAGGTCCCGCCGCTGACCTCCTTTTTCAGGGAACCGTCGCTCATCATCGCCGGCACGGTAAAGTCGGTCGTGAAGGCGCCGTCCTCGTCCAGCCAGACAACGTCCACCACGCGTGCGTAAACGCTCACTTCAGCGCCGATGTCTTCGGAGGTGGTCGCCGGCTGACTGGAGAAATAGACTGCCGCGTATTTATCCGAGGAGCCGGTGCTCTTGTTGAAGCCCGTTCCGCTGATGCTGACGGTCTTGCCGATGCGAGCCTTTGCCGGCTGGAGGTCGAGAGCCCGTCCTTCCTGGCCGGACGCCGGAAACGCGCTGGCCGCAGTGGACACGACGAGGAGCACCAGCAGCAGCCGGCCCGTCCGGAGGAGTCCCGCTTTTCCCTTCATCCTGACACCATCCCTCTTATCGGAACGTAAAAGTCTAACCGTTATGCGCCTGATTTGTCAATCCCCGCGGCGCCGGCCGGGGGGGCGCTCAGTCTTCCAGGACGACGAGGCGGACGCCCTCCGTGGTGACTTCGGCGTCGATGGCTATCCCGTCAAGGCGCCGGGAGAGCTCTTGTTCCACCAGCAGCACGCGCACGCCTTCGTGCTCGATGACCTGGTCGCCGGGCATCTCGATGTCGATACCCAGTCCCAGCTTGTTCTGGCTTCTCCCCATGAGGCGCAGGCATGCGCACCAGTTATCGGTGTGGGAGTCCAGTAAGCGTTTCAGTTCGCACCCGGCGCGTTCCGTGACCTTAATCATGCCTGACTCCGGCAGCCTGCGGTCTGCCTGACACAACTTCATTTTTAGCCGCCGGGGCACGGATTGCAATGGCCCGTTCGTCATACCGTTTTGCTGGTACTTTTATGTTGGGGGGGCTTGTCTAACAGTATGTTATAATCAATCGTAATATGACGTTTGAATTAGTCATCTCGACCGTATTCATCAGTCTGGCGCTCGTATTCTATTCCGTCGGCGTCTGGTCCGAAAAGATTACCGGCAGACTGAAAGCCTGGCACCTGGTCTTCTTCTGGGGCGGACTGGTTTTTGATACTACCGGCACGGGTATCATGTTCGACATGGCCGGGGGAATCGGCTCAGACATCCACAGCGTGACCGGGATAGTCGCCATTATGCTGATGCTGGTGCATGCGGTCTGGGCCAGCGCCGTCCTGGCTCTGAAAAATGAAAGGGCCATCACCAGCTTTCACCATTTCAGTGTCTTCGTCTGGATAGTCTGGCTGGTCCCGTATTTGACCGGCTTCTTTGCCTCCATGAGATAATTGTATTTGCCTTTTTCTAGTTTGGTAATATAATTATTTACAGCATTTGATTTCTAAGGCTAAGACAATGAAAAACATCGTTCTGAGGTGGGAATTAGCCGGGATTATCTTCGTCTTTCTTCTGGGCGCTTTGCTGCACTTTGTTTTTGAATGGTCAGGCGATTCCCGGATGGTCGGGCTTATCGCTTCGGTGAACGAAAGCGTCTGGGAACACTTCAAACAGGGCTTCTGGCCGATGTGTCTTTACGCGGCCATCGAGTACCGGTTCCTGCTGGGACGGGTGAATAACTTTTTCACGGCGAAAGCGGCGGCGGTCTATCTGATACCCGTCATCACGGGGCTGGCATTCTACGGATATACGGCAATCGTTGGAGAAGAGATTCTGATAGTCGATATCCTGATATTTCTGGTTGCCGTCATCGCGGGCCAGCTAATAAGCTACCGGATAATGAATTCATCCGGACTTCCCAAATATATGAGCGCGGTTTCCCTCTTTTTCATCATACTGCTGGCGGCAGTGCTGATGTATACCACTTTCTATCCGCCGCACCTGCCGATATTTCTCGATGGCAACACCGGCACCTACGGGATTCCGTGAAATGGACAGCGAGCTTACGCCGGTGAATTCGTCTCGTATCTCAACAAAGACTACCGCCACTCGTCTACCGCCCGAGTCACCGCCTGGCCCTGCCCCCCGGGCCACCACGTGGAGTGCTTGCCCAGCCCGCCGAGGACGGCGATGATAATGTCCTCCGGGCGGGGAATCATGCGCATCATGTAATCGTCGGACTCGGTCTTCGCCTCCGGCATCAGTTCCGCGGCCACGGCGTTGTCCCCCAGGGTCTTCCAGATGTGCAGGGGCTGCCGCGCTTTCTCGAAGAGGTACTGCCGAATGTCCTTTTTCGACCAGCCGCCCTTCTCGGCGAGGGTCGCCGCCTCCGGGTTGTAGCCGATAATCAGCTGCATGTCTTTCAGGATGCCGAAGTTGTTGAGGCCCGTGATGCTCGCCGCCGTGGTGTCCAGTATCATGCGGAAGTCATCGGCGATGTGGGCGAAGATGTCTACCTGCGAGTTAATCGCTTTCACCGTCACCGTGCTCGTGCCCGCGGCGAAACCCCGCTCCGCGGCGAGGGGCCCCCAGCCTTTCGGCAGGGCTTCCTCGTTCTCGCCGAGGCAGTTGGTATATTCCCAGGCCGCGCCGAGGGTGGTCATATCGGATACCTGGGGCTTGGCGCCGCCGATGTTATGCGTCATCAGGCCGATGGCCCGCCCGATGGTAGCGTTGGCCTGGTTCCCCGCGCCCAGGGCGTTGCCCCCGCAGTTCAGTCCTATTTCCTGCCGCACGGGACCGTTGATAATCAGCAGCGGGGAGTTGGAACCGGTGGTGGACGCCCACCCCGCCATGTTATTCGCCGGGTCGGAGATGGCGCTGACCGCCGCGAGGACCACCGGGAAATACTCCGGGCGGCAACCCGCCATCACGGCGTTGATGGCGATTCTTTCCACCGTGGCGATGCCGCCCATCGGCGCCAGTTCGCCCACGACCTCGTCCGGTTTATGGCTGGTGCCCTTGAGCATTGCTTTCACGTATTCCGGCGCGGGCGGGATGACCGGCAGGCCGTCCGTCCAGCCTTTGTCATAAAGCGCCCGGTAAAGCCCGGCGAAGTCCCCGCTGACCCTGATTTTCTCCGCGGGATAGGCGGGGGTGGCCGTCTCCGCCTTGTCCGCCGCCCCGGTGTGGATGAGGGCGTTAATCACTTCCTCCAGCATGGTATCGGCCTTGGCGCGCGCCTCCGCCGGCGGGATGCCCCCCAGGGGGTGGGGCACGCTGACAATCGCGGCGTTGGGGACGCCCAGCGATTTCGCGACCACCTTCGCCAGGTTGGTGAAATGGGTGGTGACCACCGCCACCGCGGGGACGCCCATCTTTTCCAGGTCAATCGTATCGTGGACAAGCCACGACGTGCAGGAGCCTCAATCCCCGGTGGAGAGCAGCAGGACGTCGGATTTCTCCGCCGCGTCTTTCAGGGCCGCCGCCGGGGCGCCGATGGCGCTGTCCGCTTTGCCGGGGAAGAACTTTACCAGCTCTGCGTCCGGGAAGCGCTCCTTGAGGAGCTCTCCGATGCGCAGCAGGAACACGTCACCGTTGGGCTTGGTGTTCCAGAAAAGCCCGATTCTCTTGCCGGCGAGGGTCTTCGGGCGGGATGCCGTTGCCGCCGCGGCGGCCCGGCTGGGGGCGGTGGGGACGCAGACCTCCCACTCTGTCTGACTTGCCATACTGACCTCCTGGAGAAAGTAAGTCCAGTCCAATTTATCGGTAAGGGCGCGGGGCTGTCAAGTCCGGGGGGAAAAGTCAGGTTTGACTTTAGTGCCGCGGGTGTTAAAATAATGACAGGTTTTTCACCGTCGGCGGTGATAAGGAGGGCGTCATGATGGCGAACAGTTGTCCTGTGGCAAGGGCGGCAACGCCCCCGGGGGTCAGGCTGGAGCCGAACGTCATGGTGCCCATGCGCGACGGGGTGAAGCTGGCCGTGGATATCTACCGCCCGGAGAAGGACGGAAAATACCCGGCCATCCTCTCCATCTCCCCCTACATCAAGGAGATACAGCAGGAGCCGCCGGAGCTTTCCCACTCCATCGAAGCCGGCGCCACCGGCTTCTTCGTGCCGCGGGGCTACGTGCACGTCATCGCCTCCATCCGGGGGACGGGTTTTTCCCAGGGACAGTACTGCTTCCTCGGCACCAAGGAACAGGAGGACAGCTACGACCTGGTGGAAGGGATTGCCAGCCAGCCCTGGTGCACCGGCAACGTCGGCATGATCGGCGATTCCTATTTCGCCTGGAGCCAGTATTACACCGCGGCACAGCAGCCGCCCCACCTCCGCTGCATCGCCCCCTTCGACGGCGGCACGGACATCTACCGTGACCTCTGCTACCAGGGCGGCATTTTCTTCCAGTTTTTCGTCAGCCTCTGGGGGGTGGACCTGATACGCCAGTGTCTCTGGCCCGGACCGGTGGAGGGCAAGCTCCCGCCATCTGAGTTTTTCAAAGAGATAGCCGAACACCCCGAGGACGGTCCCTTTTACCGGGAGCGGTCCGCCGCCGCGAAGATTGAGAAGATAAAGGTCCCCGTGCTGAACATGGCCACGGCGCAGGGTTACCTGCATTCCCGCGGGCAGCTTTACGTCGCCAGCCGGCTGCGTGGCCCCCGGAAGCTCCTCGTCCTGCCGCCTTCCTCACCGCACACCAACGTTGTCTTCCTGAAGAGCCCCGCCGTGCAGGAACTGCTTTTGCTGTGGCTCGACCACTGGCTGAAAGGCGTGGAAAACGGCATCATGGACGGGCCGCCGGTGGCGATTTACGACGAGGTTACTAAGGACTGGCGCTACGAGAATGAATACCCCCTCGCCCGGACGGAATGGACGAAGTTCTACCTGCGCGCCAACCCCGCCTCCCCGGCTTCCGAAGCTCCCTACGGGCTTCTCAGCGAAGACCCCGCCGGGAACGAGGCCCCGGACAGATACTCGATTCCCGAATGCCTGCACCGCGTCGTCGCGGGGCAGCCTGTTCTCGCTTACGCCACCCCGCCCCTGGAGCGGGACCTGCGGGTGTGGGGGCCTCTGAGCGCGGTACTCCACGCTTCATCCACCGGAAGGGACACGGCCTGGTTCGTCCGGGTAGGGGACGTTGCCCCCGACGGCAAAGTCACTCTCCTCAGCCGGGGGAACCTGAAGGCCTCCTTCCGCAGGCTGGACGAGGCGAAGTCCGCCCCCGGGCAGCCCTACCATCCCTTCCGGGACCCCGAGCCGCCCGAGCCGGGTAAAATCTATGAATACCAGGTGGAAATCACGCCCATCTTTCACACCTTCAAAGCCGGGCACAAGGTGTGGGTGCAGATTGCCAGCGACGACGCCGAGTATCAGACGCGGCAGCACACGATTCACACGGTGGAAACGCTGCCCGTCCCCGCGGAGAACACCGTTTATCATGACGCCGCCCGGCCCTCCCACTTGCTGCTGCCGGTGATTCCGGACGCGCCGCCCATCGGGGAGGTAAAGCCGCCGGTGTCGCAGATAAAGTGGCCCCTCTAGACCGGGGAGAGCGCTTCAGCCCTGTCTTTTCCGGCGGTATCTGCGGAACGTCTCCAGGAGGATGACGTTCACCGTGACGGAGACCACCATCGGGACCGCCAGCAGCCACCAGTGGCGGAAGATATCGATCTGGAAATACTGGCTCACGAAGAGCATCACGAAGGTCAGGAAGACCCCCAGCACGCCGCAGCCCACCGCCAGGTAAATGATTTCCCAGACCATGTTGCGCCTATTATATGCCGTCCCGGCGGCGGGCACAATGCCGGCTAGGGCAGCCGGTTGAACCAGAGCATGGAAAGCACCCCCGCGGCGAGCAGTATCACCACCGCCGCGCCGGTGAACCCGGCGGTTATTTCCGTCTTCTCCGGCTTCAGGACGAGCTGCGTGCCCAGGTCCCCGTAGATTTTGCTCAGGTCCGTCTCGTTTTCCGCCTTAAAGTAGCTGCCGTCCGTCTGCTCCGCGATGCGCTTGAGCGTCTCTTCATCCAGCCGCACCCGAATGGAATATCCGCGGGTGTTCAGGATGGTTCCCTCAGGGGTTCCGAGGCCGACGGTATAAATGCGCACCCCGCGGCTCATCGCTTCCGGCACGACCTCCAGGGGATTGGGACCGGTAGTACTCACGCCGTCGCTAAGCAGAATCACCGCGGCCGGGGCAAAGGACTTCCGCTGCTCCGGCGCCAGCGATGGCGGCGGTTCCGGGGCCAGGGGCGCATCACGGTTGGACGGGCTGACGTCTAACGCCTGGTCGGGTTCCTCTTCCTCGAAAATCGCGTCTAGGGAGGTGAGGATGCCGCTGCCGATGGCGGTCCGACGCTGCGGCACGAGGCGGTTAATCGCCGCCAGCACGGATTCCTTATCGATGGTCGGCGTCTGGACGATCGAGGCGCCCCCGCTGAAGGAGACGACGCCGATGAGCACGTTACGCGGCTGTTTCTCCACGAAAAGGCGCGCCGCGGACTTGGCGGCTTCAATCCGGTTCGGCTTCACGTCTTCGGCACGCATGCTCCCGGAGACATCTATCGCCAGGATGACGGTTGCCTGCTGCGAGGGCAGGGTGATGGTGGCCACCGGGCGGGCCACGGCGACAATCATCGTAATCACGCCGATGAGGAAGAGAAGGGGCGGAATGTGGCGGCGCATGCCGGGCCCGCGTCCCAGGGCCTCTTTCACCAGGGAGATACTGGAATAGCGCAGGGCGTATTTCTTCCGCCGGCGCTGCAGCAAAACATAGGCGGCGACGAGCACCGGGACCAGTAACAATAACCATAACAGCTGTATCCAGAGAAATGACATACCTTACCCCCTCCTCATTGCCCCTACCGCCGCTGCGGCAGGGCAGGCACACTCTTCCGGTTAAAAGAAGCCGGGGCTTTTTTCTGCTGCTTGCGCAGCGTGGCGAAGCGGAGCACCTCTTTCACGAGGTCACCCTCCGTGGAAAGCTCCATTTTGTCCACTCCGGTGCGCCGGAAGGTGACTTCCCGCTCGTAGTCACGCCGCAGGGCGGCTTCCCGGAAGCGCTCCCGGAACTTCCGGTCATGCGTATCCAAGAAAAGCTGCTCTCCGGTCTCGGCGTCCTCCATGGTGACCGTGCCGATGTCCGGCAGCTCCATCTCTCTCGGGTCATAAAGGCGGACCGCCAGCACCTCGTGCTTCTGCGTGAGCAGGGTGAGGGGGCGGTCCCAGCCGGGCGCGCTGATAAAATCGGAGACGATGAATATCAGCGACTTCCGGCGGATGACGCGGTAAGCCGTTTCCAGCAACGCCGACAGGTCCGTGGGCGGGGTATGGACCTGCTGCGGCTGGCGCATGATGCTGTCGATAAGGTGCAGGACCTGCGGCTTCCCGCCCCCAGCGGGAATAACTTTATCCACCTTACCGCTGTAAAGTATCGCCCCCACGCGGTTGCCGTGCCGCGCCAGGAGACGCGCCAGCACGGAGACGAAATCGATAAGCAGGTTGCGCTTGAGGGTCTGCACCGTGCCGAAGTCCACGGAAGGGCTGAGGTCCAGCAGGAACCAGGCGGTTACCTCACGCTCCTCGATGTACTGGCGGACGTAAGGGGTATCCATGCGGGCGGTGACGTTCCAGTCGATATGGCGCACGTCATCCGTGGCCTGATATTCGCGCAGGTCCGAAAGCTCCAGCCCGAACCCCTGGAACAGTGTCCGGTAGTCCCCCTGCAGCGCGCCGTCGAGGCGGCGCACCACCGACCAATCCAGCCGCTGGAGATATTTTTCAGGATTCCGCGTTGACGGCTGCATTGGTCGTCTCCATCGGCTGCGCCGGGGCCGGGGTGCTTTCCAGGACCCGCTGCAGAATCTGGTCACCGGTCACGCCATCGGACAGGGCCTCGAAGGAAAGGACGAGGCGGTGCCGCATCACGTCCAGGACGAGGTCGGCGACGTCCTGCGGTAGAACATAGCTGCGTCCCCGGACGAAAGCGAGCGCCCGGGCGCCCACGATAAGGTTGATGGAGGCGCGCGGGCTGGCGCCGTACATGATATACCCGCTGAGGTCCGGGATACCGAACTTGTCGGGCTCGCGGGTGGCCGTCGCCAGGCGGACGGCGTACTGCATCAGTGACGGGTCCACGTATATCTTTTCCGCAGCCCGCCGCAGCGCTATCAGCTCCTCCGTGGTCGCCACGGGCTGTACCGCCGTCAGCGTGCCGGTCATCCGCTCGACGATAACGAACTCGTCGCTCTCGGTGGGGTAATCCACGATGACCTTCATCATGAACCGGTCCACCTGCGCCTCCGGCAGGGGGTAGGTCCCCTCCGTCTCGATGGGGTTCTGCGTGGCCATCACCAGGAACGGCTCCGGCACGTGGAACGTATCCCCGCCGATGGTGACCTGGTGCTCCTGCATTACCTCCAGCAGGGCGCTCTGCACCTTGGCGGGGGCGCGGTTGATTTCATCCGCGAGCAGCAGGTTGGTAAAGACCGGGCCCAGCGAGGTGGCGAACTCCCCGGTCTTCTGGTTGTAAATGCGGGTGCCGACGAGGTCCGCGGGCACGAGGTCCGGGGTGAACTGGATACGCTTGAAAGACCCGTGAACCGCCTCCGCCAGCGTCTTGATGGTCAGGGTCTTCGCCAGTCCCGGCACGCCCTCGACGAGCAGGTGCCCCTGGCAAAGCATGGCGATGAGCACCCGCTCCAGCAGGTGGTCCTGTCCCACGATGACTTTCTTGACCTGGTAGAGGATTTGCTCCATCAGCGGGGTGTCTTTATCACGGAATATCTCTTCCGTCATGTGTTTCTCCTCCTGAATCAAGGTAGATTTACCCTGAGCGTCACGTGACGCGCTAGAGCGGTGGGCCTCCCCCCGCCGCCCCCATGGCGGTCTCGATGGGCACGGCGAAGCCGATGCCGATGAAGAAGTCTTCATCGACGGGGTTGAGCAGCGCGGTAACGATACCGATAACCTCGCCGTCGCGGTTGAGCAGCGGACCGCCGGAGTTGCCGGGGTTGACCGCGGCATCGAACTGTATCAGGTTATGCAGCTGGACGCCGGTCTCAGGCATGCGGAAACTGCGCCCCATTCCGGAAATTACCCCCGAGGATACCGAGTTGGTGATGCCGAAGGGATTCCCCACCACCGCGATTTCATCGCCGGGGCGCAGACCCGCCGTGCTGGCGAGCGTCGCCGGTAGTAAATCGTCGGGGATAATATCCGGCAGCAGCACGGCCAGGTCGCTGTCCGCGTCTGCCCCGATAAGCCGTGCCCGGGACTCGCTGCCGTCCCAGAAGATAACCTGGATATCCACCGCGTCATTCACGACGTGGAGACTGGTGAGTATCGTCCCCGCTTCATCAATCACCACGCCCGTCCCCAGCGCGTCCCCGGTCTCGCCGCCTTCTTTCAGGATGGAAGAGTGGATGCGCACTACCGAGGGACGGATATTCTCGTAGGCCTGGGCGGCGTAAGAGGGCGGCGGCGGCATCGTCTCCAGGGACCGCTCCACCGCGCGGTCGATGTCGCGCTGGGTCAGGACCTGGGGCGGCGGCTGGGCCATGTCATAGAAATATACCGCTGCCAGCGCGATGAGGATGCCGGTAACGAGAAAGAGAACGTTGTGAAATCGGGAGTAAAAGCTTTTCAGGCGCAGGCGCAGGTTCCCCGGTGGGGAAGGGGGTGCGGGTTCCGGGTCCGGCGGACGGAGGGGTGATAACGGTCTATACTGACGCATATAATACTCCACTCACTGGGACATTGCAGCCGCCCCGCATGCCAATCACCGTTCCGAGAAGAAGAGCGTCTTTGCATCAGTCCTGTATATTACACCTCTTATGGTTCAATTGTCTCAAATCCGCGAAATCATTGTCAAGGAGAGCCCTTTATGTGCAGGGAACGGGCAACGATAACACCGGTCCGGACAGGGCCTTCACCGCACTTCCGGGTCTCGGCGGCGGATATTATTCTTCTCGGGCATTGATGCCAGTATACGGCTTGGTGCTGCAGACTGTCTGTGACTTTCGTCCCGTCCCCGCGGGACCGGATGACACCGGAAGAAGGTTCTGTTATCATGGGCCCGGAAGTGAAAATCGGCCTTATCGCGGATACGCACATTCCCCTGAACGTCCGCACGCTGCCCCCGCAGCTGCCGGCGGTCTTTGCCGGCGTCCGGCTCATCCTTCACGCCGGGGATATCTACGCCGCGTCCGCCCTGGATGAGCTGGCGGCGATTGCGCCGGTGTATGCTGCCTACGGTGACGGCGATGCCCGCCAGCGTATCCCGCTGGGGGCGGACCCGCGACTGGAGGAAAAACACGTGATTGATATCGATGGGCTTGCCGTCGGGCTTGTCCACAGTCTCCGGCTGCCGTCAGCCTTGCCGGAAAAGATTTTCCGCCGCCGGGTGGACCTGGTGGTCTGCGGGCATACTCACCAGCCGGGTGTCCGGGAACATCAGGGAACGATTATCGTCAATCCGGGCAGCGCCACGCTGCCCAATCACCAGTTGAACCAGACGGGCACCGTGGGCCTGCTCGATATCGACCGCAGCATGGTGAAGGTGTCCATCATCCCGCTGGACGGTAACCGCCCCCCCGGCGTGAGCTGCTTCCCGAGGTAGCGCTACCAGAGCCCGAAGCGTCGCTTTCTCATTCGCCGCCCCCGGCCCGCGCCGCTCTTTTCCGTCTCCGGCACCTCTTCCTCCTGCTGCAGCCGGACGTAAATCGCCTCCGCGATTTCGTTGTCCACGGCGAACTGTGCCTCGCCCACCCGGAAAACGTAGGACGGGAAGCTCTGCGCCAGCGCGATACGCGCTCCGGGGAGGACGCCCATCGCCATCAGCTTCTGGAGCTGCTCGATTTGCGGGGCATGGACGTAAGCTACCCGTCCCTGCTGGCCGGGATTCAGCCGGGAGAGCGGCGAGACCAGGTTGGACAGCGGCGCCCGCTGCTGGCGGCAGCAGCGCCCCGGAGGGATGGGCTTCCCGTGGGGGCATATCTTGGGGTGCCCGAGGAGCGTGCAGATGTTTTCATCCAGTCCGCGGTCCAGCAGGTGCTCGAACTTGCACGCCTTTTCGTGCATTGTGGGCCCGCCGGTATCCAGTACGTCCGCCAGCAGGCGCTCCGCCAGACGGTGCCGCCGGATAACGTTGCGGGCGGCAGGCTCGCCGCGGGGAGTCAGGCCCACCTTGCCGTCGGTGACTGCCAGATAGCCCGTCGCGGTCAGCTTCTCCAGCGGTTCCGCGATTTCCGTGGGGATTTCCGCCCGGGGCATGTTCTCCCGGTTGTGCTCCCTCGTGCCTATCCAGATATTTTCCAGGAGCTCTTCAGCCTTCTCGTCCAGTTCCATGTTTTTTACTCCATGATTTCAGCAATTTCACCAGACCGGTCTCCCGCGGTATCTCGTAGCCGCAGTTGGGGCAGCGTACCAGATGGCAGCCCCGCGCCAGAGGACAGCTGGCGCACGCCGCCTGCGCCTCATCGGGATTAAACTCCAGGCCGCACAGCGGGCACTTCACAGCGTCACCCCCAGGCCGGTGAGCGCCAGGTTCAGCAGATACCCCACCCCGAAGGCGAAGGGAAAGATGAACAGGGCAATCAGCAGGGCCGTCTTCACGCCCCGCTCCTTGAGCATCACCATGAACTGGGCGATGCAGGGGATGAACAGTGTGAGCGTCACCGCGGCGACCACCAGCGGCACGCCGGCAATCAGCCCTGAGCTGTGCAAGTCGTAGAGCCCGGCGGCGCCGAAGTCCCGCCGGAAGAAACCGTAGAGAAAGACCGGCGCCGTCTGCTGCGGCAGCCCGATGGCGCGCACCAGCGGTTCCATGGCGTTTACAATCCACGGGAAAATGCCCGTCAGGTCCCCCGCCCAGAGGAGAACGCTGGCGGCGAGGAAAAATGGTATCACCTCCGTCAGGTACCATTGCAGGCGCGTCAACGTCTTGACGAGCACGTTGCCGGGCCGCGGCAGGCGGAGGGGCGGTATCTCCATGTAGAAGGTCGCCTTCCTGCCGGGGAGTATCCGCGACGCCAGGAAGCCGACGGCCAGCAGCACCGCCAGGACCACGAGCACCCAGACGAGGAGTGCCCGCCAGTTTCCGCTCAGTATGGCGAAGATTACCCCCAGCTGCGCTGAGCAGGGCACCGCCAGGGCAAGTAGCAGCGTGGTGATGACCCGTTCCCGCTTCGTCTCCTGGGTGCGCGTCACGATGGTCGCCATGGTATCGCAGCCCAGCCCCAGCACCATCGGTATCACCGCCCGGCCGCTGAGGCCGATGGCCTTGAAAATACGGTCGATGAGCATGGAAAGCCGGGGCAGGTAGCCGCTGTCCTCGATGACCGAAAAGGCCAGGAAGAAGGTGGTCACGATGGGCAGGATGATGGCCACCGCGTAGCTCAGGCCAAGGGTAATGACCCCGAATTCCCCCACGAAGAGCTTCTGCAGCCAGACCAGGGGAATAAAGCGCTGCACGACGCCGGTTATCCAGGGATTGAGCCACTGCCCGAAGACCGTGTTTTCAAAGAAGCCGACGAGGGTGCCCGCCCCGAATACCCCCACGAAAAGGTAAAGACCGACATACAGGACGAAGAGCAGTATCAGCGTTCCGGAGACGGGGTGCATGGCGAGCCGGCTCAGCGTCTCGGCGAACCCGGCGCTTCTCCTGCCGCGGGTGGCCGCGCCGGAGCTGAGACGCTCCGCCTCCTGCTGCCGTCGCAGCGCGATGACATAGTGCAGCGGCTGGTTGAATCCGGACTGCGTTTCCGCCACAATCCTGCGGAGGGCGGGAAAGACCGCCGCGTCCTGCCGCGCTACCCGCTGCGCCATATCGGCGTCATCCTGTAGCAGGAGCAGGGCCACCATCCGGCGGGAGATGCTGTAGTTTCCCCGCAGCTTCTCCTCAATCCGGCCGAGGGCGTCTTCTATCTGCGCGTCATACCGTAGCGGGACAGTCCCTGCGGACATAATCCTCCAGCCTCCTGCGTAATTCCGCCAGTCCCCGCCCCGTGGTCGCTACCGTGGCGACGACGGGAATCCCGAGCGCCTTTTCCAGCGCGGCGGTATCGATGTGGCCGCCGGCCGACTCGACCTCGTCCATCATGTTCAGGTCGAGGACCACCGGGAAACCAGCCTCGATAAGCTGAATCGTAAAGGAAAGCATCCTTTCCAGGTTGCGGGCGTCCACCACGTGCAGGACCGCCCGTGGCTTCTCCTCGAAAAGCAGCCGCCGGGCGACGCGCTCCTCCTCGGTGATAGGTAGCAGGGAGTACATCCCGGGGGTGTCCACCACCGATACCATTTCCCCGGCAAGCCGGGCCCGGCCCCGCGTCACGTCCACCGTGGTCCCCGGGTAGTTGGAGACAGTCACGTAGACCCCGGTGAGCCGGTGAAAGATAACGCTCTTGCCCACGTTGGGCGTGCCCACGATGGCGATTTCCTTCAGGCCGGTATCCACCGGGTCGGAAGCGGCTCCGTGGCAGCTCCCTGCTCCCTGGCCCAGGCCCAGTGCCCCCGTGACCAGTTGCTTGATGTTCATTTTCGCTTGACCTCAATCCGTTTTTCCGGATTTATTTCCCGACTTCTTCCGGCAGTCCGCGCAATAGCCGGAAACCTTGACTTCCGTGTCCGCGATGTCGAATCCCCGGGCGGCCGCCACGTTGCGGCGGATGTAGCGGGAGAGCGGGTGCTGGAACTCGATAACCTTGCCGCAGCCCAAGCAGACCAGGTGGTGGTGTTCGGCGTTGCCTTTAAGTTCGTAATGATGGTGGGCCTCGTCGAAATGGAGCTCCTCAATCATGCCCATCCGTTTCAGCTTTTGCAGCGTGCGGTACACGGTGGAGAGGGAGAGGCGCGGGTACTGCCGGCGGGCGAGGCGGTAGATTTCATCCGCGTCAAGGTGTCCCCGCCGGATGACCTCCAGAATCAGGGAGCGCTGGCGGGTGTTCCGCATCCCCGAATTCGCCGCTTCGTCATCTCTGGCTGCCATCGTTACCCTCCACACTTTCATTATAAAGCAAATGCAAAGCATTTGCAAATAATGGCGGGTATCGTTATCGTCCCCGGGATTGGGGCCGTGCTCCTGAAACGGAGATGCTGACCGCTTTCCGGGCTCACCGGATACTAGGCGGTATCCGTGGTGAAAGCCATGACCTCGTCGATAGAGTCGGCGTCACAGAGGAGCATCGCCAGCCGGTCGATGCCCAGGGCAATGCCGCCGCACTCGGGGAGGTGGGCCAGCGCCGCGAGGAACGTCCGGGGCATGGGCGGGGCCGGAGGCTGTTCCCGCTGAATCTGGTCGATAGCGTCCTGAAAGCGCGCTTCCTGCTCGCGGCTGTCCCTGAGCTCGCTGTAGGCGTTCGCCAGCTCCAGGCCGCCGATAAATACCTCGGCGCGCTCGGCGACGAGGGGATTGCCGGGGTCGAGCCGGGCCAGCGATGCCAGGGCGGCGGGATAGCCGGTGAGCACGGCGGGCCGGTCCGGGGTAAGGCCGGGCAGCACTTTGTCCAGGAAATCGGTCTCGAAGCGGTCGGGGTCGTAAGCCGTGACGGGGTCCCAGCCGGCGGCGGCGCGGAAGGCTTCCGCAACGGTTATCCTGGGCCAGGGCGGGCTGATATCGATTTTCCGGCCCCGGTAGGGGATAATGTGGCCGAGCCCGAGCCTGTCCGCCAGCGCAACCAGCAGTTTTTCGGTATCGAGGATAATCTCGGCGTAGCCGGCGCCGGCGCGGTACCACTCCAGCATGGTGAACTCCGGGTTATGCCAGCGGCCCCGCTCTCCCCGGCGCAGGCAGCGGCTGAACTGGAAGAGCTTGGGATACCCGGCGGCGAGCAGGCGTTTCATGTGCAGTTCCGGGGAGGTGGCTAAAAACCAGCCCTCGCTGCGAAAGGTGTTGATATAGGGCTCCGGGGCGACGCAGGGCACCCGTACCGGGGTCTCTACCTCCAGGAAGTCCTCCGCCCGGAAGAAAGCGCGGATGGAATCGTGAATCAGGGCGCGCCGCTGCAGGTTAGGCTTGAGGCGGATGAGCCGCTGTCTCTCGTCCCCGGTCATGCGCTATTTCTTGGCGGTCACCCGCTCCACGTAGGTCCCGGAGCGCGTATCGACCCTGATAGTATCGCCTTCCTTGATGAAGGACGGGGTCTCGATGACGTAGCCGGTTTCCAGGACGGATGTTTTCATCTGCGGGGTAACCGTCGCCGTTCTGGTGGTGACTTCGCTATCCACGACCTTCATCTCCACGAAGTTCGGCAGGGTGACGTCGATAGGCGAATCGCCCATCGTCTGCACGGTGACGAGCATCCCTTCCCGGAGGAAGTTCTTCTTATCGCCGATGAGGTCCTCGGGGACGTGGTGCTGCTCGAAGGTCTTGGTATCCATGAATACGTAATGGTCACCCTCACGGTAGAGGTATTGCTCCTCCTGGCTTCTCATGTTGACTCCCTCTACCTTGTCGCCGGAGCGGTAGTTGCGTTCGATGGTGGTGCCGTCGGTCATGTTCTTCAGCTTGAGGTGGTAGACCGCGCGCCCCTTGCCGGGTTTGACGAACTCCGCCTCTTCCACGGCGTAAAGTTTACCGTCGACCATCAGCTTGGTATTCTTGTGCACATCTGAGATTTCCACTGCCGCTCCTCGTAAAAATCCGGTGTCTCTGCACTAGATTATAGCACCTCTTCAGGTTGGAGAGAATGGGGATGCGTGCGGTCAGGCAAAACAAAAAAGGGGGAGCATCTCTGCTCCCCCTTGGGTTACGCCTGTTGCCGGCTATTTCTGCGGCGTCACCAGCAGGACCGGCAGGCCGCCGTGTTTAAGAACGTATTCCGCGGTGCTGCCCATGGTGGCCTGTCTCAGCCCGGAGTGTCCGTGCGTGGCGATGGCGATAAGGCCCACCGCGTTGTCGGCGGCATAAGCGATAATCGCCTGGCTGGGTATTCCCTGGAGGACGACGCATTCCACGTCCACGCCCTTTTCCCGGAGCGGCTGCGCCATCTTTTCCAGGTAGGCGGGCATCTCGGAGAGCTCTTTCTGAAAGCGCTTGTCCATCGTCCGGGTATGGATGGGTCCCCCGGTGCCTCCGGGCACCCCCAGCGGCAGGTTGATTCCCGCGGTGTCCACCACCTTGAGGAGAATCACCTTCCGGAGACAGCTTCTTTCCGCGGCGATATAGGGCAGGATATGTTCCGCGGTAGGAGAACCGTCAAGGCAGACCAGTGTCTTTTCAAACATTTTATCTGTACTCCCTGATAAAGCGCACCCGTTGCAGATATCGCGTAATCAATAATAATGCAGCGGGCGAAGCGCGTCAACGAAATTGTACCAGGAATTCGTAACGTTTTGTTAACAAAATAGTCGCAGTTATCTTTACTTCTCTACCAGTTTAATCTCGAACAGCCAGGGCCACAGCTTGCCGGTGACGAAGAGGCGGTCTTGCCCGGCGTCGTAGGCGATGCCGTTGAGGACATCGGTGCCGCCACGGTCCTCCGGCGGCAGGATGCCGGAAAGGTCTATCCATCCCGTCACCCGGCCGTCCTCCGGGTCTATTATCGCGATTTTGTCCGTCTGCCAGACGTTCGCGTAAATCCGGCCGTTGATATATTCCAGCTCATTCAGCCGTTTCACCGGCTTGAGGTTATCGGAAACATCAATGTGCCCGGTGGTGCGGAACGTTTGCGGGTCCAGGAAATACAGGGTAGAGGTGCCGTCGCTCATGATAAGGCGCTCGCCGTCATGGGTAATCCCCCAGCCCTCGGTGGCATAACTGAATTCTCCGGTTAACTCGGAGCCGTGGCGGTCGTAAACGAAACCGGTATGCGATTTCCAGGTGAGCTGGACGATGTAATCGCCGTAGACGGCAACGCCTTCCCCGAAGTATTTATCCGGGAGGTCACGCTGCTCCAGGACACGTCCGGTCTCCAGTGCCACCCGGCGCAGTGAGGATTTACCGTTAAGCCCGGTCCCTTCATACAGCTGGCCGTCAGTGAACACCAGCCCTTCGGTGAAAGCATCCCGGGCATGGGGGAACCGGTTCACTACCCGGTAGGTGAAGTAGGCCGTGACATTAGCCGGGACGGTCCGGTTTGCCGTCACCGGGTTCGCCGGGGGAAGGGGTGGCACAGGCGCGGTGGAACACGCGGTAAACAGCAGCGGCAGCAGCAAGATTACCGGGAAACAATACTTCCGCACAAAGCCTGTCAGCATGACTCCCCCATTGTTCCGCGGCCGTCATTTACAATATACTACTTTGTCCGGCAGCGGGTCTCATTGCAGAAGAAAAGGGGGAGCGTTTCCTCCCTCCCGTTTCAGGCTTTTTACAGCGGCTTGTACCAGATATTCATATGCTCGATGTGCCCGCTGATGCAGGTGTTGTTTACCAGCGTCCCGCCGAATTGATAGCCCGCCTTGGAGAAGACGCCGTTCATCCCGTAAGATGCGGCACGGGCGGAGGTATAGCTGGTCAGGAAGCCCTTTTCCCGCATCGCCTTCTCCATGACGTTGAGCAGCAGGGAGGCGATCCCCTTGCCCTGGTGGGAAGGGAGCGTGGCAAAATCCGTCATCTCCACGAAGCGGTTCTCCGGGTACTGCTCCGCGGAGGAGAGCGCCACCAGTTTGCCGTCAAACCAGGCGCCGAAATAGCTGATATGGTCCTCCATCGTGCTGATGATGTATTCCGGCTTATCGATGGGGAAGGGATAGGTGAGGAAAACGTCACGGTAGAGCTCGGCCATGGCGGGGGCGTCATCCGGCGCGCAGGGGCGGATAACGTATGGTTCGACCTCTTCGATGTTTTCCGCGGTTTCCTTGGCCAGCGCCTTCTTCAAGACGTCCGCCACCAGGCTGGCGTTATGCTTCACGGCCCTCTTATCGTCGAGGAAGCGGCGCATGAAGTAGCCGGTTTCCCTTCCCCGGTAAAGCCCCGGGACGGTGGCCTCGGTGTCGTAACCGGCCCGGGAGAAGATTTCCCGGAACCTCTCCGGCACCTTGACGCTTATTTTCCCGTAGTTTTCCCGGGCGGCAATCGCGTTCAGCGTCTCCGGCATGCCTTCGGCGTCGGCGGTATCAAGATTCATGAGATAGACACGGTCGTTGTTACTGCCGTGCTGCGCCAGGGACTTGCCGATGTCCATGACCTGGTCATAGTCCTCCCGGCGCCGTTCCAGTCGCTCCGTGTTTTCCGGGATAAGGGTATTGACTTCGTCGTAGTCCGCCAGGATTTTGGCGATGCCGACCACCTTGGCCTCGCTGGCGCCCTCCAGGTCGAGGTCCAGGTTGCAGTCGGCGCAGTTGTCCTCGCAAATCTGGGTGTGGTAGTCGGCGGGTTCATGGTAGGTGGTGATGAGCCCCTCATAGTTTCTCAGGACCACCTTTTGCGGCGCCAGGGAGATAACGTAATCGGGCATCACGGGTATCTTACCGCCGCCGCCGGGGGCATCGATGACGTAGGAAGGGACGGCAAAGCCGCTGGTATGGCCGATCATGTTCTCCATGATTTCCACGCCCTTGCTCACCGATGTCCGGAAGTGGCTGAGCCCCTCGGAAAGGTCGCACTGGAACAGGTAGTAGGGGCGCACCCGGTTCCGGACGAGCTTATGGACCAGGGCCTTGATGATGCGGGGGCAGTCATTCACGCCCGCCAGCAGGACGGACTGATTCCCCAGGGGGATGCCCGCATCCGCCAGCCGGGCCAGCGCCTGCGCCGAGCTTTCCGTAAGCTCGCGGGGGTGGTTGAAATGGGTGTTGACCCAGAGCGGGTGGTATTTTTTCAGGATACCGGTCAGGTCCGGGGTGATGCGCATGGGCAGCACCACGGGGGTGCGGGTGCCGATGCGGATGACTTCAACATGAGGGATGCTCCTGATTTCACCAAGAATCCAGTCCAGCATGTCATCGGAAAGCAGGAAGGGGTCGCCGCCGGACAGCAGCACATCCCGCACCGCCGGGGTCTTCCGGATATAGTCGATGCCTTCCTTCAGGTCGTCCCGGGTCAGCATCTGGTCGACGTCACCTACTTTTCTCTTCCGGGTGCAGTGACGGCAGTACATCGCGCACGAGTTGGAGATATGAAAGAGGACCCTGTCCGGGTAGCGGTGCGTCACGCCCGCCGCGGGGCTGTCCCGGTCCTCCTCCAGGGGGTCGGGGGCGGTCGTACTTGTCCACGTTCAGCTCATGGATGCTGGGGACGCTCTGCTTGAAGATGGGGTCGTTCTCATAGTCCCGGGCGTTTATCAGGGAGAGATAATAGGGGGTAATGCACATGGGGAAACGCTGCAGGGTCTCCTCGAGCTGCTTTCTTTTCGTCTTGCTGAATTTGATGCCCAGGACCCTTTCCATGGTGGCGATGTCCCGGACGGCGTGCCTTATCTGCCAGTGCCAGTCATTGCGCTGCCCGTCAGAAATGGCCGGGGCGGCAGCCGCCGCCCCGGCTTCCATAAAGCCCGCGGGGCTGTCCTGAGCAGGGCTGTTTGCTTTTTCCAATTTTAAGATTCTCCTTCCGGTTTCGTTCCGGCCACAATCTGTTCCGGGAACCGGCCTGATGCCTGAAAATGAGCAAAATATGGAAACGGGTGGGGGCTTGATATTTTGAGGGGTTTAATTTCAGGTGCGGCCGGTTACGGAATGGTCAGGTGTCGATAAACTGCTGTTTGCTGAATAAATTCATATCCGATACGGCTACGGTTCACCGTAACCAATATAACCTTTTAGGGGCGCAGAGTCAAATCCGGAGGGGGGCTATAGTTGTTATCTACCACTGCAAAACATCGGGATGTTTGTCCAGACATGCGTACAGATATTTGATACCGTTTGCTTTTTCAATCAAGTGCAGATAATAACTTAGAGAGCATCAGTCTGCTGTGATTTTCGGTTACCTTTCCCAATTCCCCTGCGCACGTATATAGTGTTTACGCATTTCGTTATCATGTTCGTTTCCAGTTAAAAGGTAACGCCTGCCATACGTATTTTCAAGCAACTCGTAATACTCGTCCCTGATGCCCTGAGCCATAGAATTGGGCACAATATTACCGCTTTCTAATTCATTGATAGTCTGTGTACAATACCGTAACTTCTCAGCTTTACTATTGCCTCGATTCACTGCTAAAGTAAAAGCTTCCTGAGACTGACGGTGAGCGGTAGTATAGTCACCCTGCTCAAAGGCAAGAGCAGCCCTTGAGGTACGATAAGTCCAGTCTTTCGGCCTTCTCTCAATAGCCTCATCCATTTTTGCTGCATCCCGCTCCTCACGTCCCTCATCCATAAGTCTGTCGCCTACCTGGACAGCATGTATTGTTTTTATCAGACCTATGGCAGAATCGGCCTCTTCGTCACCGGTAGAACCGCTGGCAGTTCGCTTTGCCAGGTTAACCGCCCCACCGGGGGTTGTGGGGTTAACACCTTGGGCATTTGCCCATTCCACAAGAATCCCTATAAACAGATCCTCAAATGCAGTACCGCAACCGGCGAAGCCCAACGGCAGTAATGATATTACCAGGAGAATAGAAATTATCTTTACGGACATCATTCTGCTTTTCACTTTGCCATCTCCGCAATTTTCTTTGCCACCTCGGCTATATTTACCTCGCCTTCCATTTCCTCCAGAAATTGCTCCCTGGTGGTAGTACCGTTGGCAAATTTCAGTATGGCCTCAGTGGATGCGGTGAGGGTTATCAGTGAATCACCGCTCTTATCACTGTAAGATATGGCAACCCGCTCGATGTTATATCCACCGCTTTGCCCCACGCTCGATAGCTTTTCCATATAGTTCATCAAATCTTGCTCGTTGAAGTTGCGGAAATCAAACCCTTTCCCCTCATCTATGATTACCACAGCTACGTTATCATCGGAAGGACTATCTTCATCGCCTATCACCGGAAATATATACAGCTCTATGCCTGCGGTATCGGTACCTGCAACCTTCAGGTCAGCCATCATTGCTGCCGCCGCTTCACGGTCGGGCGTGGCAGAGATGAGTTTTTCCGTTGGTGTCTGGGCCAGACCTATCCTTTGCGGGAGATTAAAAAAAACAAAGCCAATGATGATAACAATCACCACGAAAACGGCCAGGCCGATTAGTTTTTTCAGCACTAAAACTCCTGTAACCGGATGGAATTATTGCGTTATTATAGACTATGCCATATTTATAAGTCAACCGTAAAAATGGTAATTAAAAAAAAGGAAATCAGGAACGACTATTGTACTCACTAAATCGACACCGGGATGTTTTATTTCTTGTGCTATGAGGATTCGTCTGGCAAAGAGTCCGCAAGCATTTAAACATTATATACTGACGAAAACAATGAATAATAGTAATTCAAAGAAGGGTTTTATTTGCATTTGGTTGCTTTGCCTTTTTCCCTTGTGGTAGAGTGACGCCATGAAATGGTTTGTGGCTTGGTTCGTTGGGGCTTTTCTGTTGGGGATTGTCATTTATCTGATTCTGCAGGCTTTCAACGTCTCGCAGGCGACCGTCAATATCACTGTGGGGATAATTGATTTTATTATCTACCCGCTGATTTTGGTTTGGCTTCATTGGCAATGGCAACACAGAAATGACCCTTTTTAATTTAAGCCATATTTTGTCCAGTTCATCCGACCTAGCTAAACGATAGGTCACATACGAGTGAGCAGTTACTACATAGACCGCTATGGTTAATAATTGCCACAGTGATATTGATATTTCTTTTGTAATCCAATCCATCATCCCCTCCCC
>JBDRGD010000012.1:0-4762 GCA_043818095.1 Chloroflexota bacterium
ACCCTTTCCCCCATCTCCAGGTTAATCGTATTCAAGCGGTTCCACGCCACCACCAGCATGGTCGGGTCGATACCCCGTTTCCCCTTTGTCGTCACGGCTTAGCCTCCCTCGTGAAATCGGACAACGAACTTCACGCCAGTATAGCACGGTATTCCGGCAAGTTGCCGCTTTCCCTATACCACGCGCCCCACCCGGAAGCCATCAGCGATGGCATCTATTATCAAGCGGGGTTCCCTGCCGTCGCCGATGAGATAGACCTCGGGGACTTTACCTTCCAGCGCACGGAGAAGAGCGATATTCGGTTTCGGTGGCACCGCCACCAGAATCGTATCCGCCTCGATTGTCCGCTCGATGCCCTCCCGGTCAATGATTACCAGGCCTCTTTCGGTTATCTCCCGAAACTTTACCCCGGTGAGGATGGCGGTCCCCTTTTCCGCGAGCCATTTCAGCAGCGCCACGCGGAACGGGTAGTCCGGGATGCCGACCCCCGGCTGGTCGGTCTTTTCCACGATGGTTACCTTCCGGCCGCGTTTGACCAGGAACTCAGCGGTTTCACAGCCTTGAATCAGCCCGCCGATAATCAGGACCTTCTTCCCGACGGGTAACCATAGCCTTGTCAGGCGCGCCATGAAGCGGGGCCCAAAACGCCGGAGATAAGGCCTGACCCGCCGGTGCAGGTCGCCACTCCTCAGGACATTGCTCCTCTCGATACCCGGTATCCCGGGCGTGTCCGGCTGCCCCCCGGTTGCCAGGATAACCACATCCGGCTTCACCCTTTCGCCGGTCTCCGGTGTGAATTCCTCGCCGAGCTTTATGTTAACTCCCAGCTTGATAATCTGGACCTGCAGGTACCTGACCAGTGCGGGAAAGTCGAAAACATCCACCCCCGCGACCATCGCCGCCAGGGGCAACAGGCCGCCCAGCCGCTTCGCCTTCTCGTAAAGCGTGACCTCGTGTCCCCTCATCGCGGCTACCCGCGCTGCCTCCATTCCCGACGGGCCGCCACCCACCACCACCACCCTTTTCCGCTTTTCGGCCATCGTAATCCCCGATTCATACTCTTTCCCGATAGCGGCGTTCACCTGGCATACCACAGGCTCGTACCGGACAACGCGGTCTCCGCAGGTGCCGCAGGCGGTACACGGGGCGATGTCCTCCGGTCTTCCCTCCGCCACTTTATTGGGAAGCTCCGGGTCGGCGAACAATCGCCTCCCCAAGGCGATGGCATCCGCCATACCCTCCCGCAGCATCCGCTCCCCCAGGACGGGGTCCAGCCTGCCCACGCTGATAACCGGCACCGAGACCACCTTTTTAATTGCCGCGGAAAGGTTGGCGCACATCCCCGCGGCAACGCTCCGCCCCGCCAGCTCCGGCAGCATCGGCTTCGGCGGCTCGGGATAGAATATCTGCTCCGGGAGGGAAATACGAACATACTGGTGATAGCCGTCTCCGGCGACGTTGAGGTAGTCCGCCCCGGCGGCTTCCAGTATCCGGGCAATCGCCTGGCTTTCCCGGGATGTCGTGCCTTCGGCTTCTCCGTATTCCGCCCCGTTTATCTTGACGCCGATGACAAAGTCCTGCCCTACCCGCTCCCGTGCTGCTTTCAGGACCTCTACCGCGAAGCGGGTCCGGTTTTCGTAAGTCTGGCTGCCATATTCATCGTCGCGCTTGTTCCAGACCCGGGACAGGAAGTTGTTCAGCAGATACATGTGGTCCGCGTGAATTTCCACGCCATCGAACCCTGCCTTTTTGACCCGCTCCGCCGCCGCGGCGAATTTTGCCACGAGCTGCTGGATTTCGGGAACGGTCAGTTCCCGGAGGTTAAGGATACGTCCGAAAGTCCTGCGCATGTAGTCCTCGCTCAGGGCGGCGGGGGCTAAGGCAGCGACACCGGAAGACGCGGAATCATATTGCGTCCCCATGTGGTTTATCTGCTGGAAGACCGGACAACCATGCCTGTGAATCACCTCAGCCAGTTTCGCCAGCGAAGAGATAAATCTGTCTTCATCCGCGTTTATCATACCGGGCCGCTTCCCCAGGGGAGCGTCAATGCAGGCGTGTTCCACGATTATCGCCCCCACGCCCCCCTTCGCCAGGGCTTCATAATAGCCGAGGTTTTGCAGCGATACACTCCCGTCCGGCTCGGAGTACCCCATGTCCTGGGGGGTCTTCACCAGCCGGTTACGCAACCTCACCTGCTTTATCTGCAAAGGTTCGAGCAGTCTCCGGAAAGTTGTTGACCCGGCCACTTTTCCTTCCTTTCTGCGCCCGTCAGCGCTACGCACCCGCGCTCTGTAATGGACACTTTAGATTGGCGAACCGGGAATGTCAAGTTCACGCGGGCCGGATTTCAACCATCCCGAACGCATACATACTCTTTGTCCCCATTTCCCCGGAATCTTGACAAAGTATTCCGGTTTCGATTATGATGCTACCGTTTTTACGAACACTCGACTCCGGGATTTGCCCGATTTATCTATTTCATTCGACTAAGCTTACTCACAACATCCAGAAGGAGGAGGAAAAATGCCGGCGATAAAGTACGAGGCTATCTTCAAGCCTGTCAAAATAGGGAACGTCGAGATAAAGAACCGGATTGCCATGGCGCCCATGGCCACTTACCAGGCTAATCCCGGCGGTTTTGCCAGCGAGCAGACCAAGGCCTGGTATGCCGCGCCGGCGAAGGGCGGCTGCGGGCTGATTATCACCGCACCCCACCACACTTACCCCAAGGAGGCCGCTCTCATGATATGCCACGCGCACCTCTTCGACCGTGTGCACAAGCCGGGCATGAGCGAGGTGGCGGAGACGGTCCACGCCTTCGGCGCGAAGGTCTTCGCCCAGGTGGTCTCCGGCAACGGGCGCCAGGGGAAGGGCGGGTCGCCGTCCGCGGTGCCCTACGAGACTACGGCGGACATGCTGCCGGAAAAATCGGTGAAGGAACACGAAAAGAGGGGGCTGGCCTATTTCTGGGCGGAAAGGATGCACGGCCCGGTGCCGCCCGTGCTGGACATCGCGGAGATTAAGGAACGGGAGGAATACTGGGCGAACGGCACCCTGCTGGCGAAGGAATGCGGCTTTGACGGGGCGGAAATCCACACGGGCCACGGCTACCTGGGCCACCAGTTCTTATCGCCGCGCAGCAACAAAAGGACCGACGAATACGGCGGTAGCTTCGAGAACCGGACGCGGTTCATCCGCAACACGGTCACCAGGGCCCGGGAAAAGGTGGGGAAAGACTTCGTCCTGGGCCTGCGCATCAGCGGCGACGAGCGGATGCCGGGAGGATTGCCCCACGAGGAGGTGCTGCGCATCTGCCAGGAACTGGAGCCGATGCTCGACTACCTGCATCTTACCGACGGCTCTTACGAGGCGTTGAAATACTTCTTTCCCAACGAGGACGGTACCATGCTCCCCTGGGCGGTGAGCCTGAAGAAAGCGCTCAAGATACCGGTGATGACGCCGTCCATCCACGACCCGGATAACGCGGAAGCGGCGCTGAAAAGCGGCCAGACGGACATGGTCTCCCTGGGCAGGGCCCTGATTGCCGACCCGGAGTGGGTGAACAAGACGGCCGCGGGCAAGCGCCCGGTGAAGTGCCTCCGCTGCAACATCGGCTGCCTGCGGTTCATCAGCAACAGCCTGCCCACCCGCTGCATCGTGAACCCCCGGGCGGGGCTGGAGCAGTACGTGCCGGAATACCGCCTCAGGCCGCCTTTCAAACCGCACTGGTACAAACTGCCGAAGCAGGGGCGTTAAACGCCGGTCACGCCGAAAGCGGGGTAAACGTGGCGGGGTCCGCCAGCTTCCGCTGGATTGCCCGGGCGTAGATTTCGCCTACCGGGAAACGGAACCGTGCCGACTCGTCCTCGACCGCCCGGACGAACGTCTGCGCCGCTTCCCGGCTGCTCTGGCGCGGCAGCCCCGCCCGGACTGCTCTCGCCTCGTTTTCCGCCCCAAGATACGGGGCGTCGTGGTCGTATGTCCGGCTCCCCCGGATAGCGTTAGCGCCGTACCTGGTCTCCACTATCCCCGGTTCGATAAGCCGGATTTTGATGCTGAAGTGCCGCAGTTCCTCGTGCAGGCTCTCGCTCAGCCCTTCCACGGCGAACTTGGAGGCGACATATACCGAGGCGAAGGAGATACCGATAACGCCGAGGGCGCTGCTGACGTTGATGATAAGGCCGGAGTTCTGCCGTTTCATCACCGGCAGGACAGCCTGGATACACCGGACCGTCCCCTGTAAATTGGTGGCGAATACCGCCTGTATCTCTGCCATCGCAGCCGATTCCAGGGTGCCTTTGAAGCCGATGCCGGCGTTGTTTATCAGCACATCCAGCCTTTTCTCTTTACTTTCGATATGGCGCACGCAATCGTCCACCGAGGCAGCGTCCGTGACGTCCAGGCGCATGATTTCCCCCGAGGCCCCCTCCTCGGCAAAACGCTTTTTGAGGTCCCCCTGCCGTCCCGGGTCCCGCATGGTGGCGTAGACCCTGTGACCTCTCCGCGCTAAAGCCACCGCCGCCTCCATGCCCATGCCGCTGGAGCAGCCGGTGATGAGAATTACCCTATCGTCCGGCAAAATAGCCTCCCGTCTCCCGGAACTCTTTTCCGGGAACGCATATCAGGATGGTATTATAGATGCTTTCACCGGGAATTACAAACGGGCGGAACGCCGGTTTATTGACACGTAATCGGAGCGCAGCGTATAGTAATGAAGGTCTGAAAAGCCCTGTTTCCAGCTTCAGGCGCCTGTAGCTCA
>JBDRGD010000013.1:0-7313 GCA_043818095.1 Chloroflexota bacterium
GAACAGGCCGGTGTGCCCGGGGAGAGAGGAGACCCCTCTCTCCCCTTTTTTATTGGAATTCGGCAGCGGACAAATTATACAATAGCAGTATGGATAATGTTTCCGTGCTGGCGGCATTCGGGGCCGGGCTGCTCTCTTTTCTCTCACCGTGCGTCCTGCCGATGGTCCCGGTATATTTCGCCAGCCTGTATGGTCCGGAGACTGAAGGCATCCGGAAACGGGGCGTGCTGGTGGGGCACTCTCTTTTCTTTGTGCTCGGCTTCAGCCTGGTCTTTACCGCGCTGGGGGCTATCGCCGGCGTTTCCGGCTACGCCCTGGACCTGAGCACGACCCTGCTGCACAGGATTGCCGGGGGGCTGCTGGTAGCTTTCGGGGTCTTTCTGCTGGCGGCACTGAAGATACCCTGGCTTAACTATGAAAAACGCCTGGCGCCGGCCCTCGGGGTCACCGGCGGCTACCTCCGCTCCCTGGTTATCGGGGCGGCTTTCGCCGCGGGGTGGACCGCCTGCGTCAGCCCGATACTGGGCGGTATTCTGATGCTGGCCGCCGTGACGGCCACCGTCTGGAAGGGCGCCCTGCTACTGCTGGTCTATTGCCTGGGCCTGGGGCTGCCTTTCCTGGTCATGGGATTCGCCTTTGATGCCGTCCGGCCCTGGCTGCGCCGCCTCCAGCGTTACTCCCGGGCTCTCCAGTTGGTGAGCGGGTTGTTACTGGTGGGCATAGGCGTGCTGGTCTTTACGGACAGCCTGTACTGGTTCTCGGCACTGGGAAGCTGAAAAGGCGGTAAAGGAGGGGAAGAAGATGAAAAGCGTATCACGAATCCTGGCAGCGTTCCTGCTGCTGGCGGTTTCGTTGAGCGTCGCGGCGGCGGCCGGAGGTTGCGTTTTCGGCGGGCCTTCATCCAGCGGCCCGACCGGGACGACCGGGACAAGAATCGGCGATCAGGCGCCTGATTTCGTGCTACCGGTCCAGGACGGCGTCCCGGTGGCCCTGAGTAACTACCTGGGACGGCCGGTGCTGTTGAACTTCTGGGCTTCCTGGTGCGGGCCCTGCCGTGAGGAAATGCCGTATATCAATGAAATCAGTAACGACCCGGCATGGGCATCCACCGGGCTGGTGGTGCTGACGGTCAACGTCAACGAGCCCCCGGAAGTCATCACGGCTTTCCTGGAGGAAAACGGGTACAAACTCACCGTTTTGCGCGACGACGGGCAGAAGGTATCGCGCCAGTACAACCTGCGCGGTATCCCCACCTCCTATTTTATCTCGTCGGATGGTATAATCAGGGACGTGGTAATCGGCTCTTTCCCGGATAAAGCGGCAATTGAAAAAAGACTCGGGTCGATTACCGGAGAGGGGTAAGTTAACATGGGGGACGTTTTAAACGAAGCTTACGGAATCGTCCAGTGCCAGGAATGCCCCTGGTACAAGGCGTGCGTGATACCGATGCGTTTCAGCGCGGAGGACATCCGCCAGCAACTGGAATCATCCATGCCCGGCATGGCCCTGCCGCCGCAGATGGACCTCAATATGCAGAACCTGCTTTCCGGCATGGCCACCGCGGCGCAGAACTCCCTGCTGGAGGGGTGCCCGGTATTCATCGGGCGGCTGCGCAACAGTCCCCGGCTGGCACAGCGCCTGAAAGAACTGATGCAGCACTGGGCGGACGAGGAAGAGAACTAGCCGCCCTGCGCCAGCGCGTTAAGGCGGCGGAAGGCCGCCGCGGGGTCTGCCTGCCGGAAGATGGCGCTGCCCACGTAGATATTGTTCACGCCACTCCGGGCAATCATGCCGACATTATCTTCCTTGACGCCGCCGTCGATGCCGGTGGCAAAGTCGGGACGGAGGCCGCGGAACGCCGCGATTTTCGTCATCACTTCCGGGATAAAGGGCGCGCCGTAGAAGCCGGGATTGACCGCCATGAAGAGGATGCTGTCCACCTTCTCCGCCAGGGGCAGGAAAGCCTCCAGCGCGGTTTCGGGATTAACCGCCAGCCCCACCTCCAGGGAAAGCTCCCTCGCCCGGGCAATGACCTCAAGCGGCCTGCGGTCAGCCTCATAGTGGAAGATAACTTTTTTCGCTCCCGCCAGCTTGAAGTCCGCCAGGTAGTCCTGCGGAGACCGCACCATGATGTGCGCTTCCCACAAGACCGGTATTCCCAGGTTTTTCAGGTGAACGGCGGTGACGCTGCGCGAGGGCACGAATTCGCCGTCCATGATGTCAATCTGCACGTAGTCGGTAAAGCTCCCGGCCAGCCGGAGCATATCGGACAAAGCGCCGGGGTCATCGGTCAGAACGGCGGGTATTACCCTGGAGCTGGCGGTCATCATTTCTTCACGCGATACCGCCGTATTGTAATGAGGAAACACCTGGCGTGTCAAGGAAAGCGCCTTAACGCCCGACTCTTTATAAAACCTTTATCCCCTTTTATTCCTTTTTTATGATATTTATCCCTAACTTTATACCGGCGTGCCAAAATGGTTATAGTGGTAACCGTACCGGGAGGAATGACGGTGAAACTGTTAATTGGATTTTTCGCCGGTATTGTGTGCGCCGCGGTGCTTCTTTACGGGATGCAGGCGGCGCTGCCCATCTCCGCCCAGACGGAGAACACCCCCGCTACGGACAACTTCAGCCTGGTAGACCTGCTGCCCGACATCGAAAAGATATACGATGAAGCCCTGACCTCCCCGCTGAACGAGGCGAAGAAGAATATTTACGACGAAGACATCGCCAACTATTACCAGCGCCTGCTGGAAAAGACCGAGCTGGACCGCCCCACCGATTAACCCCACCCCAAAATAAAAGTAGGCGGAGGATTTCTCCCCCGCCTACTCTTGTGTCTCTTCCCCTAACTCAGCCCTGCGCGGTGATGACACCGTAGCAGGCCTCTCCTCGGAGCGCCTCTAACTCTTAACCGGCTGAGCCAGAGTTTCCGCCCGCCCTGCCTTCCGGCAGGGCCTCACACATCAACCTGCCACACCCCGAGTACCGCGTGAAGCCTCATGTTCCACCTCCCGAAGCTTAAAGTCGGCCGTTTCCCAAAGGCTCCGTAATTAATTACACCACGGCAAATGGGGAATGTCAATAGGTGTTTTTACTCAATAATCAGCGAATAAGTGAAGCCGCCTCAGCCCTAAGCAAGGCTGCGCCGCTTTTCCAGGAGCCAGTCCGCCCACTTCGGAATGCCCTCACCGGTGGCGCCGGAAACGGGAAACAGGGCTGCCTTCCCGTTCATACCCTGCACGGCACCGGTAAAGGCCTCCTGGGAGAAGCTGACGTACGGCAGTAAATCGATTTTATTGATGATGATGCCGTGAGCGATGGTGAAAAGCAGCGGGTACTTGTGCGGCTTGTCATCGCCTTCCGGGGTGCTGCTGATGACCACCTTCAAGTGCTCCCCGAGGTCGAAGTCACCGGGGCAGATGAGATTGCCCACGTTTTCGATAAAGAGAATATCGATATCGTCGAGGGGCAGGTTTTGCAACGCGGCGTGCACCATCCCGGCATCGAGGTGGCATTCTCCGCCGGTATTTATCTGGATAGCGTCCATTCCGGCCTGGCTTATCTTCTCGGTATCGATGCTCGAGCTGACATCCCCCTCGATAACGCCCACGCGCGCCTTTCCCTTGAGCGCCGCAGCGGTCGCCAGGATAAAGGTGGTCTTGCCGGCGCCCGGCGAAGACATCAGGTTGACGGCCAGAATCTTTTTCTGTTCCAGGAGGATGCGGTTCTGCGCCGCCACCTGGTTATTGGTGCTCAGGATTTCCTTTAATACCTTGATTTCCATCATGACACCTCGATGCTTTCCACGTAAAGCTCGCTGCCGGCGGTTATCTCCATCTCCGGGGACTGGCATTCGGGGCAGGCCCACCGGCTGTCCCCGGGGTGAAAAAGGTGCCCGCAGCGGCGGCAACGCGCCTCCTGGGGAACTTTATGGAAAGTAAGCCGCGCGCCCGAGGCTGCCGTGTCCCGGCTCAGGAGGGAAAAATTAGACTCGATAAAGTGGTCGACCACGCCGGACATCTCCCCCAAAACGACGTTGACCTCCAGGACCTTTTCCGCGCCGGCTTTCTGCGCCTCCGCCAGCACCAGTTCCAGCAGACTCTGGGTAATCGCCAGTTCGTGCATCCTCTACCGATGGAACTCCCCTATTATAGAACAACCCGGCCGTGCCGGGCGAACGATGCCGATTAACCCTTGATGGGGTTGATAGCTTTCGTCACCGGCCTGGCGTTGCCGAACCCGGTCTGCAGGACGATGGCGTGATAGCGTATCCCCGCCCCGGCGACGACCAGCATGATGTCCTCCGGTTGATGACAGCAGCGTATCTTGCCGTCCACCACCAGCGCCCGCCCGGTATGCTCTATCAGGTCGGGATGGAGCTCATCGGCGTTGAACCAGGCGTTCTGCCAGATAATCTCCTTCGCCTGCCGCTTGGAGAGTCCGTCCGTTTGCGCCCACGTTTGCGCGACGGCCGGGGTAACGATAGCGATGGGGCCGCTTTCCTCGTTAGCAGCGAAGGGCCAGCCGCAGCCGCCTTTCATCATGATGGCGTCCGCGATGAGCGGCGCCCAGGACTCGGAGCGCTGGGCGACCATCGGCTTCAGGCTGTAGACCCCGTAAGAAGAATGCATGGTGACCGTGCTCTGTTCCGGGGAGAAGCCGCGCTCCACGTGCAGGGGCTCCCAGGGACTGGCTTCCTCGTTTTCGCCGAAGCAGAAGGTGTACTTGGCGGGCTGTCCCAGCGTGGCTTTATCGATGTCACCGGGAATCCCGCCGCCGATGTTGTTCAGGATGAGGCGGATGGCCCGCCCGATGGTGGCATTGGCACGCCAGCCCTGTCCCAGGCAGTTGTGCCCGCTATTGATGTTCAGTTCCTGGCGGATGGGGCCGTTTATGATGGCTACCGGCGATAGAGTGCTGCTCGTCCCCTGCACGCCCCAGAGGTAGAATTCCGGCTGAATCATCGCTTCCACGGCGGCGATGACCACGGGAACATACTCCGGACGGCAGCCGGCGGCGACGCAGTTCACCACGATGTTCTCGACCGTCGCCTCCTCGTAAAGAGGGCCAACCTTGCCGATGACCTCGCCGGGGTCTCTGCCCAGGCGCTCCAGGAAATGGTTGACTCTTTCTTCCGTGGGAGGAACAATCGGCAGGCCGTCGCCCCACCGTTCCTGGAGGGACAAATCATAGACCGCTTCCAGGGAATCCGGGACTTCTACTCGCGCCGATTTCAGTTCTCGGGTCATGGCTTGCTCCTTTCCCGCGGCGGTCAGCTTTCCTGGATAACGCGGCGGGTGTTGTCCACCTTTGACGGCCGCGCCCAGATGTCCACCACCTCTTCCAGGGCCTTCGTCGCCAGCCTCTCGACCCTGTCCTGCGGCATGCGGTCGGGGTCGAAAGGAATCTGGACGATGGGAATGGCGGGCATGCCCTGGCTCCGGGCAAGGACCTGGGCGACGCTGAGGAAATGCTCCGTGAGCAGTACCGCGGCGGGGATATTCCGGCGGGTCGCTTCTACCGTGACGTGGCTACACCACCCCGTGCAGGACCCTCAATGGCCCAGCCCGACGATGAGCGCATCGCAGTCCCGGCTGACGGCGTCCACGATGGCGGCGGGGGTAATGGGGCCGTGGGTCCTCACGCCTTCCTTGTCCCCATAGTTGCGCACGCCTGCCACGCCGTAACGGGTACGGAGCAGCTCTTCCATCCGGTCGAAGATGATGGGGACGCTCAGCCACTGGTTGCGCAGCAGGCCGATGGTCTTTCCCTTCAGGTCTGCCAGAGCCGCCGGGGCTTTGCCGGTCTTCTTTTTCGCCCAGGCGCGTGGCTCCAGTATCGTCATCGTTCCTTGAGACATCAGCGCTCCTCTCTCTTACTGCCGTTTTCCGGCTGGCGGAGGATGCTCACCCATGTCCGTCCGGCAGGGGCAGTCCGCCATTTTGAGGGAACCGGGTGGAATGGTGGGCCATTCTGGACTCGAACCAGAGACCCCAGTCTTATCAGGACTGTGCTCTAACCAACTGAGCTAATGGCCCGCGCAAATCGTCTCCAATTGTATCGGAAAAAGCGGGAAAAAGCAAGTCTCTACCTGATTTCCACGACCTCTATTTCAAAGGTCAAATCTTTCCCGGCGAGGGGGTGGTTGGCGTCTATCGTGATGGTCGTGTCCGCCACGGCGGTAACGGTAACCGCGATGGCCCGGCCGTCATTCTGCACCATTTGCAGGCGCTGCCCCACCTCAGGGTCCATTCCCTCCGGCAGCTTGGAGCGTTCGATTTCCAGAGCCAGGTCTTCCCGGCGTGGCCCGTAAGCTTCCTCCGGGGCAAGGGTCACCTTCTTGGTTTCGCCCACCGCCATGCCGCGAACCGCGTTCTCAAAGCCGGGAATCATCTGCCCCGCCCCCAGGGCGAACTCCAGCGGTTCCCGCCCCCGCGAGGTATCAAATAACGTTCCGTCGGCCAGTGTCCCCGTGTAGTGCACTTTTACGGTGTTGCCGTCTTGAGCCACGATTTTATTCTCCTTTTGCGCACACCCTGCGTTCAGCACAAGGCCCAGCAGTAAAAGGCTCAGCCCCAGAAACACGGACATGCTTTTAGCATTCATATCTCTTTAACCCGTCCTGAAAAGTGCAGAACGAATGTTACTGGCGGGCTTCCGTCCCGAAGGGATAAAAGCCGGGCAGTCCGGCCTGATGATGCCGGAGGAGTTTTTGCACCCGGGGATATTGTAACATATTTGAGCGTGCCTTCCCAACCCCGCCCGGTTTATGTAAAGAATAAAGAAGGTCACAGGGAGGCGCAGCCTCCCTGATAATAAACCATTCCCCCTCTCCGAACAGGATATCAAGGGCTTAATCTGATGCCGCTGTTTGGAGAGGGGGACAAAGGGGTGAGGGTATAAATACCAGTGTATTGTGTGTGCTACAAATAGGAAAGCACCTTAACCCCTGGATAGCGGAAGGAAGGAGACACTGACAGTTAGTATAGGAGGGTCAGTGACCGACCTAGGAGAATAGAGTGTAAACCACTCAGTTCTTCTCCCTAGAAAGGAGGTGATCCAGCCGCAGCTTCCGCTACGGCTACCTTGTTACGACTTCGTCCCAATCACCGGCCTCACCTTCGGCGACTGCCTCCCTGACAAGTCAGGGTTAGCCCATCGGTTTCAAGTGTTGCCGACTTTCATGACGTGACGGGCGGTGTGTACAAGGCCCGAGAACGTATTCACCGCAGTATGCTGACCTGCGGTTACTAGCAACTCCGACTTCATGCAGGCGAGTTTCAGCCTGCAATCCGAACTGAGGATGG
>JBDRGD010000014.1:0-2092 GCA_043818095.1 Chloroflexota bacterium
CCCGCACCAGCGGCGGGGTACGGTCTATCCGCCTCTCGCCCGGTGACCGGGTGGTCAGTATGGACAGAGTACACCCGGAAGGCTTCCTCCTGGTACTCACGGAACTGGGCTATGGCAAACTCAGCCCCCTCGGCCAGTACCCCAGACAGCAGCGGGCCGGGGGCGGGGTGCTGACCTTCAGGACTACCGAGAAGACCGGCGAGGTTGTGGCGGCCCGCCAGGTACTGCTGACAGACCAGGTGATGATTATCTCCGCGGCAGGCATTGTCACCCGCACGCCCGTGCAGGAGAAAGACCCAAGGCAGGGTATTACGATAATGGGGCGGAATACTCAGGGAGTCCGGCTGATGCGGCTTGACTCCGGTGATAAGCTGGTGGCCATCGCCGCCTTTGCCAGTCAGGCCTGACCGGGGTTTCCCCCACCCTGCCCCCGCAATTTCTGTGCACAATCAGGGTAGCGGCGCTGGATGCCGCAGGCGTTGCAGGCATCATAACGGCAGTCCTGCGTTACCTGACCCTTCAGGGCACGGCGATATTCCGCCTTCAGGAAGGCCTGGCTGACGCCGGTATCAATGTGCGACCAGGGGAGCACCTCGTCAAGGGCGCGCCCTCTCTGCGCATAAAAGCCAGGCTCAAGTCCGGCCGCGGCAAAGGCACTCAGCCATGCCTCGAAGTTAAAACACTCGGTCCAGGCGTCAAAGGCGGCCCCCCGCCGCCATGCCTCATGGATAACTCCACCCAACCGCCGGTCCCCCCGGGAGAGGGCGGCTTCCAGCAGACTTACTTTGGGGTCGTGCCAGGACAGGCTGACTCCTTTGCGGGGCAAGTCCCGCTTCAGCATCTCCTGCTTGAGGTTCAACTGCGATTCGTCATCCTGCCCCACCCACTGAAAGGGGGTATGCGGCTTGGGCACGAAGGTCGCCACGCTGATTCTTATCTGGGGAGTTTTAGCACTTGTCCCCCGACCCAGGCTTCGGATTTTCCCCACCAGTTGCGCGATGCCCGCGATATCTTCCGGGGTTTCCGTAGGCAGCCCGACCATAAAGTAGAGCTTAAGGCTATGCCAGCCCCGGGACAGGGCAGCATTAATCGTTGAGAGGATATCGTCTTCCGAAATATTCTTGTTAATCACCTGCCGCAGTCGCTCGCTGCCCGCCTCCGGGGCAAAAGTGAGGCCGGTCTTACTGCGGGCCGGCAGCGCCGCCATCAGGTTGACCGCCGACGTGTCCAGACGCAGGCTGGGGATGGATATGGCCAGGTCGGGATAGTGCCGGGCCAGGCTGGTCACCAGCTGCTCAATGCCGGGGTAATCACTGGTATTCAGGGATAGCAGGGAAATCTCATCGTAGCCGCAGGCGCTGATGATTTCGCCGGCAGCCTTGATCACTTCCTCCTGGGAACGCTCCCGCAGCGGGCGATAGACGATGCCCGCCTGGCAGAAGCGGCAGCCGCAGGTGCACCCCCGCTGAATCTCAATGGTCCCGCGGTCGTGAATTGCTTCAAGGTAGGGAACTACCGGATTGGTCACCGGTGGGAGCAGCTTGGCGACTGTCCGCCGCGTGACGCGGGATTTCACCCCATCAGCCGCCGGAGTGATTTTCCCCAGCCGCCCGTCGGCCTGATAGCTCAATTCATAAAAGCGGGGCACGTAAACGCCGGGAATCGCCGCCAGATGGCGCAGCAGGGTATCTTTGCCCCGTCCCTGCCGACTGCGAAAGACGTCCAGGAATTCCAGCAAGACCTCCTCCCCGTCACCGATGACGAAGGCGTCAATGAAGTCCGCCATCGGCTCCGGGTTCAGGCAGCAGCTACCCCCGGCAATGATTAGCGGGTGGGCATCGTCCCGCTCGGCGGCCCGCAGCGGTATCCCCGCCAGGTCCAGCATATTCAGGACGTTGGTATAGGTCAGTTCATAGCCCAGCGAGAAGCCGATAATGTGAAAGTCCTTCAGCGGGCGCCGGGACTCCAGGCTGAAGAGGGGGATTTTGCGGGAGCGCAGGAGTGCGGCCATGTCCCCCCACGGCGCGTAGACCCTTTCCGCGAGGACGTCCGGCTGGCGATTCAGCAGGTCGTATAGAATCGGTACGGCGCT
>JBDRGD010000015.1:0-12040 GCA_043818095.1 Chloroflexota bacterium
ACTACCGGCGCTTCTTCGACATCAGCGACCTGGTCGGGGTGAGGATGGAACACCCTGCGGCGTTCGCCGCTTGCCACCGACAGCTCCTCCGCCGGCTTCAGGAAGAAAGCGTCACCGGCCTGCGCGTGGACCACATCGACGGCCTCCTGGACCCCCTGGACTACCTGAAAAGCCTGCAGGGCAGGCCCGCACAGCGCTTCTATATCGTCGTCGAGAAAATCCTCTCCGGCGACGAGCGCCTGCCGCAATCATGGCCCGTCGCCGGCACCACGGGCTACGAGTTCACCAACGCCCTGAACGGGCTGTTCGTCGACCCGGAGGGAGTCCGTGTCCTCGAGGAAGTCCGCGCCGAATTTACCGGAAACCGCCGGAGCTTTACCGACATCGTTTACGAGTGCAAGCGGCAGGTCCTCGCCGAGCTTTTCCCGGCGGATGTCGCCTCTTTAACGCGGCGGCTGTCCCGCCTTGCCGGCCCGGACCGTCCCGGCAGCCCGGCTTTGCGGGCAGCCCTGACCGCGGTCACCGCCTGCCTGCCTGTTTACCGCACTTACGTCCGGACGCTGCGCGTGTCCGCCGCGGACCGCCGTTACCTGGAAACCGCTTTCCGGGAAGCGCAGCGGCGCGAACCGGCGCTTTCTCCCGGCGCCCTGGACCTCCTGCGGCAGGTGCTTTTCCGGCGTTTTCCCCCCTCTTTGTCCCCCCGCCGGAAAAAGGCCCGGCGTGATTTCCTGATGCGCTGGCAGCAGCTCACCGGCGCCGTCATGGCAAAGGGCGTGGAGGATACGGCGCTCTACCGCTACGGGAAGCTGCTCTCCCTCAACGAGGTGGGCGGGGACCCGGCAGGCGCGGGGTGCGATACCGCCGGGTTTCACCGGTTCCTCCGGGAGCGCGGGCGCGCTTGTCCCCACACCCTCAACGCCACCGCGACGCACGACACCAAGCGCTCCGAGGACATCCGCGCCCGGCTGAACGTTCTCTCGGAAATCCCGCGGGAATGGCAGGAGCACGTCCGACGCTGGCAGCGGTGGCACGAGCCGCACCGGATAACCGTCGGCGGAATGCCCGTACCGAAACCGGAAATGCTGTATTTCCTTTACCAGACGCTCGTCGGCGCCTGGCCTCTGGCGGAGACGGAAATCCCCGGGTTCCGTGAGCGCCTGAAAGCCTACGTCCGGAAAGCGGCGCGGGAGGCGAAGACCCGCACCTCCTGGTTAAACCCCCGGCGGCGCTACGAGGACGCCCTGGACCGCTTCCTCGATGCCGTGCTGGCCGACCGCGGAGCAGACCCGTTCCCGGCGGACTTTCATTCCTTCCGGGAGAAAATCGCTTTCTCCGGGGCGCTGAACTCCCTGTCCCAGGTGCTGCTGAAAATCACCGCCCCCGGCGTCCCGGACTTCTACCAGGGCACGGAGCTCTGGGACTTCAGCCTGGTGGACCCGGACAACCGCCGCCCCGTGGACTTCTCCCATCGCGCCCGCGTTCTCGCACAGCTGTCCGGGGACAGCTCCGGACAATTATCCCTGGCGCGGGAGCTGCTGGACCGCTGGCGGGACGGCAACGTCAAGCTTTACGTTACCTGCCGGGCGCTGTCCTTCCGCCGGGAGAACCCGGCGCTCTTCCGGGACGGGGAATACCTGCCCCTGTCAATTTCCGGAGACCGGGAGAGTAACCTCGTCGCCTTCGCGCGGCGGCGGGGGCAAGACTGGGCGCTGACCATCGTCCCCCGCCTGACCACCCGCCTTAGCAGGCCTCCGCATTTCCCCCTGGGGGAGGAAGCCTGGGGAAAAGACCGGCTGTTACTGCCGGCGGGCGCTCCGGCGGAATGGCGGCATATCTACACCGGGGAGAAAATCATTTCCCCCGGCGGTAAAGGACTGACACTGGCGCAGGTGCTGGGTAATTTCCCCGTAGCGCTGCTGGCGGGCACGGGGACGACCGCGCCACGACCGATAAGGAGGTGAGCCATGCCTTTCAGGACCTATTATCTGGACCCGGCGGGCGCCCTGCACACCGACCTCGACGACGCGGCGACCGCGGCCGCGTTCGCCTCGCAGCAGGGAATGCTCTGGATTGACATCATGGAGACCTCGGCAGAGGACGGGAAATTCCTGGAGGAAGTCTGCCACTTCCACCCCCTGTCTGTGGAGGACTGCATCAGCCCCCTGATTCACTCCCCGAAAATCGACGATTTTGAGAACTACCTCTTCATGGTAGTGCACGGCATCAATCACACCATGAAGGCGGACGTGGACGTCGTGGAAACGGCGGAGCTTAATCTCTTCCTCGGTAACCATTTCGTGGTCTCCAACCACAATTTTTCGCTCTACAGCGTCGAGGCGGTCCGCCAGATGGTGGAGCGGGACCGCAATTTCATGAAAAGGGGCGCCGACTTCCTGGCATATGCCCTGATTGACGCCTTGGTGGACAACGTCCTGCCGACCATCGATAAAATGAGCGAGGACGCGGACAAAATCGAGGAAGAAGCCATCCGCCAGCCCCGGAAGTCCACGCTGGAAGCGATTATGAAGCTGAAGCGCTCCACACAGCGCATTCACCGCGTTATGGCACCGCAGCGGGAGATAATGAACCGCTTCAGCCGGGGGGAGTTCCACCTGATACGCAAGGACCAGCGGATTTACTACCGGGATATTTTCGATCACCTGATACGTATCGAGGACCTGAACCAGATGCTGCGCGACCGCGCCGATAATAGCCTGTCCACCTATCTTTCCGCCGTCGCCAACGGACAGAATGAAGTCATGAAAGTGCTGTCCGTCGTGGCGACTATTTTCCTGCCGCTGACCCTGCTGGCGGGCATTTACGGCATGAACTTCGAGTATATGCCCGAACTGCACTGGAGATGGGGCTATTTCGCCGTCCTGGGTTTCATGGCAACCGCGATTCTGGCTGCCGTCTTTTTCTTCTGGGCACGGCGGTGGTTCACCTGGGGTCGGCGCCGGGCGGTCAAGTTCCGCCCCTTTGAGATAAAGCCGGAGAAATTGCGCGGCTACATCGGCCACCTCACCCGCCTCAAGCGCTGATGCCCCACCCGGAAAGCCCGACACCAGGGAGAAGGAGGCAATGACATGAAGAGGGTAGCCCACATGCATATCCCGGATACCACCCAACGGGAGGCACTGCTGCACCGCATTGAGCGCGCCACGGAGCTGCCCCTGCTGGTCCTCTCCTTCGTGATGATTCCCCTGCTCATCGGGCCCATGGTCTGGACGCTCTCCCCGGCGGAGGAGGACGTCTTCCTCACCCTCAATGCCTTCGTCTGGGCACTGTTCGCCCTGGACATCGGGATTAAAACCGCGGTGGCGACTCACCGCTGGACTTACCTGAAGAAGCACTGGCTGGAAGTCCTGGTGGTAGTCGTTCCCTTCTTCCGCCCCCTGCGGATACTGCGTATCTTCATCTTCGGCTCCCGCGCCTGGGTGGGGATGCGGCGTCTGGTGAACATCGATTTCCTGCTGATTTACGGGCTGGGGCTGGTCATCATCGCGGCCACGATTGTCGCCTCGGTGGAAGGCGGTCCCGGCGCTACGATACACTCCTTTCAGGACGCCCTCTGGTGGTCGGTGGTGACCATCACCACCGTGGGCTATGGTGATATGGTCCCGGTGACCCTCGCCGGCAGGGTGGTGGGTATCTTGCTCATGCTGGGCGGAATCGCCTTTTTCAGCGGCGTCACCGCCAACCTGGCTTCCTTCCTCGTCAGGGGCAGCGAGAGCGAGAAAAAGACGCTGACCAAGCTGACCTCGGAGATTGCCCTGCTCCGGCAGGAGCTGTCCCGGCTGCGCCCCCCGGAGTAGGCCTCAGGGGACGATGTCCGGGTAGTGCGCCAGGCAGGCGGCGCAGCCGTAAAGCGCCGGCGGGCGGCAGGAGAAAATAAGGGCGGGGCAACTATTCCAGGGAAAACAGCAACTCGAGCAGGACCGCCAGGGTCTTTACCGGGCGCTCGGTGGCGGCAATATCCTTTTCGGAACCGGCATCGTCCACCCGTTTCTCCAGGTCATCCACGATGCCCAGTATCAGCCGGCGCAGGTCTTCATTCCCTCGTTTCTGCCGCAGCGCGCTGACCGCCGCCACCATCTCCGGCTCTGCCATCAGCTCCAGCTGGCCCAGCGCCACCGTAATCTTGATGTCCCGCAGGCCCTGGATGACCTGTTTTTTCTCGTCCGTTCTCTCGTCCCGCCGGGTCTGTTGCCGCTCGGCCTTGTTGATATTCTGAGAAAGCCTCAGCAGCTCGTCAAACCCGCTTTCGGGAGGGGTTGTTTCCATCGCGGCCCTCCTCCTGGAGTAGTCCCCCGGCCAAACCTGCCTTTTCCCATTGTAACGGAAAACGCCGGAAAAACAAACCACCGCTCCGGATTATACATGCATCCGGGCCAGTCCGCTCAATCCCACGGCGCTAGGGCGGCGGCCTGCTCGCCCGCGATAGTTCCAAAGGCCAGGGCCTCCGGGACATTGCCCCCTACCAGGTAAAGCGGGAAGAACATGGAGCCGAGTTCACCGGCGGCAAACAGCCGCGGGATGGGCTTATCCTCCCCGTCCAGCACGCGGGCCCGGGCATCGTGCTTCGGGCCGCCCTGCGTATTGATAATCGGCTCGCAAAGCTCGGTAGCGTAGAACGGGGGAGACTCGATGGGTACCAGCCACTCCCGGGCGCGCCCGAACTCGGTATCCTCTTTTTGCGCGCAAGCACGGTTATATTCGCGTACGGTTGCCTCCAGCGCTTCCGGAGGCACGTTAATCCTGCCGGCTAACTGGTTAATCGTATCGGCGCGCTCAATCCAGCCGGACTCTATCTCCGCGCTGTTATCATCGCTCCAGCGGTAGACGTCCCGCAGGTTCCACCAGCTGTCGTTCCTGCCGACGAGCGGCCCCCTTTTCCGGAAGGCCTCGTCGAAGACCATGAAGAAAGGTATGTTAGGGTACTCGGCACTTTCCGTATCGAAAGCCTGGACCCGGAAAAACTCTTTCCGGTGGCTGAGCAGTTGCGATTCGTCCATGAACCTGCGCCCGTATTTGTTAACGTAGATGGCGGTGCCTCCTGCCGGCAGACGCCTGACTAGGCGGAAGCCCAGTCCGAATTTTTCCCCCGGGGCTTTAGGGGCAAAGTTACCGAACTCGACGCTGGTCATGTGCCACAGACTGGCCCCGGCCCCACCAGCCATTCGTATCCCGTCCCCCGTATTATACGGAGTCCCCATCGGATATATGGGCAGCGCTACCGTAAAGGGCAGGAACTGGGTCAGCATCTCCCGGTTATTCTCGAATCCGCCACACGCTAGAATAACGCCGTGCCGCGCTTTGACGCAAATTTCCTTTCCGGCGTCGCTGACGGCTTTCACCCCCAGGACTTCCCGGCTTTGGGGGTCCTGGACAAGTCCTGTAGCCGGAGTCTGATAATGGACGGCGACGCCACGTTTCCGCACCTGGTTTTCCAGCAGGTGAAACAGCCAGGCGCCGGGAATTTTCGGGGTTTTATCCCCTCCCCGCCCTGCAGCGCGCGGCAGATGCACCGTCTGGAAGGCGTCCGCCCCCGGGAACGAGGCATACCACGTCGGCTTGTGTTTCAGGAGCTTTACTTCCGCACCCAGCTTTTCCAGCAGCCCCGGCAGCGCCCGGGTGGATTCCGCCATGGCCCGGAGCAGTTCTTCGTCAACCGTGCCCCAGGTCAGGGCTCGATAAAACTCGACCGCCGCATCCACGTCGCGGGCCACGGTGAAACCGGGACCGGCGGTGGCGGTGTTCCCCCCGCCGGCGGGGGCTTTCTCCAGAATGCGCGTCTCTACTCCGGCGTCATGCCCGGCGATGGCCGCGCAGGCGCCGGCCCCGCCGTATCCCACGATGACCACGTCCGCTTCAGCATCCCAGCGGAATGCCGTTCCTGAAGTTCTCTCCGGGGTATTGTTATTCATTTTCTTTCCTCAACAATCCATATAAGAATAAAGAAATATTACAACATTTTGCAAGGCGGGGCGGTAGCGGACAATTTGCAGAACCAATTTATTTTCCCCGTTTGCCCGTGAAATCGGGGATATGCTAAGATTCTGCAGAGATGGGGAAGACGCTGGCGGAGAAAATCCTGAGCAATCGCTCCGGCACGGAGGTCAAGGCGGGGGACCTGGTCATCGCCCCGGTGGACCTGGCTTTCGTGCAGGACACCACCGGACCGCTGACCGTCCGCCAGTTCCGGGAGGCCGGTTTCCGGAAGGTGGCCAACCCGGAGCGGACGGTGCTTTTCCTGGACCACGCCGCCCCCAGCCCCAACAACGCCCTCTCCAACGACCATATTCTCCTCCGGCAGTTCGCCGCGGAGACGGGCAGCCGCCTCTCCGACGTGGGCAACGGCGTCTGTCATCAGCTGGTGGCGGAAAACTTCGCCCGCCCGGGAGACATCATCGTCGGGGCGGACTCGCACACCGTGACCGCGGGGGCGCTGGGGGCTTTCGCCACGGGCATGGGCTCTTCCGACGTGGCGGTCGCCATGGCGCTGGGGAAGACCTGGTTCCGCGTCCCGGAGACCTTCCGGATTGTCGTTTCCGGCGATTTCCCGCGCGGGGTGTACGCCAAAGACCTTATTCTCTCTTTAATCGGGAAACTGGGGGCGGACGGCGCCACCTATAAATCGCTGGAGTTCACCGGCGATGCCGTCAGCCGCATGGACATGTCCGGCCGTCTGACCATCGCCAACATGGCGGTGGAGGCGGGCGCCAAGGTGGGGCTCTTTGCCGCGGACGAGGTCACCCGGGCATACCTGGCGGCGCGGGGCCGGAGTAACGATTACCGGCCGCTGGCGGGTGACGAGGACGCCCCCTGTGAAAAAACGATAGCCATCGACGCGGCGGCCCTGGAGCCGATGGTCTCCCGGCCGCATACCGTGGACAATACCGTCCCGGCGCGGGAGCTGCAGGGACAGAAGATGGCCCAGGTGGTCATCGGCACCTGCACCAACGGCCGCATCGAGGATTTAGCCGTGGCGGCGGGGATTCTCCGGGGGAAAAAATGCCACCCAGGCACCCGGCTGCTGGTGGGACCGGCTTCCCGCGGGGTGCTGCTGGAGGCAATCGAGGCGGGCTACCTCCAGGCGCTGGTGAACGCCGGGGCGGTGGTCCTGCCGCCGGGCTGCGGTCCCTGCCTGGGATTGCACCAGGGAATACTCGGCGACGGCGAGTCCTGCCTCTCCTCGGCGAACCGTAATTTCCCGGGGAGGATGGGGAACCCCGGCGCCTTTATCTTCCTGGCGAGCGCCGCCACCGCCGCCGCCACCGCCCTGCGCGGCGAGATTACCGACCCCCGGGAGGTGATGTAGGTGCTACGGGGCAGGGCTTTCAAGTTCGGCGACGGCATCTCCACGGACCAGATTATCCCGGGACGCTACGCGCACCTGCGCAGCAACCTGCCGGAGCTGGCGAAGCATGTGCTGGAGGACGCCGACGCCACCTTCGTCAACCGGGTAAAGCCGGGCGACTTCGTGGTGGGGGGCAGCAACTTCGGGCTGGGGTCCAGCCGGGAGCACGCCCCGCTGGTGATGAAGCTGGCGGGGGTGGGCGCGGTGCTGGCGAAGTCCGTGGCGCGGATTTTCTTCCGCAACGCCATCAACCTGGGTCTCCCCGTGCTCGTCTGCGATACCGACGGCATCAATGACGGCGATGAACTGGAGATTGACCTGGCGGCGGGGGTCGTAAGGGACCTGACCACCGGGCGGCAGCTGACCTTCGGGAAGATTCCGGGGGTGATGCTCCGGATCCTGGACGAGGGCGGGCTCATTCCTTACATTAAAAAACACGGCGGCTTTCCGCCGACGGCGGGGGGCGGCTAATGCCTTACGCGGTGACGCTCATCCCCGGCGACGGCATCGGCCCCGAGGTCTCCAGAGCGACACGGCGGGTGCTGGAAGCCACCGGCGTTGCCTTCCGTTGGGACGTGGTCCAGGCCGGCGCCGGTGTCATGGCGCAGTACGGCACTCCCCTCCCCGACAACGTGCTGGCTTCCATCCGGAAGAACCGCGTCGCCCTCAAGGGCCCGCTGACCACCCCGGTGGGCACCGGCTTCCGCAGCGTGAACGTCGCCCTGCGCCAGGAACTCGACCTCTATGCCTGCCTCCGCCCCTGCAAGAGCTATCCCGGGGCGCCGGCGCCTTACCCGGACGTGGACATCGTCGTCGTCCGGGAGAACACGGAGGACCTCTACGCGGGCATCGAGTTCGAGAAAGGGACGGCGGAGACGGCGCGGCTGGCGGAGCTTGTCAACCGCCTGAGGAAAGACGCTATCCCCCCCGACGCCGGCATCAGCCTGAAGATGATTTCCGAGGCGGGCAGCCGACGCATCGTCCGCTTCGCTTTCGAGCACGCCCGCACCCACGGAAGGAAGCATGTCACCGCGGTGCATAAGGCCAACATCATGAAGTTCTCGGACGGGCTTTTCCTGGCGGTGGCGCGCGCGGTGGCCGGGGAATACCCGGACATTGCCTTCGACGACGTTATCGTGGACAACATGACGATGCAGCTGGTGCGGAAACCGCAGCAGTTCGACGTCGTGGTGGCGCCGAATCTCTACGGGGACATCCTTTCCGACCTGTGCGCGGGGCTCATCGGGGGGCTGGGGCTGGCGCCGGGGGCGAACCTCGGCGACGAGTTCGCCGTCTTCGAGCCCACCCACGGCAGCGCCCCGAAATATGCCGGACAGGACCGCACCAATCCCATGGCGATGATGCTCTCCGGGGTGATGCTGCTGCACCACCTGGGGGAAAGCGGGGCGGCGGCGCGCCTGGAGAAAGCGATTGCCGGGGTCATCCGCGAGGGCAAAACGCTGACCTACGACATGTTGCCGCCGGGCGCCCCCGCCGCGACCACTACCGCGGTGGCGACTGCGGTTATCGCCCGGATGCAGGAGGGTTAAGATGGCTCCAGAGAAAAAGGACTGCATTTTCTGCCAGATAGTGGCGGGGCAGCTGCCCGCCAAGCTCCTCTATGAGGACGATGAGGTGGTGGTCTTCCCGGACATCAATCCCGCCGCCCCTACCCATCTCCTCGTGGTGACCCGCCGCCATATCCCCTCCGTGGCGCAACTGGCGGACGATGACACCGCGACCGTGGGGCACATGGTCATGGTGGCGAACAGGCTGGCGCGGCAGTACGGTTTCGCCGACAGCGGTTACCGGCTGGTGATTAACTGCGGGAAAGAGGGCGGGCAGATGGTCCCGCACCTGCACCTGCACCTGCTGGCGGGTAGAAAGCTGTCCGACGCCATGGGCTAGACCTAACCGCGCAGGTAAAGCAACAGCCCGGCAATCGACTTGGCGTCTTCAATCCGCCCGGACTGTATCAGCCCGGGCACCTCCGCAGACTTCACCCGGACCACCGCAATCTCGTCCGTGTCCTCGGCGACGAGTGGGCGGGGGGTCAGCCCCCGCGCCAGGTAAAGCCCCAGGTATTCCGTGGCATAGCCGGGCGCCGAGTAAAATCCGCCGAGGCGCTTGACCTCTCCGGGGAAAAAGCCGGTCTCTTCCTGCATCTCCCGCCGCACCGCGTCCTCCGGCGCCTCTCCGGGCTCGATGCCTCCCGCCGGGATTTCCAGCAGCTCCTTCCCTGCCGGCTGGCGGTATTGCTTTACCAGCAGGATTTCACCATTTTTGTCCACCGCGATTATCGCCACGCAGTCGGCGTGTTCCACAATCTCGCGGGTGGCCCGGCTGCCGTCGGGCTTGACCACGGTATCGACGTGCAGGTTGACCATCTGTCCCCGGAAGACGGTCCGGCGCGAAAGCGTTCTTTCCTCGCTCAAGCTGCCTCCAGGTGACAGATGAGGGCGGTTTCATCGCAGTTGGGGAACTTGGGGCAGCGGTAACAGTCCGTCCAGACCTTGCGGGGCAGCTCCATCTTGTCCACGTTCGCGAAGCGGTGCCGCTGGAAAAAAGCCGGCTGGTAGGTGAAGCAGAAAACGGTGGGGATGCCGAGCCCCGCCGCCTCGTCGAGGCAGGCTTTCACCAGCAAATCGCCGACCCCCTGGTGCTGGTATTCCCGCGCCACCGCGACGGACCTTACCTCGGCGAGGTCCGCCCAGCTGACGTGCAGAGAGGCGCAGCCGATGACCCGGCCGTCTTCCTTGACGACAAAGAAGTCGCGGATGCTCTCGTAGATTTCGCTCATGGGGCGGGCGAGCATCTCTCCCTTGCCCGCGAAGTCGTTAATGAGTTGGTGTATCAGGGGCACATCGGCGATGGTAGCTTTTTCTATCTTGCGCAAGTTATTCTTTACCTCTCAGTTTTTCTTCCAGGGAACGGTAAAAACGGTCTTCCGGGTGAATCCGCAGGAAACGCGTCTGGTGACGGCTCCGCCGCACCGTGATTTCCGCGCCGTCCGGCAGGGGCCGGTTGATGTGGCCGTCAACGCTCAGCGTCGCTTCGTGGACGGTATCTATCCTGAGCTTGAGCACTGTTTCCGCCGGCAGGACCAGAGCGTAGGCGGCGGAGGTGTGCGCCGCCACGGGCACCAGGATGAAGTCCGGGGACCGGGGGTAGAGAATGGCCCCGCCCGCCGCCAGCGCGTACCCCGTGCTGCCGGTAGCCGTGGCGACAACCACGCCGTCCGCCCGGTAAGTGGCGAAACGCTGGTCGGCCATACTGGCTGTGATGCGCACCATCCGGGCGATGGCGCCCCGCGCCATGACGACGTCATTCAAAGCGGTGAAGGTCTGCCTTTTCGCCGGGGGCGCTGCCAGGGTCACGCTGAGCATCGTCCGCGCGTCCACCCAGCCCTTGCCCGCCAGCAGGTCGGGCAGTTTTTCCGCGGCCTCCGCGGCGCTGAGCTCCGTCATGAAACCCAGCCGCCCCATGTTGATGCCGGTGATGGGGACCCGGGACGGGTAGACCGCCTGCGCCGCGCGCAGCAGCGTGCCGTCCCCGCCGACGGTTAATACCAGCGCGGTGTCTTCCAGGTGTTTCCTGATTTCCGCGGTGTCCCAGGCCGAGCACCGCCAGGTCGCCACGCCCCGGGCGCTGAGGAATTTCTGGACTTCCTGTGCCTTGGCCAGGGTGGCGTCCACCATGGGATGGTAAAGGATACCTGTCTGCGGCAATGCCGTAACCCCCGTTAAAATGCCCGGGACTATGGAGGGACAGAAAAAGTGTAGCAATTCCCTTACTCAAGTGTCAAGCGTGGGAATTCTTCCGGGAGGGGGTTATCTACCTCAACCCCTGTCCGCCCCAGCGTGCCGGTTTGTCCCCGGAAGGCGCCGGTATGCTATAATGGGAATCTGGAAGCGGCATACTGATGATTGGCGAAAGACGGAAGGCGAGGGCACTGGCCCTCCAGGTGCTCTACGAGCAGGATGCCGCGGGGCATGGGATAGAGGCGTTGCTGGAACGTTTCCTCGCCAGAGCCAAATTGTCCGAGGATAACTGTACTTTCGTCCGCGAGCTCGTGGCCGGAGTGGGCGAACACCGCGAGGAAATCGACCGCCATATCCGGAAATTCGCCCCCGCCTGGCCCGTGGCGCAGCTGGCGCTGGTCGACCGTAATATCCTCAGGCTTGCAATCTTCGAGGTTTTATTTGATAATAAGGTATCAGTTAAGGTTGCCATCAATGAGGCAGTTGAGCTGGCGAAGAGGTTCGGCAGTAACAATTCGGCAAGGTTCGTGAACGGGGTGCTGGGTTCGATAAGTGCCTTCGCCAGCAGATAATTAAGGAGGTAAAAAGTGGCCACGGTCTTTGACAGAATAAAAGCAATCGTCGTGGAACAACTCGGTGTTGATGACAAGGAAGTCCTCGCCACGGCGAGCTTTGTGGAAGATTTGGGCGCCGACTCCCTGGACCTCGTGGAACTTATCATGTCCATCGAGGAAGAGTTCACCGATACGACGCGCAAAGTCGAAATTCCGGACGAAGACGCCGAGAAAATCATCACCGTCCAGGATGCCGTGGATTACCTCCGTGATTTAGGGGTAGAGGACAAGTAAGCCCCCGCAGGGCGCGCCTGCGCCCCTCAAAGGCGGCACGCCGGAACGAGACAGCTCCGGCGTTTCTTTAA
>JBDRGD010000016.1:0-13169 GCA_043818095.1 Chloroflexota bacterium
ATACTCTACATCTTTGTCCTTCAGATATTCCCTGGTCATATTGTGGGCATCCAGCATATGTATCATATCCTCAAAAAGAGGTATGACATTAATCCTTTCTGGCTTGAATTCCCCGATCCATTCGGCTATGGTGATATCTCCCTCTTTGAATGGTTTGTTCTTCTTGCCCACCACGAAGTCGCTGTAATACCGGTAAACCCGGTCCAGACACTTTGGAGAAGCGGTCATGGGTAAGATGACTTCGAATATCGGCGGGGTATCGTCTCCGTAGAATAATTTGGCGGCATCGAATGACCTGGGTATACTTTCCAGAGTTTCCAGTAATATCTTTGCCTCTGCCTTTTCTACGGTTGGATTAGGAACCCGCAAGGTTATGAACAGGTCTCTCCCCAGTAATCTTTCCTTGAAAAAGGATTCGTGTTTGGTCAATAGCTTCTTGACCACAAAAGTATCCACTTCTTTGCCTTCGCAGTCCCACATCTGCTCATCACACCCTAGATGAGAGAAAGCATAATAGGCTTCCTGAACCTCATCTTCACCGCCGAGCTCGGTGTCTTCAGCGAAGAACGGCGAATTCACATTGTCAGGATGCTGCGTGCTCATGCATTTTGGTATTTTGGTCACCGAAATCCCTCCTGATCAAACGTCGGTCCAGCTTAAAATTGTCTGTTGACAAAACTGCTGTATGATGATAATATACGAATTATAATACACGTATTGCATATCGTAAATATTATACAGTAGCACAGGCATTGTGTCAACGAGACGGGAAGGAGACCAATTGAAGAAGGGAGAATGGACTTTCCTAACTAATCATGGACGGGTGCTTGCTTATATTGCAATACACCCTCAAAGCACGACTCAGGAGATTGCCCAGGAGGCCGGTATCACTCTCCGGGCGGTGCAAAAGATAATCGCTGAGCTGGAGGCAGGCGGATATCTAGCCCGACATAAGGAGGGGCGACGCAATCGATACGCGGTTCATCCCGAGATGCCGATGCGGCACCGGCTGGAGCGGGAACACGCTGTAGGCGACATACTTATGGCACTGGGATATCACGCGCAAAAGGAGCAGCTAATCAGCAAGAGGCTGGAGAAGACCACTAGCGTAGCTTGAGCTAACCTTGCGGGAAGGAAAAATGACAACGGTCAAAGGAGTCATGATGACTGAGGTTACCTCAGTGACACTCTCCACCTCAGCTATTGAGGTAGCCCAGTGGATGAAGACATCCGGGTCAAGCATGATTCCTGTCTGTGAGAACGGGAAGTTGCGTGGAATCAGCACTGAAAGAGATATCGCAGTCAATGTCGTGTCAACATCACGGAATCCAGGTACAACATCTGCAAGCTCTGTGATGAGCAAAGACTGTCCTACCGTCTCTCCCAGTGAGGATATATGGCACGCCATCAATGTAATGGCGGATAGAGACATCAAGGTGATGCCAGTAGTGCAGGACAGTAAGCTAGTAGGACTACTTAGCCTGGATGACCTGACACGGAAAAGCCCGGCACTTGCGGCCATGGTTTTTTCCAGAAGTGTCAAGCCTCCGGCATCTAACTCAAGAGTCCATGTGAGGAGAAGGTGATGCTCGGTGAATGCTAGGGTATATGTTCTTCTTAGTGTAAAGGAGGGTAAGGCTGAACAGGCAATTCAGACCCTGCGGAGCAAGGCTGGCGTGCAGTTGCTAGACGTGCTAGAGGGTCCACCTGATGTAATCATGATGATTCAGGCACGCGGGAGGCAACGGCTGGCAGAGCTGACTATCGAGGCTCTTGCGTCAGTAGAAGACGTCACCGAGGACATGCAATTGCTACCAACACTTCAGGGATGTAGCACATTAGTACTGACAAAGAGCCTTCGTACTAAGAGAATCGACCAAAGAAGGGTTACGCAGTCATGACAAGAAAAGGTAGCTTATCTCATCGCAGGTTTGAACGCCTGATAAAGAGAGCAATGGCAGCCATACCGGAGGAGTTTCAACGCTTCCTGGAGAACGTGGTTGTGGTGATAGAGGATGAACCCCCGGATGATATGTCTGACACTATGGGGCTGTATGAGGGGGTACCACTTATAGAACGCTCGCAGGATAGTATCGGCCTGCCCGATAGCATCACTCTTTTCAAGGGACCGATTGAGCGCGCTTGCCACAATCATGACGAGATTGAGGCTGAGGTACGCCTCACCGTACTCCACGAGATAGGGCATTTTTTCGGTCTAGAGGAATCACAATTGGAACAGTTAGAACTGAAAAAAGAACTCCGATCTTATAAAGACCAGCAGATAACGGGGGCAAACCACCAAATCAGGGGCCAGACTGGCGATATCAAAAAAAGTTGAAATAATGACCTGATGATAGTACTATTGTTAATCTTGGGTGCCGATAATCCGCGATAACTTAAGAATTGATAGGAGGAGAAAGAACATGTTCGATAAAGGGAAAATCAATATCGCACTACAGAAAACCGGCTACGCACCTGGAGATACCATCTCCGGTAATGTCGCCCTGACATTAAAGAAACCCGTGAAAGCGAGGGAAGTGAGCATATCCCTGATCGGGGAGCAAAAGACCACACAGAGAAAAGGCATGACGGGCAACCAGGGGATGTCAACAACATCACAGCGCATCCGTATTTATGACTTCAAGCAGCAGCTGGATATCGAAAAGGAATACAGCCAGGGGCAGGAATACCGCTTCGAGATAAAGATACCGGCGGATATCCTGAGCGCGAAGCCAGGTGTACCAGAGTTGGGAGGCAAGCTGGGGCAGGGGCTTAAGGTCGCTCAGGCAGCGGCGGCGATAACGGGCGCAATTCCGCTTCAACAAACCAAGTGGTATCTGATGGCTAAACTGGATATTCCGGGGGGAATGGATATCAAGAAGAAGGCTGATGTGACAATCGGATAAGCCGAGCTTCAATATTGGTATGGAGCGGGAAACAGTAAATCGTGGGGTGATAATAAAAGTGCTACCATCTAGAGAAATCGCAGATCTGAGTACCACATCGCATATCTCGGCTACCTTGATTAACTCGTTTATTAGAGCCCTGCCTTAACTCATTCGAGTAGCAGTTGACCTGAACGGTATCCGTCCAAGGCGGAAAGTTCGGGTCCCTGCCGTGAGCAAGTTCGAAACTTCCCTGCGACCCATCTTCAGCTTAAAATCGACTTCCTCAATACTCCAGCCCAGGTCGAAAAGGCGAAATATCTTTAGCTCGCGCTTCAGTTTTTCGTGCTGTGCTTGCTTTTCCCTGGCCATCATATCGACCACCAGCTGCTTTTCCGTTTGCACAGTTTCTCTAAGCTGCTCCAGCTTTACCTGTAGCTGGCATTAAGATAATACGCTTTCATGATGCGCGGCACAGCCATGCTTCCCTTCTACTAAGACAAGGTGCACACCCTCGTGTCGTGCAGGAGCGGCTCGGTCATTCGACCATTGCGACCACGCTAGATGTTTATTCGCATGTTACACCAGGTCTTCAAGAAGCCGTCGCTGTCCGCTTTGACGAGGCTATGTCAAGCAATTATAATAACCATAGCGATTCGGACAGCAACTTAGTAGCAAATTCGTAGCAATAGGCAGTTATGTCAAGCATAAGAGTATCATTAGAACTATTGTTTTAGCTTCATTATCGGCATTTGGAGAGGTGTCCGAGAGGCTTATGGTGCCGCTCTCGAAAAGCGGTCTCCGCTTTTGCGGAGCGTGGGTTCGAATCCCACCCTCTCCGCCATCATTTCTTATACCGCCGTTTTGGTATATAATAGAGTTCGGCGCAGCCCCGCGGAGAGGTGCTGGAGTGGCCTATCAGGCACGCCTGGAGAGCGTGTGTAGCCGCAAGGCTACCGTGGGTTCGAATCCCACCCTCTCCGCCACGTTATTTACCCTTCCGCAGTCGCTCCATCTCTTTCTCAATCTCCCTTTTCTCCCATCCTGTCTCCCTATTGAAGACAAAGACACCCAGAAAATGGAAGATTATGCCGATGCCCCAACCCCCCATCGGCCAGAGGAACCAGAGGTAACCCCCGCCAGAGCCGAAGGCCCAGATTAAAACCAGCACCACGTTCACCACGACGTAAATTACCAGATGCGAGTAAAAGCCCTTTTTCTCCTCCACCCGCTTCTTCGCCTTTTCATACAGTTCTTTCTCGGATATTTCGTTTGTCATGCCGTACCTCCTGATTAAAGACACTTTAGAGATACGCCCCGTCTTTGTCAAGGCGACATGCCTGAGAAATTCAGGAGCAAATTGTCATTCATACCCCCCTGTGTTAGAATAGCCTTGCTCTGAAATGGATATTCCTGAATTAAGTTACTGGGTGGGGTTTCAGTCTCGTTCCCGGCATCGGGCGGGTCCGTTTTGCCCAGCTGGAGGGCTGCTTCGGCACCCTGGCAGAGGCGTGGCAGGCGCCCCCGGCGGAGCTGCGCAAAGCCGGGCTGGACAACGTGGCCGTGAACGCCGTCAGCCAGTGGCGTCCCAAGATTGTGCCCGAGGAAGAGATGGCGAAGCTGGAGCGCAGCGGCGTCCGGGCGCTGACCTATCACGACCCGTCATACCCCGCCCGCCTCAAGGAAATTTATGATTACCCTCCCCTGCTTTACCTCCGGGGGGAACTGCTCCCGGAAGACGAGTGGTGCCTGGCAGTGGTGGGCACCCGGCGCGTCTCGGCGTACGGACGGCAGGTCACCGAGGAAATCGTGGCGGACCTGGTGCAGAACAGGATTACCATAATCAGCGGCCTGGCGAGGGGAGTAGACACCGTCGCCCACCGCGCCGCCCTGGCCGCCGGGGGCAGGAGTATTGCCGTCTTTGCCTGCGGGCTGGACCACGTCTACCCCGGTGAAAACCGGGAGCTGGCGCACGCCCTGGCGGAAAATGGGGCGCTGGTCAGCGAGTATCCCCTCGGCACGCGGCCCCGGGCGGAGTATTTTCCCCGGCGCAACCGCATCATGAGCGGCCTGAGCCTCGGCGTCCTCGTCGTCGAGTGCGGGGACAGCAGCGGCGCCCTGATTACCGCGCAGCTGGCGCTGGAGCAGAACCGTGAGGTCTTCGCCATTCCCGGCAGCATCTTCTCGCCGTCCAGCCGGGGCACCAACCACCTCATCCAGGAAGGCGCCAAGCTGGTGCGGGACTGCACGGATATCCTGGAAGAGCTGAACCTCCAGGCGGTGGACCGCCAGATGGAGATGAAAGAAATCCTCCCCGCCTCCGACACCGAGTCGAGCCTGCTGCGGCACCTCGGCACGGAGCCGGCGCATATCGATGAAATCTGCCGCAGCAGCGGCCTGCCCACGGCCACGGTGAGCAGCACCCTGGCGATGCTGGAACTGAAGGGGATGGTCAAACAGGTGGGACCGATGAACTACGTGCTTGCCCGGGAAGCCCGGGAAGCTTATCGGGTAAAGGTGGACTAGATGAGCCGGAAACTGGTGATTGTGGAATCGCCCGCGAAAGCCCGCACCCTGGGCAAAATCCTGGGGAAGGGGTTCGTTTTAAAAGCCTCGCTGGGTCACGTGCGTGACCTGCCGCGCAGCCGCATCGGCGTGGACATCGAGCACGACTTTACCCCGAAATACGTCGTCCCCCGCAGTAAAGCCAAGCTGGTCAGCGAGCTGAAAAAGGCGGTCAGCAGCGCTTCGACCGTCTTCCTCGCCACCGACCCCGACCGCGAGGGGGAAGCCATCGCCTGGCACCTGGCGGAAGTCATGAACCACAACAGCCAGGACTACCAGCGGGTGGTCTTCCACGAAATCACGGACACCGCCGTGAAGGAGGCTTTCCGGCACCCCCGCCATATCGACATGCACCTGGTGAACGCCCAGCAGGCGCGGCGCATCCTGGACCGACTGGTGGGCTATAAAATCAGCCCCCTGCTCTGGAAGAACGTCCGGCGCGGGCTCTCCGCGGGCCGGGTGCAGTCCGTCGCCGTGAAAATCATCGTCGACCGTGAAGAGGAAATCAACAAATTCGACAAGACGGAGTACTGGACGGTGGAAGCCGAGCTGACCGAGAGCGACCGCAAAGACGCCTTCCGGGCGTCGCTTATCGGCAGCGGCGACGGCACGAAGCTGGAAATCCACGACAGCCAGGAGGCGGACAAAATCACCGCGGCGTTGAGGGCCGCCGCCTACCAGGTCAAGGACATCACCACCCGCAAGGCGACCCGCCAGCCGGCCCCGCCCTTCATCACCAGCACCCTCCAGCAGGAAGCCGCCCGCAAGCTCCGCTTCAGCGCCCGGCAGACCATGGCCATTGCCCAGCAGCTTTACGAGGGCCTGTCCCTCGGCGCGGAGGGCAGCGTGGGCCTGATTACCTACATGCGCACGGACTCGACGCGCGTGGCCGCTTCCGCCCTGGCGGAGACACGGGATTACATCGGGGAGAAATACGGCCCCGGCTACCTGCCCCCCCGGGCGCGCGTTTTCACCCGCCGTGCTGTCGGGGCGCAGGAAGCCCATGAAGCTATCCGCCCCACCGTAATCCACCGCGAGCCGGAGCAGGTTAGGAAATATCTCGATACCAACCAGTTCAAGCTCTACGACCTCATCTGGAAGCGGATGGTCGCCAGCCAGATGGCGGCGGCCCAGTTCGAGAACACCAGCGTCGACATTAACGCCGACAACGGCCGGAGCTTTCTCCTCAGGTCGAGCGCCTCGGTGAATACCTTCCCCGGATTCATCGCCCTCTACACCGAGGGCCGGGATGACGCCGTCGCCGAGGAGCGCAGCACGCCCTTCCCCAAGCTGGCCAAGGGCAACCCCCTGAAGCTGATAGACCTCTTCCCCGAGCAGCGCTTCACCCAGCCGCCGCCGCGCTACACGGAAGCCACCCTGATTAAAGCCCTGGAGCAGGCTGGCATCGGACGCCCCAGCACCTATGCGCCCATTATCTCCACCATCCAGGAGCGCGACTACGTTACCCGGGTCAAGGGCAGCTTTCAGCCCACGGAGATGGGCGTCATCGTCAACCGCCTGCTCAGCCAGTATTTCCCCTGGATTGTCAATATCAAGTTCACCGCCCGCCTGGAGACCTACCTGGACGACATCGCCAGCGATAAGCGGGTATGGACGGACGCCCTCCGGGAGTTCCAGACGGACTTCGAGAAGAGCCTGAACAAAGCCAATGAGCAGATGGACAGGGTGGAACTGCCGGCAGAGACCACCGACGAGACCTGCCCCAAGTGCGGCAAGCCGATGGTGGTGAAGGTGGGGCGCTTCGGGAAGTTCCTCGCCTGCAGCGGCTACCCGGACTGCAAGACCACGAAACCCTTCCGGGTAAAGACCGGCGCCAAGTGCCCGGAGTGCGGCCAGGAGCTGGTGCAGAAAATGAGCAAGAAGAAGCGCGTCTTCTATGGCTGCAGCGGCTACCCCGAATGCACCTTTGCCACCAACCGGAAGCCCCTCCCCGAGCCCTGCCCCAAGTGCGGCGGCCTGCTCACCCGCTACGGCAAGCAGGCGCGATGCCTGAAGTGCGCCTATAGAGGGAAGATTGAGCAGGAATAAGCCATGCCGGACCTGCTGACGCGATATACGGACTACCTGCGCGCGGAGCGCAACGTCTCCCCCTACACCGTCCGTAACTATACCAGCGACCTGATGGAGTTCTTCGATTTCCTGAAGGCCAGCGGCGTCAAGTCGCTCCGGGAGGTGGACCGGCACACGGTGCGCAACTACCTGGCGCACCTGTCGGACAAGGGCATCGTCAAGGCGAGCATGGCACGCAAGCTGTCCGCCGTCCGCTCCTTTTTCCGCTACCTCGTCCGCGAGGAGGAAATCGGCGCCAACCCGCTAGCGGAGAGCGCCTCCCCGAAGCTGGACCGGCGCCTGCCCTCTTTCCTCACCATCGCCGAGGCCAAGCAGCTTGTGGAATCGCCCGACCTGGCCAAGCCGGAAGGGCTGCGGGACCGCGCCCTGCTGGAAATGCTTTACGCCTCCGGGCTCCGCGTCAGCGAGCTGGTAAGCCTGGACCTGAACCGGCTAAACCTCGGCACCCGTGAAATCCGCGTCTGGGGCAAGGGGGCGAAGGAGCGCATGGTCCTCATCGGGGAGCCCGCTGCGGCGGCGCTGGAGCACTACCTCAGAAAAGGCAGGCCCCGCCTCGCCGGCCCGAAGAAGAACAACGCGGTCTTCCTGAACCGCTACGGGGCGCGCCTCCCCGCCCGCCGGGTGCAGAAGATACTGGAAAAATACGCGCACAGCCTGGGAAAGCGGGTCCATCCCCACATGCTGCGCCATTCCTTCGCCACGCACCTCCTCGACGGCGGGGCGGATTTACGGGTGGTCCAGGAGCTGCTGGGGCACGCCCAGCTTTCCTCCACCCAGGTGTACACGCACGTCACCAAGACCCAGGCGAAAAAAATCTATCTTGCCGCCCACCCCATGGCGCGGCTGAAGCCGGAAAAGGATGCCTAACCGGCTCTCCCGGCTGCGCTCCCGGCTCGCGGAAAAAGGGATTGACGCCCTTTTCGTCTCCCAGCCGGAAAACCGGTACTACCTCTCCGGTTTCCTCGGCTCCAGCGGCTTTCTCCTTATCGACGAGCGGAACGCGGTATTAGCGACGGATTTCCGCTACCTGGAACAGGCGAAAGCCCAGGCGCCCGATTTCACCATCTTCCCGATTAAGAACAACCTCAACGAATGGCTCCCGGCGCTGGCGGACGGGCTGCGGGGCAAACGGCTCGGCTTTGAAGCCGGGGACATCCCGGTAGCCACCCACCGCCGCATGCAGGACGCCCTGAAAAAGGCCGACCTCCCCGTCAGACTGGTGCCCGCGGAAAGTCTGGTGGAAGAACTGCGGGCGGTAAAGGAACCGGGGGAAATCGAGCTGATTACCAGGGCGGCGCGGCTGGCGGACGAGGCCTGCGAGGAGGCCATCGCGCGGCTGGAGCCGGGACAGACCGAACTGGAAATCGCCTGGGAAATCGAGCAGTCCCTCCGGGAGCGCGGCAGCCAGAGCGTCCCCTTTGAAATCATCGTCGCCTCCGGCCCCAACGCGGCGCTGCCCCACCACCGCCCCACGGACCGCCCGGTGCAGAAGGGGGAGCCGATTACTATCGACATGGGAGCGAAGGTGGCCGCTTACGCCAGCGACCTCACCCGGACGGTCTGCCTGGGCAGACCCGATGAGACTTTCCGAAAAATATATGACGCCGTTCTTGGCGCGCAGCTCGCCGCTATGGCTATAATAAAAGAGGGCATGACCGGCGCCGAGGCCGACAGCCTGGCGCGAACGGTCATCCAGGAGGCCGGCTACGGGGAAGCCTTCGGGCATGCCCTGGGACACGGCGTGGGACTGGCAACGCATGAAGCCCCCCGCCTCGGTCCCGGCACAAAAGAAACACTGCTCAGCGGCATGGTTTTCACTATCGAACCCGGTATTTACCTCCCCGGGTGGGGCGGGGTAAGGATTGAAGACCTGGTCGTGATGGAAAGCGGCGGCGTCAGGGCGCTCTCCCGGGCAGAGAAGGTGACGAGATATGACAGACATGATTAGCGGCGGCGAACTCAGAAAAGGCGTCATCATCGACCTGGACGGCAAGCCTTACCAGGTCATCGATTACCAGCACGTGAAAATGAAGCGGACGGCGCTGGCGCGGGTCAAGCTGCGTGACGTCACCGCCGGGCATACCGTCGAGCGCACCTTCCAGTCGGACGACAAGCTGGTCAGGGTAAACCTGGAATCACGCCCCATGCAGTACCTTTACAACGACGGCGGCCTTTATTACTTCATGGACGAAAGGACCTACGAGCAGGTGCCGCTCACCAGCGAACAGCTCGGCGACGCCCTCAACTATCTCAAGGAAAACTTCTCCGTGGCGCTGACCACCTACGGCGACGACATCATCGGGGTCGAGCTGCCGGTGTCCGTCGAGCTGGAGATTACCCATACCGACCCCGGGTTCAAGGGCGATACGGCCACCGCCGGCACGAAGCCCGCAACCCTGGAAACGGGTCTCACCGTCCAGGTGCCCCTGTTCGTCAACCAGGGAGACACCATCAAGGTTGATACCCGCACCGGGGTATACCTGGAGCGCGCGGGCTGAGAAGGAGACCGGATTGCTGAAAGCCGACCTGCATATCCACACCGAATACTCGATGGACTGCTCCTCGTCCCTGGAAAAGATTATCGAGCGCTGCCGGGAGCTGGGGATTAACTGCATCGCTATCGCCGACCACGGCACCGTGGAGGGGGCCCTGAAAATGAAGGCGCTGGCGCCCTTCCCGGTAATCGTGGCGGAGGAAATCCTTACCCCCTACGGCGAGATTATGGGCATGTTCCTCGAGGAGACCATCCCGAGCGGGCAGTCCGTCCCGGAGACCATCGCCGCCATCCGGGCGCAGGGCGGGCTGGTCAATATCCCCCACCCCTTCGACACGGTCAGGCCCTCCGCGCTGAACCGCAAGCACGTGGAGGAAATCGCCGACCAGATAGACGTCATCGAGGTCTTCAACTCCCGCAATTTATTGAAGCACAACGCCCGGGCGGCGCTCGCCTTCGCCCAGAAGCACGGCATTCCCCACAGCGCCGGCAGCGATGCCCACACCCTCCAGGAAATCGGCAACGCCTACATCGAAATCCCGGAGTTCCACGGGAAGGAAGACTTCCTGCGGGCGCTGGCGCAGGGCAACGTCTCCGGGCACCGGACCAATCCGCTGATTCATTTCAACAGCAGCTGGGCGAAATTCAAGAACCGCCTGAAAGGGAGGTAAGATGTTCCGGCTGGGCTGGTTTTCCACGGGAAGGGGGGAAGGCTCCAAGGGACTGCTCCGCACCGTCCAGGAGAGCATCCGGCGGGGGGAACTCGATGCCCGCATCGAGTTCGTTTTCTGTTCCCGGGAAAAGGGACAGACCGGGGCTACCGACCGCTACCTGGAGATGGTAGAGGACTACGGCATACCCTTGGTCACCTTTTCCTACCGGGACTTCAAAAAGGGGCGCCCCGACACCGACGAGAGCGGTAATCTCGCACCCTGGCGACTGGACTACGACCGGGAGGCGATGGCGCGGCTGGAAAAATTCCGGATGGACATGGGCGTGCTGGCGGGCTATATGCTGATTGTCGGACCGGAGATGTGCCGCCAATACCCGCTCCTTAACCTCCACCCCGCCGCCCCCGGCGGCCCCGCGGGCACCTGGCAGGAGGTCATCTGGCAGCTAATCGAGAGCGGGGCGAACCGAACGGGCGTCAAGATGCACCTGGCGATTCCCGAGCTGGACGAGGGCCCCACCGCCACCTACTGCACCTTCAGCATCCGGGGAGAGCCCTTCGACCGCTACCGGGCGGAAATCGAAGGGCAGCCCGTCTCCGAGCTTAAAGATAAATACGGGGAAGACCTGCCCCTCTTCAGGCTCATCCGGCAGTACGGCTACCTGAGGGAACTGCCGCTGGTGGTGGCGACCATCCGGGCATTCAGCCAGGGCATGGTGAAAATCACGGCGGACCGGCGGATAGCGGACGCCGCGGGCCGGCCTATCGCCGGGTACGACCTCAGCCGGGAAATCGACGCGCAGGTCAGGAACCAGTTGCCGCACCAGGCATAGTCCCGCCCGCATTGATGGTTCTCTTGATTGTTAGTCGGTGATGTCATTGCGAGCGGAGCGAAGCAATCTCCCCACGTGAAATAAGATTGCTTCGTCGCTATGCTCCTCGCAATGACAGTCTTTTCAACCAGTGTAAATGAATCTCGCGGATTATTTCTTGCTCTTTTTCTCCTGGCCTTCCTCGGGCTTGCGCAGGACCTCATCCACGATGCCGTACTCCGTCGCCTGCTCCGGGTTCAGGTAGAAATCGCGGTCGGTATCGTGGACGATTTTATCCATTTTCTGGCCGGTATGCTTGGCGAGGATGGTGCGGATGATGTCCTGGAGGCGCATAATCTCCCGGGCGGCAATCTCGATGTCCGCCGCCTGGCCCTGGGCGCCCCCCACCGCCTGGTGCATGTGGATGGTGGAATTGGGCAGGGCGTAGCGCTTCCCCTTGGCCCCGGCGGTCAGCAGCACCGTGCCCATGCTGGCCGCCATGCCGATGCAGATGGTGGAGACGTCCGGCTTGATGAGCTGCATGGTATCGTAAATCGCCAGACCCGCGGAGATGACGCCGCCCGGACTGTTGATATAAAGGTTGATATCCTTGTCCGGGTCTTCCCTCTCCAGGAAGAGCAGCTGGGCGACAATGAGGTTGGCTACCTGGTCGTTGATGGGCATCCCCAGGATAACGATGCGTTCCCGCAGCAGCAGGGAAAAGATATCAAAGGCCCGCTCGCCGCGCGCGCCGCTCTCAATCACCATCGGGATAATATTCATCGGGTTCATCATTTCTTGTCCTCCTTTTTGCTCTTGCCCGGCTTTTTCTTCGGCTGGTTTTCCGCGGCAATCTCCGTGAGCCGGGACAGCGTTTTCCGGGTCAGCAGCAGCTGCCGGATGGAATCCCGGTTGTGCCCGTGATTGAGCGCGTCCCGCATCCGTTCCGCGTCCGCGCCCGCGCCCTGGCACATTCTCTCGATTTCCGCGTCGATGTCCGCATCCTCTATCTCTATCTTCTCGTCATCCGCAAGCTTGCCCAGCACCAGGGAGTTGACCACCATTTTCTCCGCCGTCGGGCGCAGTTCCTCGCGGAGCTCCTCGCGGGTCTTCTTCATGTTCTTCAGGTACTCTTCCAGCGCCTTTTCGTCCATCTGCATGCGCCGGGTCTGGTCCTCGAACAGGCGGTCAATCTCGGCTTCCACCATCACCGGGGGATAGGAGACCTGCGCCTGAGCCGCCACCGCTTCGACCGCCTCGTTCTCCATCTCCTGGCGGGCCCGCGCCTCCGCCCTTTCCTGGAGGCCGGATTTCGCCTTTTCCCGCAGTTCCGCCAGCGTCTTGAATTCGGCGTCGACCTGCCGGGCGAGAGCATCGTCCGCCTCGGGCAGCTTTTCGCCCTTAATTTCGGTGACGGTCACCTTGAAAGCGACCTCCCTGGCCGCCCATTCTTTCTTAGGATAGTCTTCCGGCACCGTCAGCTTGAATTCTTTAGGTGCCCCCTTAGTCATGCCGACAAGCTGCTCCGGGAAACCATTCAGGGGCGCCGCCGCGTTCTCCATGACGAAGTACTGGACGCTCTTCTGTTTGATGAAGGACTCCCCGGCGCTGTCGCCGGACACGTCCAGCACCAGCAAATCGCCGAAGGCAAC
>JBDRGD010000017.1:0-14872 GCA_043818095.1 Chloroflexota bacterium
ATCCTTGCCGGCGTGGTGAAAGACATTCCCCTGGTAACCATCTTCAAGGGTATCGTGCCCTTTTTCTTCGTGATGATTATCTTCATGGTCATCATGACCATCTTCCCGCAGCTGGCGCTCTTCCTCCCCAGCACCATGTGACCGCGCCGGGTTATCCCGGACTGCCGAAGTGTGCCCGTTTTCCTTCCCGAAGGACTTTCCTTTTATTTGCCTGGGCTCAGCGGGTCTTTTTGCGCCTCTTGAAACAGAAGACTCCGGCGACCGCATAGAGCAGTCACCGGAGTCATTGTGTTCCCGGGTTTTTCCGGAGGGGGCTAGGGGAGGAGCTTGGGCAGGATGCGCTTTACTTCCTGCTCGGAGATGACGTCAAAGCCCGCCCCGATTAAGCGCTCCCGCAGGGTGAGCACTTCTTCCTGGCGCGGCCTGGGCATGGGGGGGCGGCTGCGGTATGAGGGGTATAGTCCCCTAAGCCAGCCGCCCAGCTTGTCCCTCAGGTGGAAGCGGGACCAGCCCCGGTAGACATACTCGTGAAGGTTGTCCAGACCGGCGTCTTTCCAGATGCGCTCCGCCTCTTTAAGGTCCTGTTTTTTCCAGGCGTTGATGTGGTCCACCATCGGCTCCATGGCGTAGTTGAAAGAGCCGCTCAATGTGCCGTCGAAGTAGCCGGAAGCGAGCACCGCGTGGAACTGGTTGGCCGGTGCCGCCAGGAGGGCGACGTGCCGCTCGAAAGCCCGGAAAGCCCTGCCGATGGTGAGGTGGTCGTTATAGTGATAGACCATCTTCCAGCCGACGATGTTCGGGATCTCCCGGAGCATATGCAGTATCCCCTCCACGGGCTGACCCCGGCTGGCCATCGGCGAGGTGTGGACGATAGCCGGCAGGCCGGCGGCATCGATAACGGTCTTGAGATGGTCGATGGCGATTTCCGGGTACTTGTTAATGTCCAGCATCCCCGAAACCATCCCGTCTCCGGTGGGCATCTGGGGGAAGAGGCCGTCCGCGCCGACTTCTTTCACGTCTTTGGCGACCCGTGCCGCGCTTTCGGTGCGGAAATCACCGGCGCCCGCAAAGACGGGGACCTTACCGCCGCATTCCTCCATGGCGATTTCGACGTTTCGCCTCTTCTCCTCGCGGCTGAGGTAGTAGTGCTCGCCCACCATGGGGTTGATGATAATCCCCCCGCCGGCATCGATGAATTTCGGCTGCATGAAATATTTCAGGAACTTGCGGAGGGCATCCTCGTCCACCGTGAAGTCCTCTTTGAAGGGAGTAGCCACCGCCGCGAAAAGGTGACCGAAGTTTTTACCGAATTTGTCCGTTACCAAGGCTGTAACCTCCTCAGTTCATATTTAGTTACATTATCTCTAAACCTGACGTATTCTAGCACAAAATCAATGGCATTAACAGTCGGAACAGTCGTAACGCAGGTCTCCCCTGCCGCTTTCCGGGAAGGATTTGATGCGAGGGAAAAAAAGGGCTATAATCAGTTGAATCAAAGATATCGCCCCGGAATCGGCTTCTGTCCGAGCCTCCGGCTGTCTGGTGGTGACCCTTACTCTGAGAAGGAGGACTATTAAGGTGAGCTTTCGCATTGCTATCGACTGTGGGGGTACTTTCACGGACGGAATATCCGTCGACGCGGCGGGCGTGATGGTGACCGCCAAGGCCCGCACAACACCGGAAGACCTGACCATCGGCATCAGGAATACCCTGGAGAGCCTGGCGCAGCAACACCAGCTGGACCTGTCCGGGTTCATGCAGAAAACCAGCCTCATCGTCCACGGTACGACGGTCGGGACCAATACCCTGCTCACCCGCAGCGGGCCCAGGACGGGCGTGATTACCACGCAGGGCTATCGGGACATCATCGAGTTCCGCAACATTCCCAAGGCGAACATGTACGACTGGCGGATGCCCTGTCCGGAGCCGCTGGCGCCGCGCTACTACCGGGTGGAAGTTACCGAAAGGCTCGACCGGAAAGGGGAGGTAAAGACCCCTCTGGATGAAGAGAGCGTCCGCAAAGCGGTGGCTCACCTGAAAAAGGAAGGGGTGCAGGCAATCGCGGTGACCCTGCTCTTCTCGTTCCTGAACCCGGCCCATGAGAACCGCGTCGCGGAGATAGTCAAAGAGGAATACCCGGAGGCTTACGTGGCCCTGTCCTCCCAGGTCATCCCCATCATTGGCGAGTTCGAGCGCACCAGTACGACGCTCATCAGCGCCTACATCTCCGGAGCGGTAAACAAATACCTGGCGGAACTGGAAAAGATGCTGAAGAGCCAGGGCTTCAAGGGCGAGCTGCTCATCATGCAGAACAACGGCGGCGTCGAGACCGCGGAGATAGCTATCGAGAAGCCGGCGACAATCGCTTCCTCGGGACCGGCGGCGGGACCCATCGCGGCGAGCATCATGGGGCAGCTCCACAATGAAAAAAACCTGATATCGGTGGACATGGGCGGCACCAGCTTCGACGTCGGCGTCATCAGTAACGGCGTTATCCCCACCAAGCCGGAAACCCTGCTTTCGGACATCAAGCTGGCCCTGCCGGTGATTGACGTTACCGCCATCGGGGCCGGCGGCGGGAGCATCGCCTGGATAGACGTGGCGAACACGCTGCGCGTGGGGCCCCGCAGTGCCGGGGCGGTCCCGGGGCCGGCATGCTACGGCACCGGGGGGCAGGAAGCCACCGTTACTGATGCCGATGTAATCCTGGGCTATATCTCCCCCGATTTCTTCCTGGGGGGCGAGATGCCCCTGCGCAAGGACCTGTCGGAGCAGGTGGTGGCGGAAAAGGTCGGTAAGCCCCTGGGACTGAACGCTACGGAAGCCGCCGCGGCCATTTACAAGGTCATCAACGCCGGCATGGCGGATGCCGTATCTTACGCCTTTACCCGCCGGGGCTATGACCCCCGGGACTTTACCCTGAGTGTCGGCGGCGCCGCGGGGCCGGTGCACGGGGTGCGCATCATGCAGGAACTGGGCATCGCCAAGCTGCTGATTACGAAGATGGCACCGATTTACTGCGCCTTCGGCATGCTCGGGGTGGACATGAAGCACGACTTCACGCGTTTCTACTATGCCCAGGGGCATGTCCTGGACCTGGAGCGCGTCAAGCAGCTCTACGACGAGATGGAAAAAGAAGCGCTGGAAACCCTGGAAAGGCAGGGCGTTTCCGAAGAGATGCGGAGCCTGGAGCGCTACATGAAGCTGCGCTATTTCGGGCAGTTCCGCGAGCTCGAGGTCCCCTGGCCCGGCGGACCGATAACGCCGGAGGCGATTAACGCCGGTGTTGCCGCCTTCCATGCCAAGCACAAGGAGCTTTTCGGCTCCTCCAACGAGAATTACCCGCTGGAGTACATGTCCTTCGGTCTGACGGCCATCGGCAGGGTGCCGAACCTGAAGTTCAAAAAGGCGGAGCACGGCGGCGCCGACCCCTCGGCCGCGCGGAAGGGCGAGCGGGACGCTTACTTCGAGGAGAGCAGCGGTTTCATCAAGACCGCGGTCTATGACGGCGACCTCCTGCGGCACGGCAATATCCTGGAAGGGCCCTGCGTCGTAGAAGAAAAGATGACCAGTATCGTGATACCACCCGGATTCAAGATGACCGTTGACGAGCACGGCAACTACATTTCTCTTTAAAGAGTGTTATCCGGAGGGTACCGGGCATGAGTAAAGATACCAAGGCAGTGATTGACCCGACCACCCTGTCCGTGGTCTGGAACCGGCTCAACATCATCAACCTGGAGATGGGAGAGCGGATTATCCGGGCCAGCCAGAGCTATGTCATGGCGCTCGGCCGGGACCTGGGCCCGGTGCTGCTGGACGCCCGGGCGCGTTTCGTCAGCCAGATATCCCACGTGCCGCCGACCCATGCCTTCACCGCGGAAATCGCGGCCAAGGCGTTCCTGGAGAAGTTCGCCGGGAAAATCTACCCCGGGGACTGCTTCCTGGCCAACGACGGCCACATCATCCGCAGCGGGCATCTGCCCGACTGGGTGTTTATCTCGCCCGTCTTCTGGCACGACGAGCTGGTGGCTTACGCCCACTGCCGCGCGCACATGATGGACACCGGCGGCTCTTTCTCCGGGGGCTATTTCCCCCGCGCTTACGACTGTATCGCCGAGGGGCTGAATATCCCCCCGGTCAAGATAATCGAAAAAGGCAAAGAGAACAAAGAGCTGATGGAGCTGATTTTCCGGAACGTGCGCAACTCGGCGGGCGTCCGCAGCGACAGCATGCTGGTCTACGGCGCCATGATGCGCACCGAGAAAGACATTATCGAGCTTATCGACCGCTACGGCCTGGAAACGATTAAGGGCTGCTGGGATGAGATGACGAGGGTCACCGAGGATGCCATGCGGCGCCAGATAAGGGAAATTCCCGACGGCGTCTACTACGGCGAGACCGCCTGTGACTGGGACGGGACGACCCCCGACAAGCCGGTCTGGATAAGGGTAAAGCTGACCGTCAAGGGGGACGAGCTGACCTTCGATTTTTCGGAGAGCGATGACCAGGTGGACTTCATCAATACCCCGCTGGGCACCACCTATTCCTACGTCTATCATGCTATTTTCCTGACGATGGACCCCAACATCCCGCGCAACCACGGCTCGATGGTTCCAGTGACCATCATCGCCCCGCCGGGGAAGGTGGTCAATCCCACTTATCCCCACACCTACGGCAGCTGTGCCGTGGCCGTGGGTATCGAAATCGTGGAGGTCTGCCTGGAAGCCCTCGGCAAAGCCTTGCCGAAGAAAGCCCCGGCGGCGTGGAGCCGGCCCTTCAACACCTACATGGTGGGTCGGGACCCGCGGCCGGACATGACCCTTGACCCCCGCACCGGCGCCACCCGGGAATACTCCGGGCACCCCTTCGTTACCGGCGGCGGCTCCGGTGCGGTCTACGGCTTCGACGGCTGGGAAGCCATGGGGAGCCCGGCTGGGGCGGGGCTTATCGTCAGGACGCCCATCGAGCGGGCGGAGATGTTTTTCCCGCACTGCTGGCGGCGCATCGAGCTGGCCCAGGACTCGGAAGGGCCCGGCGAATACACCGGCTGCACGGGCACGCTGGTGGAAAACGAGTGCCTTACCGAGAAAGGATACCAGGCGCTGGTGATGACCGGCGACGCTGACGGCCAGGTCATCGCCCGCAAGGGGCAGGCGGGGGCACCGAATGCGTCCCTGAGCGAGATGTATATTTACCGCGCCCGCACCGGGCAGAAGGAGCCTTTCCACACCATGGACATCGCCCATCTGGGCCACGGGGATGTTATCGTCACCCGGACGGCGGGGGGCTCCGGCTGGGGCAACCCCCTTGACCGGGACATCGCCCGTGTCCGGGAGGACGTCCGGGAAGGCGTGGTCTCCGCGCAGCGGGCAAAAGACGTTTACGGGGTCGTCATTGACCCCGGGACCGCGGTGGTGGACAAGGCCGCTACGGAGAAACTGAGAGCAGCCAGGAAACAGGAGAGCAAAGGAGGAAAACCCGGATGAGCGGCAGTAAATATGAGGCGATATTTCAGCCGATAAAAATAGGTAACGTGGAAATCAAGAACCGCATCGCCATGCCCCCCATGGGGACGCATTTCCCGGAGGCCGGCGGCTTTGCCAATGCCCAGATAAGGGCGTGGTACGCCGCCCGCGCCCGGGGCGGCACCGGGCTGATATTCGCCGCCCCGCACCATACCTACCCCAGGGAAGTGCAGCACATGGTCTTCAGCGCCCGTCTCTACGACAATACGCACATGCCGGGCCTCAGTATGGTGGCGGAGACGGTCCACATCTTCGGGGCAAAGGTGTTCTCGCAGGTCGTCTCGGGAATGGGGCGGCAGGGGCGGGGCGCCGGCGCCTCAGCGCCATCTGAGACTGTCTACGAGACCCCGGAAGAAATGCTTCCCGAAAAGTCCGTTATCGAGCATAAGAAGAGGGGCATCCGCTTCTGGTGGGCGAACAACATGCGCGGGCCCGTCCCGAAGGTGATGGACATCGATGAAATCAAGGAAAGGGAAGAGTACTGGGCCAACGGCGTCCTGCTGGGAAAACAGTGCGGCTTCGACGGCAGCGAGATACACTCGGGACATGGCTACCTGGGTCACCAGTTCCTCTCGCCGCGCAGCAACAAGAGGACGGACGAGTACGGCGGCTCCTATGAGAACCGCACCCGCTTTCTCCGTAACACGGTTATCAAGGCCCGGGAAAAAGTGGGCAAGGACTACGTCATCGGCCTGCGCCTCAGCGGCGAGGAATACATGCCGGACGGCCTGCACCACGAAGAGGTCGTGAAAATCTACCAAGAGCTGGAACCGTATATCGATTACGCGCAACTGACGGACGGCTCCTACGAAGCGCTGAAATACTTCTTCCCCAACGAAGACGGCACCATGCTCCCCTGGGCGGAGAGCCTGAAGAAGGCTCTCAAGATTCCCGTCCTCACCCCCTCCATCCACGACCCTGATAACGCGGAAGCGGCGCTGAAAGAGGGCAAGACCGACATGATTTCCCTGGGCAGGGCGCTGATTGCCGACCCTAACTGGGTGAACAAGGTCGCGGAGGGGAAACGCCCGGTGAAGTGCCTCCGCTGCAACATCGGCTGCCTGCGCTTCCTCAACGGCTATCTCCCCACCCGGTGCGTCGTGAACCCGGAGGTGGGCTGGGAACAGTATGTCCCGGAGTACTGGCCGCACCGGCCTTTCCGGAAGCACTGGTACGTCCCCGAATAACAAAAATTTAGAAGGGAAACTTTATACGCATGACGACGAACGCAAAACCGCCGGTTGACCCCATCACGCTCGCCGTGTCCTGGAACCGGCTGAACACCATAACCCTGGAGATGGGGGAGAGGATTATCCGCGCCTCCCAGAGCTACGTCATGGCGAATGCCCGTGACCTGGGGGCCATCCTGCTGGACGATAAGGTGCGGTTTCTCAGCCAGATAACACAGATGCCTCCCACCCACGCTTTCACCGCGGAAATCGCCGGCAGCGCCATCCTGGAGAAATTCAAAGGGAACATCAACCCCGGGGACTGCTTTCTGGCGAACGACAGCCACATCATCCGCAGCGGGCACCTGAACGACTGGGTATTTCTCTCCCCGCTCTTCTACCGCGGCGAGCTGGCGGCCTATGCCCACTGCCGGGCGCATATGATGGACACCGGCGGCTCCTTCTCCGGGGGCTATTTCCCCCGCGCCTACGACTGCATCGCCGAGGGGCTCAATATCCCCCCGCTGAAGATAATCGACCAGGGCAAAGAGAACAAGGAACTGCTGGAGTTGATTTTCCGCAACGTCCGTAACTCGGCGGGCGTCCGCAGCGACAGCCTGCTCATCTACGGCACGATGATGCGCGCCGAGAAAGACCTCGGCGAGCTGGTCGACCGCTACGGGCTGGAGACCCTGAGGGGCTGCTGGGAAGAGATGATGCGCGCCGGGGAGGTCGCCATGCGCGCCCAGATTGCCACCATTCCGGACGGCGTCTACTACGGAGAGGCGGCCTCCGACTGGGACGGGACGACCCCGGACAAGCTCGTCTGGATAAGGGTCAAGCTGACCGTCAAGGGCGACGAGCTGATTTTCGATTTTTCGGAGAGCGATGACCAGGTGGACTTTATCAACTCCCCCCTGGGCAACACCGTTTCCTACGTCTATCACGCCATCTTTCTGACCCTCGACCCCAATATCCCCCACAACCACGGCGCCACGGCGCCGGTGCACGTCATCGCCCCGGCGGGCAAGGTGGTCAATCCCACCTACCCCCACACCTACGGCGGCTGTGCGGCCAACTGCGGGCGCGAGATTGTGGAGGTCTGCCTGGAGGCCCTCGGCAAAGCCGTGCCGGAGAGGGCGCACGGTCCCTGGGGCCGGACACTGAACCCCTACCTCAGCGGACGGGACCCGCGCCCGGACATGACGATTGACCCCCGGACGGGAATTACCCGGGAATATTCGGGGCTGCCCTTCGTCTGCAACAGCGGCAGCGGTGCCGTGAAGGGCTTTGACGGCTGGGAAGCCATGGGGAGCATCGCCAGTTCGGGCATCATCATGCGGACGCCCATCGAGAGGGCGGAGATATTTTTCCCGCACCGCTGGCAGCGTATCGAGCTGGCGCAGGACTCAGAGGGCCCCGGCGAGTTCACCGGCTGCAGCGGCACCTTCGTGGAGATGGTCTGTGAATCGCAGGAAGGTTTCCCGGCGCTGGTGATGACCGGCAACAGCGACGGTGAGCTTACCTCGCCCAAGGGGCAGGCGGGTGCGCCCAACTCTCCGCTGAACGAGATGTACGTCTACCGGGCGAAGACCGGTAAAAAAGAGGTCCTTCGCACGATGGACATGATTTCCATCGCTCCCGGGGATGTCGTCATCACCCGGAGCGGCGGCGGGGCGGGGTGGGGCAATCCCCTCGACCGCAATGTCGAGACCGTCCGGGAGGAAGTGCACAAGGGCGTGGTCTCCGTCAAACGGGCAAAGGACGTTTACGGGGTGATTATCAACCCCGAGGATTTCAGCGTGGACTATGAGGCTACCCGGGAACTCCGACGGCAGGCCAAAGCGAAATCAAAAGGGAAGACTTCATAAAGGCGGGAAAGCAGCCGGCGTGGAAGGCAGTAAGGCGTTAGACGGACTGAGGGTGCTGGAGCTTCCCGGGTTCGTGGCCGGGTCCTTCTGCACCAGGCTGCTGGCGGACCTGGGCGCGGAAGTCATCGGGGTCGAGCCTCCGGGTAAGGGAAACGAGACCCGGCGCCGCGGCCCCTTCCGGAACGACGTTCCCGATATCGAGGGCAGCGCCCTGTTCCTTTATCTCCAGGCGGGCAAGCTCGGTATTACCCTGGACGCGGCCAAAGCCCCCGGCCGGAAAGTCCTCGGGGAGCTGCTGGCGCAGACCGACGTCCTCGTGGTGGAAGACTCGCCCCGGAACATCGCTGCCCTCGGGCTTGACCTTGAGACCCTCCGGAGAGACTTTCCCCGGCTGGTCACCGCGGCCATCACCCCTTTCGGGCTCAGCGGTCCCTACTGCGACTATAAAGCGTATTATCTCAACACCTTCGAGGCCGGCGGCGAGGGTTACACCCTGCCCAGCGATAGAGCCAACGAGCTTTACGCCGACCGCCAGCCCGTCCGGATGGGCAGCTTCGCCTCCGAGTACAGCGTGGGCGCCGCTACGGCGGTGGCCGTCCTCGCCTGCCTCTTCCGGCGTGAAAACGGCGGTCCCGGCGACTACATCGAGGTGTCCAAACAGGAGGTATTGCTCAACCTGGTGCGCGGCCCCCTGGCGATGTATAACATGGGCGTGGTGCTCAATCGCTCCTCGCGGACCTTCCCGTTGGGCGGGTTACTGCTCTGCAGGGACGGCTGGGTCCTCCTGCTGCCCCTCAACCCCAGGCTGTGGGACCGCCTGATGGCCGCCATGGGCAACCCGGACTGGGCAAAAGAAGAGCGCTTCCAGTATGCCTACCTCGCCGGGACGTTCCGCAAGCCAGGCGATTACACCGCGGAGCTTTACCGGGCGCAGCACCAGGCGAACGAATACCTTCAGGAATGGTGCGCCCGCTATACCAAGGAAGAAATCACCCGCATCGTCCAGTCGGCGGAAAGCTGTGCCGGCGGTGTGTACGACGTCGAAGACATCCTGAATTCCGAACAACTGCAGCACCGTGGTTTCTTTACACAGGTAAATCATCCTGTCGCCGGGACGGTGAGCCATCCGGTCGCGCCGTACCTGATGGCCCGGACGCCCGCGGGCATTTCCCGTCCCGCCCCCGTTCTGGGCGAGCATAATGAGCTTGTCTATCAGCGCCTGGGCTACGGCGGGGCAGAGCTGGCACGGCTGCGGCGGGAGGGGGCGGTCTAGCATGACAGGCGGACTGCCCCTGGAAGGCCTGATGGTGGCGGACTTCGGCCGTGAGCTGCTGATACCGCATACCACCTGCTACCTCGCCTGGCTGGGCGCGGAAGTCATCCGGGTGGAGAGTCGGGAGCTGCCTGACGTTACCCGGGACAGGATAAAGCTGCGGGGCCTGGACATTAACTCCGGCAAGCTGAACCTGTCCCTGAACCTGAAACGCCCCGAGGCAGTCGAGGTTGCTAAAAAGCTGGTCGGAATCAGCGACATCGTCACGGAGAACTACAGCCCCGGCACCATGGCGAAGCTGGGCCTTGGCTATGACGAACTGAAGAAAGTGAAAAAGGACATCATTATGGTGTCCGGTTCCGGGTTCGGGCAGACGGGCCCCGAGAGCAAATACCGGTCCTATGCCGGGATTTTTGCCTCGATGGGGGGGCTCTGTCACCTCACCGGCTACCGCGACGGCGTCCCCACGGAGCTGAGGTCGTCGGTGGATACGATGTGCAGCAACCTGCTGGCGGTGAGCGTGCTGAGCGCCCTGTTGCACCGCCGCCGGACGGGGGAGGGGCAGTATATAGATTTTGCCGCCCGGGACGCCGTGGTGTCCCTGACCGGCGATGTCGTCGTCGGTTACGGTCTGAACGGGGCTGTCCCCGGCCCGCAGGGTAATGAAGACGACCTGGCGGGCCCGCATGACTGCTATCCCTGCCAGGGGGAAGACGAGTGGATAAGTATCGCCGTCTTTAATGATGAGGAGTGGCAGGCCCTCTGCAAAGGCATGGACGCCTCCGAACTTGCGGCAGACCCACGGTTCCGGGACCTGACGGGTCGCGTGGCGAACCGGGAAGCGCTCGATGAGGCAGTCTCGGCGTGGACGCGAAAGCACGGCGCGTACGGAATCATGGCGAAGCTGCAGCCCCTGGGCGTGGCGGCGGTCCCGGTGATGTCCAGCGCGCAGATATTCGAGGACCCGCACCTGAAAGCCAGGGGGTTCGTGCAGGAAACGGAGCACCCTACGGAAGGGAAGGTGCTTTACCTGGGGCCGCCGTGGCGACTGGCGGACGGTACCCCGCCGATTAAGTGGCTGGGCCGGGACATCGGCACGAGCAACGAATATGTCCTGAAAGACCTGCTGGGCCTGAACGCCGCGGAGATTGCCCGCCTTGAGGAAACCGGCGCGCTTGCCTGAAACTCAGGGCGTTATCGCTTGAATTTCGCTTCCAGCCAGGCACGGGTCAGCTCCAGGTTGCGCTTCGCGACCGGCGTCCGGGCAACGCCGCCTTCCTCTGGTTTGGGAACCTTCTGGGGTTCCAGTCCCAGCTTCACGCAGAAGTAGTTGAAGGCGACTTCCATCTCCGCGGTGAATCCCTGGGTATCGCTGGCGTGGTTAATGGCTTGCTTAATCATGCGCAGGTTCAGGGGGTCGTGGGCGTAGTTCTCCGCGACGCGTTCGGCATAGGCCAGGGTCTCTTCTTCCAGCTTCTCCGCCGGGAAAACGCGGTTCACGAAGCCGTCTTCCAGAAGTTCCCGGGCGGTCATGAAGCGGTGCTCGAAGAGGACTTCCTTGGTTTTCTTGGCGCCGATGTCCCACGGTACTGAAAAATACTGGAGCAGGTCCGGCAGGAAGAGCGCATCCTCCGCGGCGAAGATGAGGTCCATCGCGGCGGCGAATATCCAGCCGCCCAGAATGCAGTAGCCGTGCACCATGGCGATGGTCGGCTTGGGGACGTTGCGCCAGCGCATCGTGTTTTCCAAGTTGAAAGCGCGGGACCAGCCGTAGCGCCCGAACCGGTCCGTGGGATAGCCGCGCGCCTCGCGGTCGGCGGCTTCTTCCTCCGTGCCCACGTCATGGCCCGCGGAAAAGCTCTTCCCCGCTCCGGAGAGGACGATAACGCAGACCTCGTCATCGGCGGTGGCGCGGGCGAAGGCGTCGTCCATCTCTTCCCGCATGATGCGGCTCTGCGCGTTCAGGTAGCGGGGCCGATTCAGTATCACCCGGGCGACTTTCCCCGGCTGGTAGATAATCTGCGTGTATTCCATGTGCGCCCTCCTGTCTGGCTGTGCCGGACCTTCTGCGCTATGATAGCACATCCGGCGGGAAAGGTAACGGGGGGAGAGGGGGGCTAAAACTCTGGCGCGCCTGGTGGGATTCGAACCCACGACCCTCGGTTCCGAAGACCGGTGCTCTGTCCGCTGAGCTACAGGCGCGTGAAGCTAAAATTAGCGTTATGTTTGCCTGATATTTCCGATTTGCTACCCGTTTGCTACCGGCGCTTCCGTAACTGTCTCATTATCCCTTACTTGAAAGGCATCGTCAAACCTTTTGCGGCGGCTTCCGGCAGGCCGGGGGGCAACGTGTGAGTAGGGGGTATTCCTTGTCGGATACTTGACCACGGTGTATAATTCCCGTGTCAAGGTGGTCAAAAGCTGGAAATATCAGAAAAATGCACGAGGCATCGGTGGCTCAGGCAGTCTTGGACACGGTCCTGGAGACCGCCGCGCGGGGGAACGCCCGCAGCGTCATCCGGTTAGAAATAGAGGTCGGGGAAATCTGCCTGGTGAATGCGGAGCAACTGGTCTACTTCCTCAACCTCCTTGCGGCGGACACCATCGCCCGTGATATGAAGACCTCCATCAAAGAGGTCAAGACAAAAATAAAGTGTCATAATTGCGACTACTCCGGCGAGGTGGCGTACCGGGAGGTTGACCCTGCCTGGCACTACCGCGTTCCCGTTTTCGATTGCGTGCGGTGTCAGAGCAACCAGACCGAGATTGTCCAAGGTCGGGAACTGGTCATCAAGAGCATCGACATCGATAATTAGTAACGGTATGAGCAAGACGTCAAGGATTCGGGTGGAAAAGGACCTCATCAGGGCCGCCAGGGAGCTCGGCACCAAAAACCGGGATCTCCTCGACCGGGCCGGCGTGCGTGCCTGCAATATCATGGGCGCAATCGGGTCCGGTAAGACGTCCCTGATTGAGAAGACCATTGAGCGGCTAAAGGCCGACTACCGCATCGCCGTTATCGCCGGGGACATCATCGCCGACTTTGATTCGGCGAGGTTCCGCAAGTATGATGTCCCCGTAGTCCCGCTGAACACGGGCAAGGAATGCCACCTGGACGCCAATCTGGTCAGGCAGGCCCTTGAGCAACTTAAGCTGGACGGCATCGATTTGCTCTTTATCGAAAACGTGGGCAACCTCATCTGCCCAAGCGATTTCTACCTCGGGGAGCACAAACGGGTCATCGTGGTCAGCGTGACCGAGGGTGACGCGATTGTTGCGAAGCACCCTGCCATCTTCAAGTCCGCCGATGTTGCCATCATCAACAAGGTAGACGTCGCCCCGTTTATAGGGGCGGACCCGGAAAGGATGCTGAGCGACGCCCGGAGAAACGTGCCCCTCGCTTTCCAGACCAGCCTGCGGACTGGCCTGGGGCTGGAGCAATGGCTGAACTGGGTAAGGAATGACCTGGCAACCGCCACGTAATGTGTTGGTAGACTATCGTTTATCGAAAGGGAAAAAGTGATGGCTAAGAAGTTATCTCCTGAAGAGCAGGTCTATGAAGAGCTGCGGAAAACGCTGAACGAGTCGTTCCTCAACGCCCCCCGCACACCCTCGTTGATGAAAATCCTCAAGTTTTTCTATCCCACGGTGGAAGATGCCGAGGTCGGCAGATACGTGGAGTGCCCCATGGTGGGCGGGAAGGCAAAGACCGCGGCGGAAATCGCCGGGGAGTGCGGCAAAGATGAGGCGAAGGTGGCGGAAATCCTGAATCGGCTCTACCGGCGGGCGGGCGCCATCGACCGAAAAGAGCGGGAACCGGGGGTTTTCGAATACTCCCACGGTGGGCCGCTGGCGATGACCGACGGACTGGGCTCGCTGGGGAAGGACGATACTATCGACCCCTCCGGCATCATGTTCCGCCAGGTCTCGAACACATACCACGAGGAGGGGTTCCTCATGGAGATGGGGGCATCGAAATACCCCACCTTCCGAACGCTGGTGGTGAACCAACCCATCGATGCCGAAGCCAAGGTGTTACCTTACGAGCTAGCGAGCGAGATATTGAAATCGCACGACAAAATCGGTCTCGGCTACTGCAACTGCCGTGTGAGGCAGCGGAAGTGCCACCACCGGCTGGAGACCTGCTTTTTACTGACTGAAAAAAGCATGAAACGCTCCCAGGTAGTGGCGGGCGCCCGCCCCCTGCGCTATATTACCCATGAAGAAGCCCTGAAAATCCTCGAGGAGGGCTTCAAAGAGGGGCTCGTCGCCACCACCCTGAACCAGTCCGACCCGAAGCAGGCTTCCTTTATCTGCATGTGCTGCACCTGCTGCTGCCATATCCTCGGTGGCTACGCCGTCAATATCACCGGCTGGGGCAATCCCTACCAGATGATGAAGTCCAACTTTCAGCCGAAGCGGGACGAAGCCAAATGCACGCGGTGCCACATCTGCGTGGACCTCTGCCCGGTAAAGGCGCTCTGGCGGCACTGGCCCCACGAACCCGACCTCTCCGACGACTACATTTTCCTGGAGGAAGAGCGCTGCGTCGGCTGCGGGATATGTGCTTTCAACTGCCCTAACCACGCGCTGACCATGGTGAAAGTGAGGGATTTCACGCCGGAACCTGACGTGACCTCGATGATTCACCGTTCGCGCCGGGAAGCAAGGCATTAAGAAACTGCCTTCCCGCAATCGCTAGGAACTCAGCAATCTCAGACCGTCACGCAGGATATTCTCGGGAGCCCTCTGGTGCAGCCCGAGGCGGCTTTTGACGTTTCTCCCGGCCTTCTTCAAGTCGACCAGCATCTCCGCATATTTCAGGGCGGTCTGCACGGGGTCGATGACCGGCGCACCGTCCACCTCGGTCACGCCGCTGACGCTGAGCATGGGACTGAGCGCCCCGCAGCCAACGATGATAACCTCGGCTCCGTCTCTGATGCATTCCCTCGCTGTATTCCTGAAGTCTTCAATGAAGGGTCCCTCATCTCCGGGTTTCCGCGGCGGTGAGAAATTTTCGCCTCGAGCTAA
>JBDRGD010000018.1:0-34355 GCA_043818095.1 Chloroflexota bacterium
CAAGATTTATCGGCACTATCTGTTAGAGTTTGCACAAGGCTCAATTTATCTTCAAACTCTTGAATGGGGTGATTTAGTTTTGACCAAGAATATACCCAGTCTTTTGAGCGCAGCATCCTTGCATCAAGCCTATTTAACATATCTAAAGACTGCTGGTGCTGGGTATAAGGTATTGTTAATTCTTGATATTGCTGGCTCTGGGCTTTGAAAGATTGATTAAAATGGACATTGTCAATGTATACGGCGTATATGGAAACAAATATTGCAATTAAGGCTATGGCTGGAGTTAAGAAATCCATAGGATTTCTCTTAAATTGCTTCAATATAGTCATTGCTTATTTTCTAATATTTCTTTAATTGTAGTAACACTGTAATGAGTAAAGGTATTTATGTCAAGAGTAATCAGTCAAGAACGACTGAAACTAGGGTGAAGCCTTTATTCTTGGTTGGAACTTTACCCGTCCAGCGCCTGGTTCGCCAGCAGGTCCGCCTCGGCGTTCTGGTCACGGGTGACGTGGGTGATGGTAAATTTCTCCAGCGCGCCCGCGAGCTGCACTATCTCCTGATATAGCGGACGCAGCGCCGCCTGTCGCACCCGGTACCTGCCCTGTATCTGCCGCACCAGCAGCTCCGAGTCCGCGTAAGCGGTCACCTCCCGCGCCCCCAGGCTCACCGCTTTCTCCAGCCCCGCGATGATTGCCCGGTACTCCGCCTGGTTGTTCGTGGTCACGCCGATGCGCCGGGAGACGGTCGCCAGGAGCTTTCCCTGGGGGTCCTTGATGGTCACGCCGATGGCTGCCGGTCCGGGATTGCCCCGGGATGCGCCGTCGGTCCGGATAATAACTCTCATAACACCTAGGGCAGGAATAGTATCCGCCCGCAGCTGTTGCAGTGCGCCAGCACCCCGCCGCGGACCTGCTGTATCTGGCTTGAGGAGAGCGATATGCGGCAGGCGCGGCAGATGCCCTGCGCTACCTGGGCCACAGCCTCTCCCTTGTTCTGGCGCAGGTTTTCGTAGAACTCCAGGGTGGCGGGGTCGACGACCGCAGCCGTCCCGGCGCGCTGTTCTTTCAACTTCTCCAGTTTCGCTTCCGTCTCCTTGAGCTCCGCGGTGAGCCGTTGCTGTCTTTCCTGCCAACCCCGCTCCATTTCCCGGTATTCCCCCTCCCCTTTTGCCAGGGCAGTTTCTTCTGCCTCCGCCCGCTCCAGCAGCTCCAACGCCGCCGTCTCCTGCTGGTCATGCCGCTGTCTCAGGAGATTGTCTTCCTGCTGCAGGCTGGAAAGCTCTTTCGGGTTATTGATTTTGCCGCCGTAAAGGCGCTTCTCCACCTCGGCAATCTTGGTGGCAAGGTCTTTGCTTTCGTTTTCCTGGGAGCGCTGCTGCTTTTTCAGTTCCGCGAGCCCCGCGGCCGCCTTCTCCAGGCGGTTCCGGGCGGCATCCAGCTCACGCCGGTCGCCCACGCGGGCCTGCATCTCCTGGCGCTGTTTCTCCTGCGCCGCGATTTCCAGGTCGAGTTCCTGCAACTCGTAAAGCTGTCTGGGGGTATTCATCCCACCCATTCTACACAGCCGCCGCGCAAATGGCAAAAAGCGACAAAATCGGCTGGATATAATAGAACATCTGTGCTATTATGCAACGCATCCTGAGGAAGGGGAGACGAACATGAGACTGCTAAAGTTAGCCGTCGAGAAGCAGCGGTGGGACCTGGCAGCCCACACCATTGTTCTGGCGACGGCCAGAATACTGCAAAAAGGGGGGAAGCCGAATGCCCGCAAAAACACGCCGAAAAAAGGGCGCCTCAAAAAGCGGGGCGAAAAGTGACGCGCCCCGCTTTTACGCCATGGTGCTGGACGAGGCGGAACAACTCGATTTCGAGCTCGCTGCCGGAGTCAACGGCATCGACGACGAAATCGCGCTGCTGCGCGTTAAAATCAAGACCCTGGTGGGCAACGACCCGCAGAACCTGAGGCTCCTGGTGGAAGCCACCAACGCCCTGGAAAGGCTGGTGCGCACCCGCTACCGCATTACCCGGGAGCAGCGGAAGGGCCTGAAGGAAGCCATCGGCAACGTGCTGAAAGACATCATCATCCCCCTGGGCATCAGCGTGGGAGGGGCGGTCCTTGAGCGGTGAGAATGCTTCCGAAGGGCCTACCCTTTGCCGGCTGCGGCACTACCAGCGGGAGGTCGCCCGGGCGGTCCTGGAGAGCGTCTTCGCCCGCCGGGGGCTGACCTTTTCCGTGGAAATCGCCCGGCAGGGAGGCAAGAACGAGCTTTCCGCCCAGCTGGAACTGCTCCTTCTCACCCTGCATATCGCGGAGCCGAAAAATCTGGTAAAGTGCGCCCCCACCTTCCGGCCGCAGTCCCTCATCTCCATGATGCGTTTGCGGGACCGCCTGGAGGACGCCGGCTTTCACGGTATCTGGACGCCGGAGCAGGGGCTACATCATCCGGCTGGGGAACGCGCGGGCGCTTTTCCTCTCCGCGGACGTCTCCGCCAATGTGGTGGGCAATACCGCCCACCTGCTGCTGGAAATCGACGAGTCCCAGGACGTCAGCAAAGAGAAATATACCAAGGAGTTCAAGCCGATGGGGGCGACGACCAACGTCACCACGGTGCACTACGGCACCACCTGGGACGACACCACCCTGCTGGAGGAGGTCAAGCAGACCAACCTGGAGCTGGAGCGCAAGGACGGCATCCGCCGCCACTTCCGCTACGACTGGGAAGAAGTGGCCCGGCACAACCCGGACTACCGCGCCTATGTTGAGAGCGAGCGGGAGCGGCTGGGAGAAGACCACCCGCTCTTCCTGACGCAGTACCGCCTCCTGCCGCTGCGCGGTGGCGGCGGCTTTCTCAGCCTGACCCAGCGGGCGCAACTCCAGGGAGAGCATTCCCGCCGGGCGCAGCCGGAGCAAGGGCGAGTCTACCTCGCGGGCATCAACCTGGCGGGGGAAGCGGAACAGGGGGATGAGGATGTCCTGAAAGCGGGCGTGTCGCGGCGGGACGCCACCGTGGTCACTATCGGCGAGCTGGACACCTCGGCCGGCGGCGGGATTATCCGGGAGCCCTGCATCCGCATCGTCCAGCACTACGCCTGGACGGGGGAAAAGCACGCAGCACTGTATCCCCGTCTGGTGGACCTGCTGAAAAATGTCTGGCGCTGCCGCCGCATCGTCGTCGATGCCACGGGTATCGGCGAGCCGGTAAGCTCCTTCCTGCGGCAGGCGCTGGGCAGAAGGGTGCTGCCCTTCAAGTTCACCCCCCAGGCCAAGTCCGAGCTCGGCTTTAACCTGCTCGCGGCGGTGAACTCCGGCCGGCTGAAAATGTACCACGGCGACGGTTCCCCCGAGTGCCGTGAGTTCTGGCAGGAGATGGAGCGGAGTAAAAGCCAGTACCGCCAGAACCAGACCATGAACTTCTACGTCGACCCCGCGCAGGGGCACGACGATTTCCTGATGAGCCTGGCGCTGCTGGTGGAGGCCGCCCGCGGCTATACCCCGCGCGGCGCGAAGGGTAACGCGTAAGGCGGGGCTTTTCCCAGCCGGACTTCGAGAAAGCCGCTGCCTGTTCAGTAAAAGCGGTTTCATGCTATCATGTTCAAAGAACTATTTATTAAGGAGCCGCGTTTACCCCATGACCCGGACGATAAAGTTTGCCCTCGGTATCATTCTCGTGGCTATCCTGGTCCTCGTCTTCGGCGCGGGCTACCAGATGGGCAGCGATGCCCGGATAAGCCGGGGGAGCGACCTCGGTACCGTCCAGGAAGTCTGGAACCTCCTCTCCCGGGAATATGTTGAACCGGACAGGCTGGACCCAGAGGAATACAGCCGCGCGGCCATCGACGGCATTCTCAACAAGCTCAACGACCCGTATACCTCTTACCTCAATGCCAACGACTTCGAGCTCGGGATGAGCGACCTCAGGGGTGCGTTCCAGGGTATCGGCGCCCACGTCACTATCAGGGACGACCGCCTGACCGTCATCGCCCCCATCGCCGGCTCCCCGGCGGAGGAAGCGGGCATCCTTCCCGGGGACGCCATCCTTGAGGTGGACGGCGTCGCTACGGCAAACCTGAGCCTGGCGGAGGCCGTCCTGAAAATCCGCGGACCGGAAGGCACGCCGGTCCGTCTGCTCATCCTCCATGAAGGCGCTGCCGACCCCCTGGAAATTGTCATCACCCGGGCCCGTGTGGAAATCACTAGCGTTGCCGGTGAGATGCGGGGAGAAATCGCTTACATTAAAATTACTGAGTTTTCGGACAACACGGACGAGGAGCTGCTGTCAGTCCTCACGAAGCTTACGCCCAACGCCCGGGGCATCGTTCTGGACCTCCGCAGCAACCCCGGCGGACTACTGGGTACGGTGGTCGAAATCGCCAGCTATTTCCTGAAAGACGGCACCGTGGCCATGGTCAGATACAGTGACCAGACGGTAACCACCGAGAACGTCCGCAAACAGTCCTTCACCACGGACCTGCCCATGGTCGTCCTCGTTGACAGCCATAGCGCCAGCGGCAGTGAGGTGCTCTCCGGCGCCCTGCAAGACCGTCACCGCGCCCTCATCGCGGGAACGACCACCTTCGGCAAGGGCAGCGTCAACATTCTCCGCGGGCTCAGCGACGGCTCCGGACTCTATATCACCACGGCGCGCTGGCTCACCCCGGACGGCCGCCTCATCGAAGGCCAGGGCATCGTGCCGGACCAGGAGCTGACCGTCACCGGGGAGGATGCCATCCGCTGGGCGATAGGTTACCTTACCGGCAATCCCTGATTTATTGAGGGTACCGCTATGACGACTGGAAATATTCTGGAAGCCACCATTAACGAGAGCCGGCTCATCATCAAGCAGGGAGACATTACCCGGGAGACCACGGACGCCATCGTCAACGCCGCCAACTCCAGCCTGATGGGCGGCGGCGGCGTGGACGGCGCTATTCACCGCGCCGGCGGGCCAATGATTTTACAGGAGTGCCGCCAGATCGTTGACCGCCAGGGAAGCCTCCCCACCGGCAACGCCGTCATGACCAGCGGGGGTGAACTCCCCGCCAGGTTCGTGATTCATACCGTCGGACCTATCTGGTACGGCGGCAACCGCAGGGAAGCTGACCTACTCCGCTGCGCCTACGGGGAGAGCCTGAAAATCGCCGCGGAGAACCGCCTGGCCAGCATCTCCTTCCCCTCCATCAGCACCGGGGCTTACGGCTACCCCGTGGAAAAGGCGGCCGCCGTAGCGCTGGAGACGGTTAACGCCTTCCTCCGGGAACACACCACGACCCTCAGGGAAGTGGTCTTTGTCCTTTTCGATGCGAGGACCTTTACCGCATATGCAGATGCGTTGAAGAAAATAATTCCTTCATAAAGGCGGTGCCAGATGATTTTGGTCGACCTCTTCGCCGGGTTCATTCTCATCGTCGGCCTCCTCACCGGATTGAAGGAAGGCGCGGTCAAGCATTTCTTCAACCTGATGATAGCGGTGGTGGCCATCCCGCTGACCGGCCTCAGCTATCACCTGGTGGCCGCTATCCTCTCTATTATGCCGGGCACCGACTGGGAAAACTTCATCGCTTTCTTCATCACGCTGGCGATTTTCAACATCGTTTTGCACATCATCGTGTTCCTCCCGCGAAAAATGGTGCAGGCCATCTGGAAAAAGGGGGCGCTTTACCGCGTCCTGGGCGGAGCCCTGAATCTGGCCGAGGTGAGCATCGGGCTGGTGGTCCTTGTTCTCGTCATGGGGGCATACCCGATTTTCGACTGGCTGACCGCGGTGGTCACCGGCGCCAGCGTCCCCGCCTGGCTGGTGGACCACCTGAATTTCGTTGCCCAGATGCTGCCGGAAAACTTCCGGGCCGCCGGACCCACCGTCTGGTTTCCCGACAAATAACAGACACTCCCTGCCCGAATGCCGGGAAAGTCATGCGGAGGACCATTGCCTTCAGATAAAGTCTATCATGACCGGAACCTCCAGATAATCTTCGGGATTACCCTGATGGCGGTGCTCGGCGTCTCCAGCGTTGCCCCCGCCCTGCCCACCATCATGCAAACGCTGCAAATCTCCCACACCCAGGTCGCCCTGCTCATCTCCGTCTATACCCTCCCGGGCATCTTCCTCAGCCCCGTCGCCGGCATTCTCAGCGACCGTGTCGGCCGGAAGCGCCTGGTGGTCCCCGCCCTTTTCTTTTTCGGCATCACCGGCGGCGCCTGCGCCCTGACCACCAGTCTCTCGATGCTGCTCGTCCTCCGGGCGTTCCAGGGTTTCAGCGCCGCGATACTGGGCACTCTGAACCTCACTCTCATCGGCGACCTGTTTTCCGGGACCCGCCGCGCCGAGGCCATGGGCATTAACGCCAGCATCCTCAGCTTCGGCACGTTCTCTTACCCCTTAATCGGCGGCACCCTGGCGACCTTTGCCTGGAACTACCCGTTTCTCATGCCCCTGGTAGCGATACCCGTCGGCTTTCTCGCCCTCCGCTACCTCAACAACCCGGAACCGAAAAGCCAGGGCTCCCTCACCAGCTACCTCTCCGGGGCCTGGTCTTACCTGAAAGACCCCAAGGTCCAGAGCGTCTTTCTGCTGACGGTCATCGGCTTCGGACTGCTCTACGGGGTGATGATTACCTATAACCCCCTTTACCTGAACAGCGCCTTCGGGGCTTCGCCCTTTACCATCGGTATCATCAGCGCCAGCATGTCCCTGGTAACGGCTCTGGTCGCCTCGCAGCTGGGAAGGCTGGCGAAGGTCTTCAGCATGGCGAGCCTTATGAAGCTGGGCTTTCTGGTGATGGCCCTGCCCATGGCGGCGATACCGCTGATTCCGAACCTGGGACTGGAGGTCCTCCCGGTCGTGGTCTGGGGCGCGGGCTGGGCGATTGTCTTCCCGGCCGTGCAGGTCTATCTCACCACGAAGGCGCCCCCGGAGTACCGCGCTATCTTCATGGCGCTCAACGGCACGACGCTCTACCTGGGGCAGACCATCGGGCCCGTATTCATGGGAATGGCTTTCACGCTGGGAGGCTACGAGGCGATTTACTTCTCCGGCGCCGCCGTTGCCCTGCTCGTGGCCGCCGTCGGCTTCATCGGCGGCAGGATAATGCGCTAGCCGGGCATTACCTGGCAGTGCGGACAGAAGTAGGTGCCCCGGCCCCCCACCACGATGCGCTCTATCGTCGCCCCGCAGACCAGGCACTTTTTCCCCCTGCCATGCGCCACCTTGAACTCCTCCTGCGCCCTGCCCAGCTCCCCGCCGGGACGGTAATAATTCACCACGCTCGAGCCCTTGTTGGTAATCCCCGCGGTGAGCACCTCCCGGACGGCTTTGTAGAGCCTCCGGGTCTCCTCCCCGGTAAGGCTGCCCCCGGAGCGCAGGGGATGGATGCGGGCGGCATACAGGGCCTCGTCCGCGTACATGTTGCCCACCCCCGCCAGCAGCTTCTGGTCCAGCAGGAGTGCCTTGATGGGCGCATTACGGTCGCGCAGCAGCCCCGCCAGCGTCGCTTCGGTAAAACCGGGAGTCAGCGGCTCCGGGCCCAGCTTGCGCTCCACGCCGCTCTTGTCCGCCGCCACCCACGTCACGCCGAACTTGCGCGGGTCGCGGAAGAGCAACTCCTGCCCGTCATCGAGGTGGAAAGCGGCGCGGGTGAACCGCCCGTCGGAGCGGTCGGAGAGCAGCAGCGACCCGCTCATGCGCAGGTGGATCACCAGCACCTCCCCGCTGCCCAGCTCCAGGAGAAGATATTTGCCCCGCCGGTCCAGGCCGGTAATCCTCTGCCCGGTGACCCGGCGGCGGAAATCGGCTACCGAGTCGTTCCGCACCATCCCCTCCCAGAAAAGGTCGACGCTCTTAATCACCCGCCCCTGGACGTAGGGCGTCAGTTCGTTCTTGATAGTCTCTACTTCCGGCAATTCCGGCACGGCTTACTCCATTTCTCCCCAGTTTCTGCCCGATTTCGTATCCACCTTAAGGGGGATGCTCAGCTGCTGTGCCCCACACATCACCTCCGGCACGAGCCGTCGCATTTCCCCCATTTCCCCGTCCGGCACCTCGAAAATCAGTTCGTCGTGGACCTGCAGCAGCATCCTGCTCCGCAGTTTCCGCCGCTGCATTTCATCGTGCAGTTTAATCATCGCCACCTTGATGATGTCCGCCGAAGTCCCCTGGACCGGCATGTTAATCGCCATCCGTTCCGCCGCTTCCCGCAGCATCCGGTTGGCGGCGTTAATCTCATGGATATAGCGCCTTCTGCCCAGCAACGTTTCCACGTAGCCGTTTTCCCGCGCCTGCTCCTTGGTGGCTTCCAGGTAGTTCTTCACCCCGGGATACTTCTCAAAATAGGCGGCGATGAATCTGCCCGCTTCTTCGCGGGACAGCTCGGTCGCCTGCTCCAGCCCGTACTCGCTCATCCCGTAAATCACCCCGAAGTTCACCGTCTTGGCCAGGCGGCGCATGTCCGCCGATACCCCGGAAGCCCCCACCCCAAAGAGCTGCATCGCCGTGGCGGTGTGGATATCGGCGTCCTCCCGGAAAGCCTGGAGCAGCCCGGCGTCCTGGGAAAGGTGCGCCAGCGCCCGCAGGTCAATCTGGGAGTAATCGCCCGCCAGGAGGGTGGTGCCCTCCGGGGCGATAAAGGCCCGCCGAACCTGTTTCCCCAGTTCCCCCCGTATCGGGATGTTCTGCATATTGGGGTCGCTTGATGAAAGGTGTCCCGTGGCCGTCCGGGTCTGGTTGAAGCTGGTATGCACCCTGCCCGTGGCCGGGTTCATCATCCCCGGCAGGGCGTCGATATAGGTCGATTTCAGCTTGCTGAGCTGGCGGTATGCCAGGACCGCCGCCACGATTTCGAAGCCCTGACCGGACAGTGCTTCCAGCACCGATGCCTCCGTGGAATAGCCGGCCTTGCCCCGCCGCGTTCTCGGCAACTGCAGCTCGTCGAAAAGCACCCGTCCCAGCTGCTGCGGGGAGTTGATATTGAACTCGTGCCCCGCCATGCTGTAAATCCGGGTCTCCAGGTCGCTTATCTGACCGCTTAGCTCGCCGGACATCTTCGCCAGTATCTTCCGGTCCAGGGCAATCCCGTTCTGCTCCATGGCCAGCAGCACCGGCACCAGGGGCATTTCCACCTCGTTGAACAGCCCCCAGAGCCCCTCCTTGCGGAGCTCCCCGCCCAGCACTTCCGCCAGCCGGAAGGTCATGTCGGCGTCGGCGCAGGCATAGTCGCCCGCCCGCTTTATCTCCACCTCCGCCATGGACCGCTGTTTGGCGCCGGTGCCGATGAGTTCGTGGATATCGGTCATCTCCACGCCGAGCTTGGTGAAAGCCAGGTTTTTCAGTCCCTGGGAGCTCTCCCCCAGGAGGTAAGCCGCCACCTGGCTGTCAAAGGTGAGCGGGCGCACGCTGATGCCGTTCCGGGCGAGCACGGTAATATCGTATTTGCCGTTATGTGCTATTTTCGCTATCTTTTCATTTTCCAGCACCGGCTTGAGCCGCGGGATTACCTCTTCGGGCGGCAGCTGCCGGATTTCATCCAGCCCGATATGGCCCACGGGTATATACCAGGCTTCCCCGGCGGCGGGGGACAGGGAAATGCCCACCAGCTGCGCGGTCATCGGCTGGAGCCCGGTCGTCTCGGTATCGAAAGCGAACGACGGCACCTCTTCCAGCCTTTTGACCAGCTTTTCCAGTTCCGCCGCGTCCGCCACAATGCGGTAGTCGCCCTCCGGCGGCGCCTTCTTTACCTCTCCGGCGGGCTCCCCGGCCCCGGCAGTCTCCCCCCCGATGTCCGGCAGCTTGTCCAGCAGGCTGCGGAACTCCAGCTCGCGGAGGAGCGTCACCACCTCTTCCCGGTCGTAGTGGGTCACGTGGCTCTCCTCCAGGTCCAGGGTGACCGGGACATCCCGGATGATGGTCGCCAGCTCCTTGCTGCGAAAGGCGATTCCCTCGCCGTCCCGCAGCTTCTCGCGCAGCCTGGCAGGCTCTACCTCATCCAGGTGCTCGTAAATACCCTCGATGCTGCCGAACTGCTGCAGCAGCTTGACCGCGGTCTTGTCCCCGATGCCGTTTACCCCCGGGATATTGTCCGAGGGGTCGCCCACCAGCCCCTTGAGGTCCGCAATCTGCGCCGGGGTCACCCCGTAGCGCTCGCTGACCGCGGCCTCGTCATAGAGCACGGTCTCGCTGAAGCTCTTCCCGGGGCGGGGATAGAGCACGCGGACGTGCGGCGCCACCAGTTGCATCGTATCGGCATCCCCGGTAACGATGATGGTATCGATTTCCTGCTCCCCCGCCTGGCGGCTCAGCGTCCCGAGGACATCATCCGCCTCGTATTTGTCCACCTCGAAAATGGGGATGTGGAATGTCCTGACCAGCTGCTTGACCCGGTCCATCTGTTTTACCAGCTCCTCGGGGGTCGCCGGGCGGTGCGCCTTGTACTGCTCGAACAGGTGATGGCGGAAGGTCGGCCCCTTTTTATCGAAAGCCACGGCATAATGGGTCGGCTTGACCTCGCTGAGAACCTTGAGCAGCATCAGGGCGAAGCCGTAAACGGCGCTGACCACCTCCCCGGTCCGGGGCACGGTGAGCGGCCTGGTCCTCTGGAAGGCGTGAAAAGCGCGGTGGACGATGGCGTTACCGTCGAACAGCACCAGCCGTGACTTTGCCATAGTCCATTATAACAGAGGCTTACCGGCAAAGGTAGGCAGCGCCGCTTTAGGCGAAACCGTGGAAGTGACAGGTATTCCCCAGCGGCTCCCGCGCGCTCTCCACGGCATTCGCCGGGAAATCGCCGTCCGGGTAACCCAGGGCGATGCTGATGACGATGCGCTGGTTTTCCGGGATGCCGGTCTGCGCCCTCACCACCTCCGGGTAGTAGACGCCCTGGTCCTCGATGCACGTGCCCAGCCCGTAATGGCAGGCCGCCAGGCAGATGGCATGGGCCAGGAAACCGCAGTCCAGGTGGGCGCGCGGTGCCAGGATGGAACGCTCCGCGGTGATTATCAGCGCCACCGGGGCGTCAAAAAACCGCAGGCCGCGCTGGCCCCACGCAGTCCTCGCCGCCTTGTCCTCACGGGTTATCCCCATGAGCTGGAAGAGCTGCACCGCCAGGCCCACCTGCCGCTGACGATATTCTCCCTCGTACTGGAAAAGGGGCAGTTCGGGGCGGGGCGCCTCCCCGGCGGCGAACTTCTCCAGGGTCGTTTTGCGGATTTCCTCCAGGGGCCTGCCCGTAACCACGTGGATTTGCCAGGGCTGGGTGTTCAGGGAAGAAGGGCTGTGACGGGCAGTCTCCAGGATGGCTTCGATAGTTTTACGGGGTACGGGGTCCGGCTTGTAGCCGCGAATGCTTTTTCTTGTCTTGATAGCCTCCAGTACCTCCATCTGCCCTCCCTGATTTTTTATTGTGACGCCTCTTCCAGCTTGTACTCCTGGTAAACGTACCGGACAATCTCCATCACCGTTGCCGCCAGCGGCGCCGCCAGCAGCAGTCCCCAGAACCCGGCAAGGTAAGCCCCCAGCACCAGTATGACAATCATCAGCGCCGGGTGTATCCGCAGGTAGGCGCTCTGGATTCTGGGGACGAGAAAGTAGTTCTCCACCATCTGCACGCCAAGGTAAAGCAGCACCACCCAGAGGACCTTGTCCGGGCTGACCGCCAGCGTGACGATGACCGCTACCGCACCCCCCAGCCAGGGCCCCAGCGTGGGAATAAACTCCGAAATTCCCGCCAGCAATGCCAGCACGGCCGCGAACTGGATATCCAGCACCAGTAGCCCCACGAAGACCAGATAGGCGACAATCGCTCCCAGCAGCAGCTGCGCGCGGATATACCTCCCCAGCACCATCTCCAGGATGTTGACGACATTACGCACGTGACGCGCCACGCCATGGGGCAACGGCGCATTCAGCATTACCTTCAGCTTCTCAGAGTCTTTCAGAACGTAGAAAAGGAAGAAGGGCAGAGAAGCAAAACCGAGAATCGTGGTGAAGGTGCGCGGCACCGCCGCGATGCCCCCCATTAACGCGGTGCGGATACTCCGCCCCAGGTCCACACCCCCCTCGATAAGGGCCTGGTCCACCTCCTGGCGTATCTCCGGGGGAAACTGCTCCCGGATACCCTCAAACCATTCTTGCACCTGGAAAAGGCTCTTCCCCAGGTAATACGGCGCGTTCTCCAGCAATATTATCGACGCGTCGATGACCGCGGTGGCGATGAAATAGGAAAAAGCCGCCAGGATACCGAACAGCAGCAGAAAGACCATCAGCACGGAAAAGATGCGCTTGAAACCGCACCACTTGCCGGGACGGGGCAGATGCCTTTCCAGCCAGCTCACTGCCGGTAGCAGCAGATACGCCAGCACCAGCCCCACGGCAAACGGCAGTAATACCCCTCTCAACACGTAGAGCAGCAGGAAAACTACCGCGATGCCCAGCGCCAGAGACTCCAGACGCCAGTGCCGGATAATCTTACTGGTCAAGCGCTCCTAACATCCGCCGTCTCCCCACGATGCCCGCCGTTAATAGCTACGGCAAAGCCCGGGTTTAAGCGGTCTCTTTCTTTTTACCCAGTCGCTCCTCCACTTTCTTCTCCGCCACCAGCGCCACTTCCTTGGCTTTCTCAGCGGCTTCTTTGGCCGTTTCCGCCGCCTTTTCCGCTCTCTCTTTCAGCATCTCCCGCGTTTCTCGTCCCGACTGCGGGGCATAAAGGAAACCTACCGCCACGCCTACCGCCGCGCCGATAATGAAACCCAGTATAAAACTGCTTCCCGACTCTTTTTCACCCATATCTACCTCCTTCCGGTAAATCGTCTGATAAGACTCAAAGCCTGAGTGACGCCCTGCACGAAGGTCGCCACGTGAGCCATCGGCTTGGTAACCTCCACATCCACGTAATTTACCAGCCTCTCGATGGTCTGCGCCGTCTCCCGCTGTGCATCCAGTAGCGGGCTGAGCTTCCGGTAAAACGCGTAGACGAGCGCGCCGATAAAGATGAGGGTGGCTGTACCCGCCAGCCCCAGGATACATATCACCAGGTCACGGAACCATGCGATAGTCACTAGACCCTACCTCCCTCAATAAAATATCTACCAAGTAACATTGTAAACGCCTTTCATGGCCCTGTAAAGAGGAAACCGGATAGATTAGAAATCGGCACGCCGCCCAGGTCCCAGGGCTCGCAGGTGGGCGGTGTCATTGTGCCGGAGCAGGACAAAACTCCGGTCATAGAGAAAAGTGGTCACCCCGCAGGTGTCCTGGTGAATGTTCCAGAAATGGTCGTTTTCCAGTCCCAGGAGCGCGCAGATAAGGACCTTGCTCACCACCCGGTGGGTGGTGAAAACTACCTTCTTCACCGGGCCCGCCAGCACCTCCGTAACCAGCGCCCGGCTCCTTTCCCGTACCGCCGCCAGGCTCTCCCCACCCGGCGGGACGGCGCTCTCCGGGTGCTCCTGCCAGAGCCGGTACATCTCCGGAAACCGCGCCATGACCTCCTCACGGTCCAGTCCCTGCCACTCCCCGAAATCCAGGTCGATGAGCCGCGGCTCAATTTTCACTGCCAGCCCGCAGCGCTCCGCCAGCGGCCGCGCCGTCTCCAGGGCTCGCGAAAGCGGGCTGGCGAAAATGGCGCTGATGTCCTCTCCGGCCAGGTAGTCGGCGAGCCTGTCTGCCTGCCGGTGCCCGGTATCGTTCAGGGCTACGTCCAGTCTCCCGCGGAAGACCTCGCCCACGTTCCAGGTCGTCTCCGCGTGCCTGACCAGTATCAGTTCCGGCATGATTACCTCAGTCCGCCGCCCGGAAGATTTGCTTCAGCTTGTCCCGCAGCGGCTCCTTGGAAACCATGAAAAAGAGATGACTGGGACATGCGCAGTCTGTCTTCCCGAAGCCGGGCACCGCCTCGATTCCCCGGTGCAGCTCCTCCGCCATTCGGCATTCCCACCTTTTCTCGGAGGCCACCACGAAAACGTCCACGATACTGGCTTTCTGCAGCAGGTAATCGATATGCCAGAAGCTACGGCGCGCCCCCTGCCGGTAGTGTTTCATCCGCGCCATGATGCCCCGCATCGCCGAACCCACATAGGCATAATAACCGTCACGGAAATAAAGCTCACCCAGCCGCCCTATCTGCAGCGTCTGCGCCTCGGGCAGATGCAGCAGGAGGACGTAGCTCCCCCTGGAGACACCCGTCGGTATCACGCCTCTTTTTCTACCTTTTCCACCTCAATCGTGCATTCCGTCACCAGCGCTGCGAAAGCCCCCAGCGCCGCCAGGACGGGCACCGCCAGGATGCCTACCGCCACCACCGGGGCCCCTACCGTCAGGGGTATCTCCAGTATCGTCTTACCATCATGGATGAGACGTACCCGGCGGACATTCCCCTCCCGGATGATCTGCTTCACCTTTTCCACCACTTCTTTTCCGGAAACCTTGAATTTCTCGCTTGCTGTCATGGCGCACCTCCACCTGCATCATAGAGAAGCCCGCCAGTGGTGTCAAGGGACGACGCGCACTACCGCAAACCGCCTTTTCGTGTTATACTGGGGCAAAGCAGGAGGTTGATTTGCCGGGTAAGGATTTACTCTCGGTTGCTGACCTTACCAGTGATGACATCCAGAAGCTCATCAACGCTGCGGGTGCCCTGAAAAAGGGTGAAAGCACCGGGGCGCTCCACGATAAAGAACTGGGACTTCTCTTTGAAAAACCGTCACTGAGGACCCGTGTCAGCTTTGAGATTGCCATGCGGCAGCTTGGCGGCAACGCCCTCTATCTCTCCCCCGCCGAGGTCGGCCTGGGACAGCGGGAAGCGATAGCGGACGTCGCCCGGGTGCTCAGCCGTTACCTGAACGGACTTGCCGTCCGCACCTTCTCCCAGCACACCCTTGAGGTGCTGGCGAATAATGCCACCATCCCGGTGATTAACGCCCTCTCCGACCGGGAACACCCCTGCCAGGCGCTCGCGGACCTGCTCACCATTCAGGAGAAGAAAGGCAATCTGGCGGGACTGACCCTTGCCTTCCTGGGCGACGGCAATAACGTGGCGCACAGCCTCCTCCTTGCCTGCTCCCTGGTGGGCACCGGCTTCCGCATTGCCTCCCCACCGGGCTACCGGGTGGACGAGAACATCCTCAACCACGCCCGGACACATGCCGTCGAAAGCGGGGCGGAAATCCTCTGCACCGAGGACCCCCGCGAAGCCGTCAGCGGAGCGGACGTCGTCTATACTGACGTCTGGACGAGCATGGGACAGGAAACCGAGGCAAAGCAGCGCCGCCGGGTGTTCGCCGCCTACCAGGTGAACGAGGAACTACTCTCCCATGCCAGGCCGGACGCCATCCTGATGCACCCCCTCCCCGCCCACCGCGGTGAAGAAGTCTCTCCGGACATCCTGGACGGCCCTCAGTCCGTGGTCTTTGACCAGGCGGAAAACCGCCTGCACTTGCAGAAAGCGCTGCTGCTCAGGATGCTCGGGGATAAAAACCCTGCGGGAATAAAAAGCTGAGGAGACGGACAAATGGTAAAGAGCATCTTCAGTTGGGGCTGGTATCCCGCCGTTATCACGGCGCTGGCGGTCCTCGGTCTCATCTATTCCTGGCCCCTGGAAATCATGATACCGGCGCTGGTTCTCATCCTCGCCACCGGTCTGGTAATCTCCCTTATCGGCGCCCGCCGGCGGCAAATGGAGCTGTCCTCGCTGAAGATACGGCAGCTCAGCGATTATTTTTACCGGCGCTTCATGGGCTCCTCTTCCCTCTCCATTTTCATTATCATCAATACCCTCTTCAACATCGACGAGCCCAAGCTCTGGGGCTGGGCGCGCGCCTGTGATATGTCACAGCGCCTTTTCAACAGCTGGGTCAGCGGCTTCGTAAAGCGGGCGGAGACCGACGCCCGGGGCAGTAAGCTCGCCAGCTACTTCAGCGATTACCTGAACGAGCTCTGGTCCATCACCAGCCATTATTACGAATTCGTGGAGCAGTTCAGCGAAATCGCCCGGGAATACGAGCTCCCCAGGGAGACCATCGACCATTACAATAAATTCGTCATGGAATATAACGCCTTCGTCCAGGACCTGCGCAGCAATATCAGCGAGCTGAGAGATGTCGTCAAGACGGGGATTGACCCTCCCAGCGTCAAGCTGGCCCAAGAACTGACCAGGAGGGCTCAATAACGTCAAGTGACCACCAAACCCATCGTCGCCCTTGTAGGCAGACAGAACGTGGGTAAATCGACATTGCTTAACCGCTTGGCGGGTGAGCGGCTGGCGATTGTGCAGGATTCCCCCGGGACCACGCGAGACCGTGTTTTCGCCAGCGTCTCCTGGCAGGACGGCGAGTTTACCCTGGTGGATACCGGCGGACTGGAACCGGAATCGGTTTCCGCCATTGCTGTCGGCGTCCGGGAGCAGGTCACGGAGGCCATTGCTGACGCCAACGTCATCGTTTTCATGGTCGACGTCCGCCACGGGATTACCCCCGGAGATGAGGAAATCGCCGATATGCTCCGCCGGACCACCAAGCCGGTGCTGCTTGCCGCCAACCGCGCGGACAACAGCCGGCTGGAAGACGACGCCGTAGAGTTCTACCGACTGGGCCTCGGAGACCCGCTGGCCATCAGCGCCCTGCACGGCCGGGGGCACGGCGGAGCTGCTGGAGAAAATCGCTGCCCTCCTGCCCGCCCCCACCCCGCCGGAAACACCCTCCGATGTCCTGAAAATCGCCATCGTCGGGCGCCCCAACGTGGGCAAGTCCCTGCTCCTCAACACCCTCGTCGGTTCCCGGAGAGCGATTGTCGATGCCACCCCCGGCACTACCCATGACGCTTTAGATACGATTCTTGACTTTCCCGGACAGAATGTGTTACTTATTGATACGGCTGGCATCAGACGCCGCGGGCGTGTGCAGTCGGCCCTTGAGAAATACAGCGTTTTACGCAGCCTGCGTGCCCTGGAGCGCGCGGACGTGGTCCTCCTGGTCCTGGACGCCACGGAACCGCTGACCTCGCAGGATACACATATTGCCGGTTACGTGCAGCAGGCGGCGAAGGGGATTGTGCTGGTGGTGAACAAGTGGGACCTGGTTGCGGAAAAAAATATTCCGCAGTGGAATAAGCTCCTCAAGAGCAAGCTCAAGTTCATGACCTACGCCCCCATCGTCTATACCTCCGCCCTGACCGGTGCCGGGGTCGACCAGATTATCCCCACGGCGCAGGAGGTCTACCGGGAAAGGCGTAAGCGGCTCAACACCGCCGCCGTCAACAGCCTCGTCCAAGAAGCCATCGCCGCCCATAACCTGCCCCGTCAGGGCCGGAAACGCCTCAAGCTCTTCTACGCCACCCAGGCGGAAACCGCCCCGCCGACCTTCGTTTTCTTCGTGAACGACCCCAAGCTCATCCACTTCTCCTACGAGCGCTTCCTGGAGAATAAGCTGCGCCAGGCTTTCGGCTTCGCCGGCACGCCGCTCCGCCTCGTTTTTAAAGCCCGGGGGGAAGCATGATTGCCCTGATGTATCTCCTGGTCGCGGCCATCGGTTACCTCATCGGCTCCATCCCCTTCGGGCTGATTGTCAGCAAACGCAGCACGAAGATAGACATCCGGCAGGTAGGCAGCGGCAAGATGGGCACCACCAATGTCCTGCGCACCGCCGGCAAGAAAGCCGCCGTGCTCGTCCTCGTCCTTGACCTGTCCAAGGGCGCCCTGGCGGTCTTCATCGCCACCCTTATCTTCGGCCAACAGCAAATCGCCATCGGCGGCTCTGCCCTCTGGCTCACCCCCAGCGCCCAGGTCCTGGCGGCCCTCGCCGCCATCGCCGGGCATACCTGGCCCATCTTCGTCAGGTTCAAAGGGGGGAGGGGCGTCGCCACCTTCCTGGGCGGACTGGCGGTCCTCTGTCCTCCTGCCGCCCTCTTCGGTGGGGAAGTCCTCATCATCGGCGCCGGTCTTACGCGCTACATGTCCCTGGGCTCAATTGCCGGCGCGGTCGGCACCTTCGCCATCCTGGCCCCACTGACCATCCTCAACGGGTTCCCCGTGGAATACCTCTTCTATTCCCTGGCCGGGACCGTTTTTATCATTATCATGCACCGGGACAACATCGCCCGGCTGCTTTCCGGTAAAGAACGCAAGATAGGCGAGAAGATCGAGTCCAGGCCGCAGGCTTCAACCCCCGAACCCCGGTAGGTCTTTTCGCCCGACCAATAAAGCTTATGCTTAAAGTAACCGTTATCGGCACCACCAGCTGGGGCACCACACTGGGCATCATGCTGGCCCGCCACGACCATGAGGTCCATCTCTGGGCACGGACGGAACGGGAAGCCCGCAAGATGAGCAAGAACAGGCCAGACTCCGCCCGATTTCCCGGCGTGACTTTCCCCCCGAACCTGACCATCACCAGCCACCTGCCGGATGCCCTGGCCAACGCCAAAATCGTCATCATGGCGGTCCCCTCGCAGTCCATGCGACAGAACATTGAGCTGGCGGAAAGCCACCTGAGCAAGGGGACCATCGTCGTCAGCGCCTCCAAGGGGCTGGAAATGGGCACCGGCAAACGCATGTCCCAGGTCATTACGGAAGTCCTCGGCGAGCGCTACCACGGCAACGTCTGCGTCCTCTCCGGGCCCAACCTTTCCCGGGAAGTCCTCAACGAGCTGCCCGCGGCCTCGGTCGCCGCGGCGGAGGACACGAAGGTCGCCCGGCAGGTGCAGAAGATACTGACCACCCCCAGTTTCTGCGTCTTCACCAACACGGACATTATCGGCGTGGAACTGGGCGGCGCCTTTAAAAACATCGTCGCCCTCGGCGCCGGCATCGCCGACGGTTTCGGTTACGGCGATAACGCCAAGGCCGCTTTCATCACCCGTGGTCTGACCGAGATTACGGCGCTGGGCGTCGCCCTGGGAGCTAACCCGCTCACCTTCTCCGGACTGGCGGGGCTGGGCGATGTCATCGCCACCTGCGCCAGCCCGCTGAGCCGCAACCATTACGTCGGGGTGGAGCTGGCAAAGGGACGACCTCTCACCGAGATTATCGATTCAATGTCGGAGGTGGCGGAGGGAGTACCCACCACCATGGTGGCGCGCAACATTGCCCAGGAACTGGGGCTGGAAATGCCCATCACGGAGAAAATCTACAGCGTGCTTTACGAGCACGCCGACCCCAGGGAAGTCATCCAGGGGCTGATGAGAGTAAACGCCAAGCACGAACTTGCCGGACGCAAGTGGCGCCTCTTCTCCTTCTTCCGCCGCCGCCCCCCGGGGAGCGCAGCCGCCACCCCAGGTGCCGCCCCCGACAAAGCTCCCTGAGGTCTATTTCCCCGGCCGCATCGTCCGGGCCAGCTCTTCAAACAGCTTGCGCTGCTGCTTGTTCAGCGATTCCGGGGTGACTACCTTCAGCCTCACCACCTCGTCACCACGTCCGCCCCGGCGCAAACGGGCCGCGCCCCGGTCTTTCAGCCGGAAAATCCTGCCCGTCTGGCTGCCCCCCGGGATTTTCAGTTCCGTTTCGCCGTCCAGGGTAGGCACGTCCACTTTCGTGCCCAGCGCCGCCTCCGCGAAGTTCACCGGAAGCTCATAGACGATATCATCGCCGTCGCGGAGGAAAAACTCATGCGGCTTTACCGTCAGGCTGAGATAAAGGTCCCCGGGCATGCCCCCGCGCGCCCCGGCATCCCCCTCCCCGCTGAGACGTATCTGCGAGCCGGTGTCCACCCCGCCGGGAATGGCCACGCTGCTTTTCCGCTGGTAACGGTGCCTCCCCGTACCACGGCACTCCTGGCACGGGTTGCTCACCACCTCGCCGGTGCCGTGGCAGCGGTCACAGGGCGCGGTATTGATAAACCGCCCGAAGACACTCTGCTGCACACGGCGTACCTGCCCGCTGCCATTACACTGGGAACAACGCTCGGGTTTTGTCCCCGGCCTGGCCCCGGAACCCTGGCAGGTAGTGCAAAGCTCAATGCGGGAGAGCGTGATTTCCTTCTCACCACCCAGCGCCGCCTCCTCGAAGGTTATCGTCAGACGTAATTCCAGGTCGGCGCCGCGCTGTGCCCCTCGGCGGGTCCTGCCGGTAGCCCCGCCGAAGAAAGCCTCGAAGATGTCCCCGAAGCCCCCGAAACTAAAGTCGAAGCCCTCGAAGCCGCGCCCGGACCCGTTGACCCCCTCGTGCCCGAAACGGTCATAAGCCGCCCGCTTCTCCTCGTTAGAAAGCACCTCGTAAGCCTCGTTGATTTCCTTGAACTTCTCCGAGCTGCCGTCCTCGGCGTTACGGTCGGGATGGTACTGAAAAGCCAGCTTGCGGAAGGCTTTCCTGATTTCTTCTCCGGAAGCATCCGACCCGACACCCAGAACTTCGTAATAGTCTCGCTTAACCACCATTCTTAAAACCCTGACCTGCGCCCTTCCGGGCACAAACGCACTACTCTATGATACAGACAGTGGAAAAATCTTGTCAATGAGGCTGACACCCAAAGGCGTCCCGGCGCGTTGCCGGCACGGCCCCGGGCGGGTTATCTACCGGGATTCCTCCAGGTAGCCCTGGAGAATCAGGGCCGCCGCGATGGCGTCCTCCTCGGCCCGCCGCTTCCCCTTTTCCCGCAGCAGCCGCTTGGCCGAGACCGTCGTCAGCCTTTCGTCCCGGAAGATAACGGGGAGGTCCGTAATTGCCTGCAGGGCCGCGCCGAATCCCTGGACTTTCACCGCCTGGCTGCCGGTGTCGCCCGCCATGGTGCGGGGCAGTCCCACCAGGATTTCTTTTACCTGGTATTCCCCCGCGAGGCGGAGCACCTCAGAGATTGCCCCTTCCCGGGTTTCCCGGCGGATGACCGTCAGCGGACTGGCGAGAATCCCCACCGCGTCGCTGACCGCCACTCCGATTTTTTTATCACCCACATCTAACGCCAGGATACGCGTGGGACTACCTCCTTGAAATCAGGCTCCGTGCCATTTGCAGGGCCTCCTCGACCCGGTCTTTGTCTTTGCCTCCCGCCTGCGCCAGGGTCGGTTTACCGCCGCCCCCGCCGCCGGTCACCTTCGCCACCTCCCGCACGATGTCCCCGGCGTGATAGCCCTTCGCCACCAGGTCCGGCGTCACCGCCGCCAGGAAAGCCGGGCGGTCCTGGTGCACCGTGCCCAGCACCAGCACCACGCTCTGCAGGCGCTCGCGGATGAGGTCCGCCATCTCCCGCAGCACCTGCTGGTCCGCGGACGGCACCCTTGCCACCAGCATTTTCACGCCGTCCGTTTCCTCAACCTGGCGCAGCAGCGCCTCGGCTTCCCTTCGCGCCAGCTCGCTCTCCAGCGCCTCCACCTGCTTGCGCTCCCGGTCCAGCTCCTGCCGCAGCCCGGTAACCTTCTCAGACAGCCCTTCCACGGTCGTCCCCAGGGATTTGGCGACTTCCTCCACCTGCGCCAGTTGCCGGTTCAAATACTCCTCCGCTCCCCTCCCCGTCACCGCCTCGATACGGCGCAGGCCCGCGCCGATGCTGCTCTCGCTGATAATGCGGAAATAGCCGATTTCTCCCGTGTGGTCGATGTGCGTCCCCCCGCAGAGCTCGGCGCTCACGACCGGCTCCCCGATGGTCATCACCCGCACCACGTCCCCGTATTTCTCGTTGAAAAGGGCAATCGCCCCCGTTTTAATCGCTTCGTCGAAGGAGGTCTCCGCGCCGTGCACCGGCAGGTTCAGGCGCACCTTTTCGTTCACGCTGCGCTCCACCGCGCCGATTTCCTCCCGGCTCATCGCCTCCAGGTGGGAAAAGTCGAAACGGAGATGATCCGGCGCCACCAGCGAGCCGCGTTGCTGGACGTGTTCCCCCAGCACCCGGCGCAGCGCCGCTTGCAAGAGATGGGTGGCGGTATGGTTGCGGGCGATGTCCCGCCGCCTTTCCAGGTCCACTTCCGCCAGTACCTCGTCCCCGACCCGCAGGGTCCCCTCGACGACGTTCCCCTGGTGGACGATGACCTCCGGCGACATCCGCAGGGAATCGGTCACCGCGAAACGCGCACCGGCGCCACGGATTTCCCCGGTGTCCCCTACCTGTCCCCCCATCTCCCCGTAAAACGGTGTCCGGTCCAGGACCAGTCCCGCCTCCTGCCCGGCGTTTACCGTTTCCACGGCCGCGCCGTCCACCAGCAGCCGGACCACGCTGGCTTTCTCCGCCAGGCGATGATACCCCACGAAGTCGGTCTCCGCCAGGTCGACCCCGCGGCCCTGCTTCACCGTCGCCCCGACATCGAACTTATGGGCGGCGCGGGCGCGCTCCCGCTGTTTGTCCATCTCCCGCTCGAAGCCTGCCATGTCCACGGTGAAACCGGACTGGCTCACAATCTCGCGGGTCAGCTCCACGGGGAAGCCGTAGGTATCATAGAGCTTGAAGGCTTCGGCGCCGGGGATGGCCTTGTCTTCGTCACCCGAGCCGGCAGAAAGCAGCTCCTCGATAATCTCCAGCCCGGTATTCAGCGTCTCCCGGAACCTCGCCTCCTCCAGCTCGATGACCCGGAGGATGAACTCCCGCCGCTGCGCTATCTCGGGATAGACCGGCCCCAGGCGCTGAATCGTCGCCTCGGCTACTGCCGTCGGGTAAGAGCGTTCCCCGCCCAGCCGCCGGCAGTAGAGCGCCGCCCGGCGCAGCAGGCGCCGCAGCACGTAGCCCTGCTTCTCGTTGCTGGGAATAACGCCGTCGGCAATCAGGAAAGCGATGCCCCGCCCGTGTTCAGCGACCACCCGCATCGCCATATCGATTTCGGCATCCTCGCCATATCGTTTGCCCGCCGGTTCGCTGACCGCCTGTAGCAGCGGCGCGAAGACATTGGTATCATAGACGGTGTGCTTACCGTTGACCGCAGCCGTTGCCCTTTCCAGTCCCATCCCGGTATCGATATTGGGCCGGGGCAGCAGCGTCCTCTCCCCGGACTCGTCCTGGTTATACTCGGTAAAGACCAGGTTCCACATCTCGGAGAAGCGCCCGCAGGCGCAGTTGGGCCCGCAGTCGGGCTGCCCGCAGCCCCACTCCTCCCCGAAGTCGTAATGAATCTCGCTGCAGGGACCGCAGGGACCGGAGTTTCCCGCCGGGCCCCAGAAATTGTCCTCGTCGCCGAAGCGCCTTATCCGGGCGGCGGGCACGCCGATTTCCCGCCAGAAATCAAAAGCGACATCGTCATCCTGGTAAATCGTAATCCAGAGCCGCCCGGGGGGCAGCTTCAGCCAGTCGATGACGAACTCCCATGCCCACGCAATCGCCTCTTTCTTGAAGTAGTCGCCCACGCTGAAGTTGCCCAGCATCTCGAAGAAGGTCAGGTGGGAAGCGTCCCCCACGGACTCGACGTCGGTGGTGCGGAAGCACTTCTGGCAGGAGGCCAAACGCGGGTTGGGCGGCACCGCCTCCCCCAGGAAGTAGGGCTTAATCTGCACCATGCCCGCCGTGGTGAGCAGCAGGCTGGGGTCGTCATGGGGCACCAGGGAAGAGCTGGGGATTACCTTGTGGTCCTTCCCGGCGAAAAAACGCAGGAAGGCGCTTCTGATTTCATCGCTGTTCATCGTCTGTCCTCATGGAGTGAATTCTAGGGTCTCCCCCGGCCGGCTGTCAACGCGGCCGCCCGCCGTCTCCCCCGGCACAGGCGCGGGCGGCGTTGCCCGTCCCCATCTGGGCAGTCAGCAGGCTCAATGCCAGCTCCCCGTCCATCTTTCCCGTCTTGATGGCGAGGTCCGCCTCCAGTAGCCGATGGTAGACCTCCCGCAGGCGCGCCAGGGAATATCTTTCCGCCTGTTCCAGCGCCTTGCGCAGAACGTAATCGTTCGCCAGCCCGAGCCTGGCCTGGATTTCCCCCCGGGGTTTCCGCTGCAGCACCATTTCCCGCACGCGGACGATGATACCCAGTTGCCGCGTGAGCATCACCAGGAGGTAAGCCGGGGAAGCCCCCTGCTGCAACATGCGCTGCAGCAAAAGCTGGGCAGCACCGGCGCGGGACTCGAGAATCGCGTCCACCATGTTGAAGACGCTGGTCTCCTGGGCGGCGCTGACCACCGCCGCCACATCTTCCTGTTCAATCTGCCGCCCCTCCGTGAAGAGCAGCAGCTTGTCTATCTCGTTCGCCATCGTCCAGAGATTACTGCCCACCAGTTTCGCCAGCAGGTCCAACGCTCCCGGGGCGATGCTGCCCCCCGCCCTGCTGACGCGCTCCCGGACCCACTGCGTCAGTCTTGCCCCCTTCACCAGGGGAAAAACCCGGACGGTGGCCTTGTCCGCGATTTTCCGCAGCAGGGGATTGCGCTCGCTGATGCCGCCGTCCGCCAGCACTACCACGGTAAACTCCGGTACCTGGGTCAGACGTTCGGCCAGGGCATTGTCCTCCCCGGACGCGGCGGCGTCTTTCTTCTTGCGGCGTGGTGCTCCCCGGCGCGGCGGCTCATAACGCCCCAGCAGACCGTTGACGATTACCAGCCGCTTCTCCGCCAGGAAAGGCACGGTCTCGCTGACGGCGCGCAGCTGGTCCACGGTCAACTGCTGCCCCTCCAGCACGGAGGTATTCGCCGCCAGGACGTCCTCTGTGCCGATGCCCTGCCTGATTTGCGTCAGCGCCTGCTGCCGGGAAAAGTCATCCTCTCCGTATAAAATATAGAGCAATCTCGCCCCCAACCGCGTTTCCCATTTTACCACAGGAAAGCGCACAGCGTCAGGCGTTTTTCTATTGAAGAATCGGCGGACAAGCGGTAGAATAGGGGCAGCCGGAAAGTGGTAAAGGAGCATCATGTCAGAGCAGCCTGACGAAATCAAGAAACTGGTAAATATCGCCAAGGACATGCAGTTTTCCCGGGACATGAGGGCAAAAGCCATCGACCAGATTGGCGCCATCATCAGCTATGACGCCCTCCTCGCCCTGCTGCAAATCGCCGCCGACGAAAACCTGGCCGTCTCCGACCGCGACCGCGCCCTGAAGGTAGCCCGGGACGTCGTCAAGAAGACCAGTCACCACCAATAGACCACCGTACGCACCGCCGGGAGGATGTCCCGCCATGAGTATCGACGTCGGTATCATCGGTCTAGCGCAAAGCGGCAAGACTACTGTCTTCAACACGCTGACCCGGGGCAGCGCGGCGACCACCGGCCACGCCCCGGAAGGCATGACGCCCCACGTGGGCGTGGCGAAAGTCAGCGAGCCCCGCCTGCCGCAGCTCGCCGGGCTCTTCCCCGATAAGAAACTGGTGCCGGCGGAAGTCCGCTATACCGATATCGGCGCCTCGGTAAAAAGCCTGGTGGCGGACAAGGGCATCGGCGGGGAGCTGCTGAACCGACTGAGCGCGGCGGATGCCCTGATTAACGTGGTGCGCGTTTTCACGGACCCCACCGTCCCCCACCCCTCCGGCAGCCCGGACGCGGCGCGCGATATCGGCACCATGAACCTGGAGCTCGCCTTCTCCGACCTGGCAATCCTGGAAAGAAAGCTGGAGCGCCTCGACGTTTCCCTGAAGGCCGCCAAAGCGAATGAGCGCCCGGCGTTCCTTCACGAAGAGAGCCTACTGAAAAAACTCGGCGAAGCCCTCCAGAAAGAAACCCCCCTCCGTGACCTCCCCCTCTCCGCCGAGGAGACGAGGCACATTACCGGCTACCAGTTCCTTACCGCCAAGCCGCTGCTGATACTGCTCAACATCGATGAAGACCAGCTTCCCCGGGAGGACGCGCTGACCGCGGAGCTGGGCGCCGCCGTGAACGGAGAGCGCTGCCGACTCATCAACCTCTGCGGCAAGCTGGAGATGGAGCTGTCCCAGCTGGAAGAGGGCGCCGCCGCCGAGTTCCGGAAGGACTACGGCATCACCGAATCGGGGCTCGACCGCGTTATCCGGGCTTCCTACGAGCTGCTGGGGCTGGTCTCCTTCTTCACCGTCGGCAGCAATGAAATCAGGGCATGGTCCATCCCCCGTGATACCCCGGCCGTAAAGGCCGCCGGCAAGATTCACTCGGACATGGAGCGGGGCTTCATCCGCGCCGAGGTCATCCGCCATGAAGAGCTGCTCGCGTGCGGCGGCCTGGCGGAAGCGCGGAAAAGGGGACTGCTAAGGCTGGAAGGCAGGGATTACGCGGTCCAGGACGGGGACGTCATCAACTTCCTCTTTAACGTATAGGTTACTCTTACCCCTCCGGGCTCCGCCGCACGACCAGACGCAGGCCCTCCTGCTCCACCACGGTAATCTCTTCCCCCACGGTGAGATGCCCCTCCTGGGCGGTTGCCGTCCAGAGCTCCCCCTTTATCCGCACCAGCCCCTCCGGGACCAGGACGCTGGCCACCTGCCCCCGGGCGCCGAGCATCGCCGGCAGGCCGACCACCGCCTGCTTGCGCAATACCCGGCTTATGAGAATGAAATTCGTCACCCCGAAAACCGCCCACCCCGACATCACCACCACGAGCGCGACCACCGGCAGATTGATGCCCAGCTCGGGCAGCACCCAGCGCCAGATGGCCCAGATGGCCACCTCCTCCAGCCCCGTACTCACGACGGCCAGAACCAGGCGCGCCACAGTCAGCTGCCGCATTTATCTACCTCCTGCCGGGAACGTCATCCGCAACGATAACGTTTTTTTGCGATATTTCGTAAAATACCTGGAATCACCCTTGACATTTTCAAGGGCAAATGGTATTATTTATGATTGTAGTAATGCCCTCTATGTTCGTTTACCTCAATTATACACCCAACGGAGCTGTGTGTCTTTCGTTATTCTTTTATAGACTCGTTTTCTAGCTGATAGCAATCGCCGATTTTCCTGATTATAAGCCGTGCCGATTAAGGAGTAAAGATGGTTCTGTCATCTCCAAAAAACCGCCGTGGTAGCAGTATGTCTCCCACGGAGCGTAAAGCCTATGCCCACCTGCCCCAGGTACTCGAAGTCCCCAACCTTATCCGCGTGCAGCTGGACTCCTTCCAGAGACTTCAGGAAGAAGGCCTGAAGCAGCTGCTGGAAGAAGTCTCCCCCATCAGGGACATCACCGGAAACCGACTGGAACTGAGCTTTATCGGCTACGAGTTCCGGGAACCCCGCTTCTCCGAGCGGGAGTGCCGTGCCCGCGACCTGACCTATTCCGTGCCCCTTTATGTCCGGGTGCGCCTGCTGGTCAAGGACACCGGCGAGATTAAAGAGCAGGACCTTTTCTTCGGGGACATTCCGCTGATGACCGCCAAGGGCACCTTCATCACCAGCGGCGCGGAGAGAGTCGTCGTCAGCCAGCTCCTCCGCTCCCCCGGCGTGTATTTCACGGTGGAAGAGGACAATACCACCGGCCGCCAGCTCAGCTACGCCAAGCTTATCCCCACCCGGGGGGCCTGGCTGGAGTTTGAGACCAGCAGCAGGGACGTCGTCTCCGCCAAGATTGACGGCAAACGAAAGATTCCCATCACCACCCTCCTGAGGGCCATCGGTTACGGTACCGACGACGAACTGATGCACCTGTTCCCCCAGGAGGACAACAACCCGGACCACCAGTATCTCAACACCACCCTGGAGAGGGACCTCCTCGTCAAGGACGAGGCCGAGGCGCTGCTCGACATCTACCGCAAGCTGCGCCCCGGGGAACTGCCCAACCTGGACAACGCCCGCAAGCTCCTCCACGGCCTCTTCTTCGACCCCGCCCGCTATGACCTCGGCACCGTGGGGCGCTACAAGCTGAACAAGCGCCTGGGGCTGGATGTCAGCCTCAAGCAAAGGGCCCTTAATCAGCAGGACATCGTGGAAATCATCCGGCACCTCATCCTGATTAATAACGGCAACGACACCCCGGATGACATCGACCACCTGGGCAACCGCCGGGTGCGCACCGTGGGAGAACTGGTGCAGATCCAGTTCCGCATCGGGCTGCTGCGCCTGGAGCAGGTGGTCCGGGAACGCATGAGCATCATCGGCACGGAGGCGGTAACCCCCAGCGCCCTGGTCAACATCCGCCCCATCGTGGCCACCGTGCGGGAGTTCTTCGGCGGCTCCCAGCTCTCCCAGTTCATGGACCAGACCAATCCCCTCGCCGAGCTGACCCACAAGCGCCGGCTCTCCGCCATGGGCCCCGGCGGGCTTTCCCGGGAACGCGCCGGGTTTGACGTCCGTGACGTCCACTTCTCCCACTACGGGCGCATCTGCCCCATCGAGACCCCGGAAGGACCCAACATCGGCCTTATCGGCTCGCTGGCCACTTACAGCATTATCAATGAATACGGCTTTATCGAGACCCCCTACCGCAAGGTCATCTCCGCCATCAGCAACAAGAGCGAAAAGCTCATCGGCAGGACCCTGCGGGAGGCGGTCACGGACAAAGAGGGGAAGACCGTCACGGCGGCGGGGAAGACCGTCACCACGGAAATGGCTAAGAAACTGGCGAAGCTGCCCGAACAGCCCGTCAAGGTGGTCCCCTTCGTCTCCGACGAAATCAACTACTACTCCGCCGACGAGGAAGACGAGTTCGTCATCGCCCAGGCTAACGCGCAGCTCGACGAAAAAAACCAGTTCATTGAAAAAAAGATTGAAACGCGCTTCGCGGACCAGTACTTACTGGAGCCGCCGGAAAATATCCAGTTGATGGACGTTTCGCCCAAGCAGATTGTCAGCGTGGCGACGGCGCTCATTCCCTTCCTGGAGCATGATGACGCCAACCGGGCGCTGATGGGCGCCAACATGCAGCGGCAGGCCGTTCCCCTCCTCCGCCCCGAGGCCCCGCTGGTCGCCACCGGCATGGAAGGCGAGGCTGCCAAGCACAGCGGCCAGGTCATCTTCGCCAAAACCGCCGGGGTGGTGACCGAGCTGGCCAACGTCCAGGACGGTAAGGGGAACCCCCGTTACCGCATCATCGTTACTGCGGATGACGGCACCCGGGAAGAATACGAGCTGATGAAGTTCGTCCGCACCAACCAGGGTACCTGCATCAACCAGCGCCCCCTCGTCTGCATGGGAGACCGCGTGACCGAGGGGCAGATCCTCGCGGACAGCTCCGCCACGGACCACGGTGACCTGGCGCTGGGACAGAACGTGCTCTGCGCCTTCATGAGCTGGGAAGGCTATAACTTTGAAGACGCCATCATCATCAGCAGCCGCCTGTTAGAAGAAGACATGTTCACCTCCATCCACATCGCCAAGCATGAAATCGAAGCCCGGGATACCAAGCTGGGTCCCGAGGAAATTACCCGCGATATCCCTAACGTCAGCGAGGAAAGCCTCCGTGAGCTCGATGAATACGGTATCATCCGCGTCGGCGCGGAGGTAGGACCCGACGATACCCTCGTCGGTAAAATCACCCCCAAGGGTGAGACGGAGCTCTCCGCGGAGGAAAAACTGCTGCGCGCCATCTTCGGGGAGAAAGCCCGGGAGGTCAAGGACACCTCCCTGCGCGTGCCCCACGGCGACTGGGGAAAAGTCATCAACGTCAAGGTCTATTCCCGCAAGGAGAACAAGGAGAGCGGGGATGACCTGCCCCCTGGCGTCAGCCAGTGGGTCCAGGTATGGGTCGCCCAGAAACGGAAGGTCTCCGTCGGGGACAAGCTGGCAGGCCGCCACGGCAACAAGGGCGTCATCGCTCTCATCGCCCCCAAGGAAGACATGCCCTTCCTCCCGGACGGCACGCCCGTGGACATCATCCTCGACCCCATCGGGGTACCCTCCCGCATGAACATCGGCCAGGTGCTGGAGACACATATCGGGCTGGCTTCCCAGGTGCTCGGCTTCAAGACGCAGACCCCGGTCTTTGACGGCGCCCGCGATATTAACATCGAGGACGCCCTCGCCCGGGTCTGGCTCGCCGAGAAAGCCGCCGCCAGCTCCGATTACGCCCGGAACGAGTCCCTGAGAATTCCGCTGGAAATCGCCAAGGACTGGCTGCAGAAGCAGGGGCTCGATGCCGAGGAGATTTTCAGCGACGAACATCCCGGCAAAGCCAAGGAAGTCTGTCTCCGCCTCTGGCTGAAAGAGCGCGGGGTCAAAAGCGAAAAGCTCTCCCCCGAAGAACTGGAAACCAAGTCGGCAGAGGTCAGCGCGGCGCAGCGCACCAGCCCGCCCGTCTTCGGCAAGATGGATCTGCGTGACGGACGCACCGGGGAGGTCTTTGACCAGCCGGTGACCGTGGGTAACATTTACATGATGAAGCTGATTCACCTGGTGGAAGACAAGGTGCACGCCCGCTCCACCGGCCCCTACTCCCTGATAACCCAGCAGCCGCTGGGGGGCAAGGCCCAGTTCGGCGGCCAGCGCTTCGGCGAGATGGAAGTCTGGGCATTGGAGGCCTACGGCGCCTCCCACAACCTCCAGGAGATGCTCACCATCAAGTCCGATGACGTCACCGGACGCGCCAAGGCCTACGAGGCGATTATCAAAGGCGATGACATCCTGCAGCCCGGCGTCCCGGAATCGTTCAAGGTCCTCGTGAAAGAGCTCCAGAGCCTGGGACTCGCCATGGAGGTAATCAGCGAGGAGGAAGCCAGGCTTCCTGCCGCTGAAGAGGTTGCCGGGGGAGAAGAACCCGGACTCGAGGAAGAACTGAAACTGGTAGAGGACTTCCACCCCGAAAGCGCGGTGCAAGACGAGGCTCCTGCTGAAGAGCCCGCTGCGGCTGTAGAAGAACCCGCGCCGGAAGCAGAACTGGAACCGGCAGCAGAAGCCGCCGCGGACACTGAAGAGGAAGGAAAGCAGCCCGCCCCTGAAGAGCCCGCTGCGGTCGTGGCAGAACCCGCGCCGGAAGCAGAACTGGAACCGGCAGCAGAAGCTGCTGCGGATACCGAAGAAGAAGAAAAGCAGCCCGCCCCTGAAGAGCCCGCTGCAGTCGTGGCAGAACCCGCGCCGGAAGCGGAACTGGAACCCGTGGAAGAATCCCTCCCGGATGATGAGGTAGAAAAAGATGCTGGAAATTAACGACTTTGATGCCGTCCGCATATCCCTGGCTTCTCCGGAGCAGATACGGAGCTGGTCTTACGGCGAGGTCACCAAGCCGGAAACCATCAACTACCGCACCCTGAAACCGGAGCGTGACGGCCTGTTCTGCGAAAGAATCTTCGGCCCCACCAAGGACTTCGAGTGCTACTGCGGAAAGTACAAGCGCATCCGCTACAAGGGCATTATCTGCGATAAGTGCGGCGTGGAAGTCGCCCGCGCCAAGGTCCGCCGCGAGCGCATGGGACACATTGAGCTGGCCTGCCCGGTGAGCCACATCTGGTTCGCCAAGGGGACCCCCAGCCGTCTCGGCCTGCTGCTCGATATGTCGCCCCGGAGCCTGGAACACGTCCTCTACTTCTCCCAGTACGTGGTGACCTCCGTGGACGAGGCCGCCCGGGACGAGGCCATCAAGCAGCTCGAGCAGGACATGCTCGATGAGACCGCTCAGCGGGAAACCGCCATGGAAGCAAAGGTGTCCCGCGCCGAGGAGGGAAACGCCACGGTAGAGCAAATCAACCGCCTCCGCCGCAACTTCGTCGAGGAAAAGAGCAAGCTGGAAGAGGAGTTCCCCTCGGAAGCGGACAAGCTGAGAAAGCTCCAGGTCAAAGCCATGCTCACGGAAAACCAGTACCATGACCTGAACCAGAAATACGGCCAGGTTTTCGAGGCGGGCATGGGCGCCGAGGCTATCCTGAAGATTATCAAGGAACTTGAGCTGGATGAGACCCGGAACCACCTGCTCCTGGAAATCCAGTCTTCCTCCGGGCAGAGGCGCAAGAAAGCCAGCAAGCAGCTCCGCGTCGTGGAAGCCTTCCGTAATAGCGGCAACAAGCCGGAGTGGATGATTCTCACTGTCCTCCCCGTGCTCCCCCCGGACCTGCGCCCCATGGTGCAGCTTGACGGCGGACGTTTCGCCACCAGCGACCTTAACGACCTCTACCGCCGCGTCATCAACCGCAATAACCGCCTCCGCCACCTGATTGAAATCGGCGCGCCGGAGATTATCATCCGCAACGAAAAGCGGACGCTCCAGGAAGCGGTGGACTCCCTTATCGATAACGGGCGGAGGGGCCGCGCCGTCTCCGTCAGCGGCAACCACAAGCTGAAGTCGCTCTCGGACATGCTCCGCGGGAAACAGGGACGCTTCCGCCAGAACCTGCTGGGAAAACGCGTCGATTATTCCGGTCGTTCTGTAATTGTCTCCGGTCCGGAGCTGGAACTCTGGCAGTGCGGGCTGCCCCGCCGGCTGGCGCTGGAGCTGTTCAAACCCTTTGTCATGCGCCGCCTCGTCGCTCAGGGCCTGACGCCCAATATCAAGAGCGCCCGCCGGCTGGTGGAAAGGGCCCGGCCGGAAGTCTATGACATCCTGGAAGAGGTGATTAAAGAGCGCCCCGTCATGCTTAACCGGGCGCCTACCCTGCACCGCCTCAGCATCCAGGCCTTCGAGCCGGTGCTGATTGACGGCAGCGCCATCCAGATACACCCCCTGGTCTGCTCCGCGTTTAACGCCGACTTCGACGGCGACCAGATGGCGGTGCACGTGCCCCTGTCCAAGGCCGCGGTCAAGGAAGCCCGCGAGATGATGCTCAGCGCCCGTAATATGCTGCTCCCCAGCAGCGGCGAGCCCACGGTCACCCCCACCCTGGACATGGTGCTGGGCTGCTACTACCTGACCAATATCCGCCCCGGGGCGAAGGGGGCAGGCAAAGTCTTCGGCAGCTTTGAAGAAACCAAGCTTGCCTATGAGTTCGGCGCTATCGAGCTCGGCGCCGAGATCGAAGTCAGGAACGGGCCCGGAGAGCGGCTGAAGACCAGCGTAGGGCGCATTATCCTGAACGAGGTGCTGCCACCTTCGCTCGGCTTTTTAAACCGCACCATGGACAAAGGCACTCTGAAACAGATAGTCACCGAATGCTGTCACATCATGCCCGAGGAAGAAACGGCCAAGATGCTGGACAACATTAAGTCGCTCGGTTTCCGCTATGCCTCCAAGTCCGGCGTGACCGTTGCCATGAATGATATCGAGGTCCCCGCGACCAAGCCACAGATGCTCGCCGAGGCCGAGGGAAAAATCTCCCTCATCGAGAACCAGTTCCAGCGTGGCCTGATTACCGAGGACGAACGGTATAACGGCGTCGTCAGCGTCTGGATGGAGACCACAGACAACATCACCACCACCATCTCCAATTCCCTGGACCGCTACGGGGGCATCTACATGATGGCCACCTCCGGGGCTAAAGGTAACCTTTCCCAGATACGGCAGATGGCGGGCATGCGCGGCCTGATGACGGACCCCTCCGGTAAAATCATCGAGTTCCCCATCAAGACGAGCCTCCGCGAAGGCCATTCCGTGCTGGAATACTTTATCTCCACCCACGGCGCCCGCAAGGGTCTGGCCGATACCGCCCTGAGGACCTCGGACTCCGGCTACCTAACCCGGCGACTCATAGACGTCGCCCAGGACGTTATCACCTTCGGTGAAGATTGCGGCACCACGGACGGCGTCTGGATAACGGAAAGCAAGGAAAAGGGCATCCTGCCCCCCTTCCTGGAGAGAATCATCGGACGCTACGCCGCCACGAAGGTAACCCACCCGGAAACCGGGGAAACCATCGTCGACCGCAATGAGGAAATCGACGAAAAGAAGGAGCAGGCGATTGCCGCCGCCGGGGTCACCCGGGTCCATGTCCGCTCCCCGCTGACCTGCCGCCTGCGGCGCGGCCTCTGCCGCTACTGCTACGGCAGGGACCTGGCGCGCGCACGTCTCGTCGAGAACAGCGTCGCCGTCGGTATCATCGCCGCCCAGAGTATCGGCGAGCCGGGCACCCAGCTGACGCTGCGCACTTTCCACACCGGCGGCGTGGTGGGGCTGGATATCACCAGCGGCTTGCCCCGCGTGGAAGAGCTCTTTGAAGCCCGTATGCCCCGCGGACAGGCCATCATCTCGGAGATAGACGGCGTCGCCGAGGTCGTCCAGAATGAAGACGGCCGAAAAATCAAGATAACCAGCTCCGAGGTCTACCGTGACGAATACCCCCTGCCCCGCGGCGCCAAGGTCACCGTTACCGACGGCCAGTGGGTAGACATCGGCACCGTCCTGGCCACATCGGCACCGCCGAAGAGCAAGAAGAAAGCAGACACCGAGGAGACCGAGGAAACCGCCCCGGCCATTATCGCCCGCATGGCGGGGACCGTGGCTGCCGGCAAGAAACAGCTCACCCTCAGCTATGAGGAGAGAGAAGAGCGGGAATACACCATAACCAGCACCGCCAGCATCTGGGTCGAGGACGGGCAGGAGGTCAAGGCGGGGCGGCAGCTCACTGACGGCTCCATCAATCCCCATGACATCCTCCGCATCCTCGGCAAGGACGCCGTGCAGCAGTACCTCGTAGACGAGGTGCAGAAGGTCTACCGCTCCCAGGGCGTGACCATCAACGACAAGCATATCGAGGTCATCGCCCACCAGATGCTCACCAAGGTGCGC
>JBDRGD010000019.1:0-14134 GCA_043818095.1 Chloroflexota bacterium
CGCCCTCACCATGTTCCCCTACACTTCCGGGGACCTGCACATCGGTCACTGGTACCCCATGGCGCCCTCGGACGTGCACGCCCGCTACAAGCGGATGCGCGGCTTCAACGTGCTGCACCCCATGGGCTTCGACGCCTTCGGCCTGCCCGCGGAGAACGCCGCCATCAAGCGGGGCATCCACCCCTTCACCTGGACGATGCAGAACATCGAAAACATGCGCCGCCAGCTCAAGAGCATCGGCGCCATCTACGACTGGAGCCGGGAGGTCATCACCTGCGTCCCCGAGTACTACCAGTGGACGCAGTGGTTTTTCCTCAAGCTTTACGAAGCCGGGCTGGCCTACCGCGGCAAGGCCCCGGTCAACTGGTGCCCCCAGTGCCAGACCGTCCTCGCCAACGAGCAGGTCATCGGCGAGGGCATCTGCGAGCGCTGCGAGACCCCGGTCACGAGGCGCGACCTGGAGCAGTGGTTCTTCCGCATCACCCGCTATGCCGATGAGTTGATGCAGCACGAGGGCATCGACTGGCCGGAGCGCATTAAAATCATGCAGCGCAACTGGGTGGGGAAAAGCTACGGCACCGAGATATCCTTTGCCCTCGACCACTCCAACGTGGCGGAAAAGGAAATCAGGGTGTTCACCACCCGCCCCGACACCGCCTACGGCGTGACCTTCATGGTGCTCGCGCCGGAGCACCCGCTGGTGACCAGGCTGACCGCCCCGGACAAGAAGGCGGAGGTGGAAGCCTACATCCTCAAGTCCCGCCGCCAGAGCGAGATTGAGCGCCTCTCCACGGAAAAAGAGAAGGACGGCGTGTTCCTCGGCGCCACCTGCACCAATCGGCTGAACGGCGAAGAGGTGCAGATATGGATTGCCGACTACGTGCTGCTGAGCTACGGCACCGGCTGCGTGATGGGCGTCCCCGCCCACGACGAGCGCGATTTCGCTTTCGCCAGGAAATATAACATCCCCGTCCGCGTCGTCATCGCCCCGCCGGACTGGAAAGGGGAAGCGCTGCGGGAAGCCTACATTGAGCCGGGCGTGATGGTGAACTCGGGAAAGTTCAACGGCATCCCCAGCGCGGAGGGCATCGACGCCATTTCCGCCTACCTTGAGGAAAAGGGGTGGGGCAAGAAGACGGTCAGCTACAAGCTGCGCGACTGGCTGATATCCCGCCAGCGCTACTGGGGAGCGCCCATCCCCATGATTTACTGCGAGAAATGCGGCATGGTCCCCGTGCCGGAGAAAGACCTGCCCGTCCTGCTGCCCGAGGACGCCGAGTTCAAGCCTACCGGCGAGTCCCCGTTGAAGTACAACGAGGGCTTCGTGAACACCGCCTGTCCTAACTGCGGCGGGCCGGCCAAGCGGGAAACGGACACGATGGACACCTTCATGTGCTCCTCATGGTATTTCCTGCGCTACTGCAGTCCGGGAAGCAAGGATGCCGCTTTCGACGAGCGGATGAAATACTGGATGCCCGTCGACCTCTACACGGGCGGCGCGGAGCACGCCGTGATGCACCTGCTCTACGCGCGCTTCTTCGTCAAGGCGATACGGGACATCGGGCTGGTGAACTTCGGCGAGCCGTTTAAAAAGCTCTTCAACCAGGGCATCATCATCTCCGGCAAGGGAAAGATGAGCAAGTCCAAGGGGAACGTGGTCAACCCCGACGATTACGTGCACGAGCTGGGCGCCGACGCGGTGCGGGCCTACATGATGTTCATCGCGCCCTGGGACCAGGGCGGGGAATGGAATGACGCCGGCATCAGCGGCATCAGCCGCTGGCTGAACCGGGTCTGGACGCTGGTGCTGGATAGTTACCAGCCGAAATCGGTTTCCGGGCAGGCGGAGAAAGACCTCGCCCGCATCACCCACCAGACCATCCGCAAGGTCACGGCAGACATGGAGAACATCCACTTCAACACGATGATTGCCGCCCTCATGGAGTTGACCAACTACCTGCAGGACGTCCAGAAAGTAGGGAGCGTTTCCGCGGAAGCCTGGGCGCAATCCGTGGAAAAACTGGTTCTGCTGCTGGCGCCCACCGCCCCCCACCTCACCGAGCAGCTCTGGCAGGAAATCGGCCGGGAATACAGCATCCACAACCAGGCATGGCCCGGCTGGGACGATTCCCTGGCCCGGGAAGAGACGATTACCCTGGTGCTCCAGGTCAACGGCAAGGTGCGCGACAAGATTGACGTCCCGGTGGCGGTCAGCGAGGACGAGGCGAAGAAGCTGGCAACCTCGTCCGCGAAGGTGCAGGCGCACACGAACGGGATGAACCTCGTCAAGGTAATCTACGTGCCGGGCAAGCTGGTAAACATCGTCGTGAAATAAACAATGAAGATAGCTTTTATCGGCGGGGGTAACATGGGGGAAGCGCTAATCGCTTCCCTGCTGAGCAGGGGAGTGAGCGCCCCGGAGGACATCATTGCCAGCGATATCAGTGAAAGCCGCTGTCGTTACCTGGAGGAGCGTTACCGCATCGCCACCACCAGCGATAACCGCGCCGCCGTGGCGGGACGGGACATGGTGGTGCTGGCGGTCAAGCCCCAGGTATTACCCGGGGTCATGGTCGGCCTTAAGGGGGCGCTGAAGCCCGCACAGCTGGTCCTCTCAATAATCGCCGGGGCGACCGTCAAGACGCTGGTAGAGGGTCTGGGACACCGGGCCGTCGTCCGCGTCATGCCCAACACGCCGGCGCAGATAGACGAGGGCATCAGCGTCTGGACGACGACGGACGCGGTCACCCCGCAGCAGCGCGAGCTGGCGGGCAAGGTCCTCGGCGTGACCGGCGAGGAAATCTACGTCCCGGATGAAGCCCTGCTGGACATGGCCACCGCAGTCAGCGGCTCCGGACCGGCCTATTTCTTCTACTTCGTGGAGGCCCTCGCGGACGCCGCCGCGGACATCGGCCTGCCCCCGGACATCGCCGCCCGGCTGGTCATGCAGACGTTCCTCGGCTCCGCGCACCTCCTCCAGAAGTCCGGCAAAACACCCGCCGAACTGCGGAAAGCGGTCACCTCCCCCGGCGGCACCACCGCCGCCGCCCTGCAGGCGCTGGAGCAGGGGCAATTCCCCGCCCTGGTAACGCGGGCGGTCCGGGCGGCCTTACGGCGGGCTCAGGAACTGGGGAGGTAATCGGATGACTATCTTTTTCCAGGTAGTCCGGCTTTTCTGCCAGTTCCTGTCCCTGGCAATCTTCCTGCGGGCGATTATCTCCTGGTTTTCGCCCTACCCCAATACGCTGACCATCCTGCTGGACCGCATCACGGAGCCGTTTTTGCGGCCGCTACGCCGCATTATCCCCCTTGCCGGGAACACCGATTTCACGCCCCTGGTGGCGATTATCGTGCTCCAGCTCATCGTCTATCTTCTCCCCTGATTCCACGCCACAGCACTGTTTACTGAATTATTACAATATTTAAATCATTCAGTATTGACAAAACGTTCTTAATTTATTATAATGTGGTCTGTGCCTGATATGTGCGGAGACAGCAGATGACCCTGAACCAGGTAGGGAAGCATAAAGCCTTCGTGGAAGAGGTGGGCGTAATCTTCGAACAGACCGGGCTGTCCCGCATGGCCGGGCGGATTTTCGGCTGGCTCCTGATTGCGGAACCACCCCACCAGTCCACCGCCCAGCTTGCCGAGGAGCTGGTAGCGAGCAAGGCGTCCATCAGCACAATGACCCGGCTGCTCATCCGCACCAACCTTATCGAGAAGGTCTGTCTGCCCGGCGTCCGGCAGGATTATTTCCGTCTCCGCGGTGACGCCTGGCGGCACATTATCCGGCACGGCCTGCAGGATGAAATCAGCCTTTTCCGGAATCTGGCCGAGCACGGCCTGGCTTTATCCAGCGCCCCCGCTTTCAGCCGCGAGCGCCTTAAGGAAATGCGTGACATCTACACCTTCCTGGAGCAGGAATTCCCGGCGCTGGTCAATCACTGGGAAAAGAAAACACGGCGGTCAACCCGCTGACGGGAGGCTTGTCCATGCAAAAGAGGAGCGTCACCGGCATCATCCTAATCGGTCTCCTTGTTCTCATTTTTACGTCGTGCTCCGGCGGCACTACCACGAATACGGAAGCACCGCTCGCCAAGGTGACGCGGGGTGACCTGACACTGATTGTCTCCGGGAGCGGCAACATCAAGCCCGTTCAGGAGGTCAACCTGGCCTTTCCCGGCGCCGGCAGGGTAGCCCGCGTCTTCGTGGAGGAAGGTGACCAGGTAAAGGCGGGGGACAAGCTCGCCCAGCTGGACACCGGCGCCCTGCAGCTGGCACGGGACCAGGCGCAGGTCTCCTGGAAACAGGCGGGGGTCTCCCTGACCCAGGCGAAGCTGGCGGAAATCACCGCCGCGAACACCCTCCGGAAGACCCGGGAGAGCCAGGACACGCTGGAGCTGGCACTGCTGAAAGCTAAAATCGATGTAGATTCCGCCAGGTTCAACCTGGAACAGACCACCGCTAAGTACACTCGCTCGGATATCCGCATCGCCCAGGCGGACGTCGATGACGCCCAGCGCTACGTGGATTACATCCTGGAAAAGCTGGAGAACTACCAGCCCAACACGGATGAAGGCTATACGGGGCCGGTCACGGATACCGAGGGCTTTAAGGTCTGGCAGGAGCGCCTGGTCCAGGCCCAGGCAAGGTTGCAGAACGCCAGGGACACCCTGGACGCCCTGCTGGGCCAGTCCGACCCCCTGGAAGTCAGTATCAAGAAACAGCAACTGGAAGCGGCGCAGATGTCGGTAACCCAGGCGCAGCAGAACCTGACGGACCTCGCCGATGACATCGCCTTCACTGAGGCGCAGCTGGAAGCCGCCGGGGAAACCACCGCACAGGCGGAAACATCCGTGGCATTCGCCCGGCAGTCCCTCGCCCAGGCGCAGCAGCAGCTGGATGAAGCCACCATCACCGCCCCCTTCGCCGGGGTAGTCGCCAGCGTAGGCGCCAAGGAGGACGAGCGGATCACCAGCGCCAACACCATCGTGCACCTCATGGACACCGGCACCCTGGAACTGGTGGTCGAGATGGACGAGATTGACATCCCTAACGTCGCATCGGGTCAGGAAGCCAACATCGACGTCGACGCCCTGCCCGACACCGCTTTCTCCGGCGAGGTGGTCTACGTGTATCCCGTGCCGTTCGAGTCCGGCGGCATTGTCCTTTTCAACACCAAGATAGAGATAAACATCCCGCCCGGTTCTCCGCTGCGGGTCGGCATGAGCGCTACCGCGGACATCATCACGGCAAAGAGGACGGACGTCCTCCAGGTACCCAGCCGCGCCGTCTATCGGGACGATAACGGCCAGTATCTGGTCAAGGTCCGGGAAAACGACCAGGATGTGGAGAAACCGGTGGTCCCCGGCATTGATAACGGCATCATGGCGGAAATTGTCAGCGGGCTCAGCGAAGGCGAGACGGTTGTAGTCGAAACCAGACCGCGCCAGCAACAGGGCCTCTCATTCTTCTAGGGGACGGGGGCAGCATGATTAAACTGGATAAGGTCAGCAAGACGTACCACATGGGCAAGGTGGAAGTGCCCGCGCTACGGGACGTGTCTCTCTCCGTGGACAAGGGAGAAATGGTGGCCCTCATCGGCTCATCGGGCTCGGGGAAGTCCACCCTGATGAACATCATCGGCTGCCTGGACAATCCCACTTCCGGCCAATATTTACTGGACGGGTCTGATGTCAGCCGCCTGAACGATAACCAGCTGGCGGTCATCCGCAACAAGAAATTCGGTTTCGTCTTCCAGGACTTTAACCTCCTCACCCGCATGCCCGCCGTGGGCAACGTGGAGCTCCCCCTGGTCTACAGCGGCATCCGCGGGAAACACCAGCTGGCGCTGGAGGCCCTGGAGAAAGTCAACCTGGGGGGGAGGGCCAGGCACCGCCCCACCGAGCTCTCCGGCGGCGAACAGCAACGCGTGGCGATTGCCCGGGCACTGGTCAACAAACCAGAGCTTATCCTGGCTGATGAACCTACCGGGAACCTGGATAGCGCCGTCACCGAGGAGATTATCAACCTTTTCGGCCAGCTCAATGCGGAAGGCATTACCATTATCCTGGTCACCCATGAGATGGACATCGCCGAGCGGGCCAAGCGCATTATCCTCCTCAAGGACGGAGAGGTTATCAGCGACGAGAAACACACGCCCCGGAACGGAGCGCTGAACAAGAGCAAGGGGATGAAACGTGAAATTTCTTGATTCCATAGTTATCGCCATCAGGTCCCTCCTCGCCAATAAGCTGCGCACCTCGCTGACGATGCTCGGCGTGATTATCGGCGTCGGCTCGGTCATCACGCTGATGTCGGTAGGAAGGGGAGCGGAGGCTTCCATCACGGACACCATCGAGGAGCTCGGCTCCAACTCGCTGACCGTCATCTCGCAGACGCCCGGCGTTTCCGGCCTGGCTGCCCTGCAATCGGCCACCCCCAGCCTCACCCTGCAGGACGCCGAGGCCATCGCCCAGCGCGTCCCCAACGTGATTTCCGTGGCTCCCGTCTCCGAGAACTACGTTGATGTCTCTTACGGGGACACCAGCGCCCTGGGCGTCGTGGAGGGCACCACCCCGGACTTTTCCGTGGTCTACAGCTATAACACCGTTACCGGGCGTAATATCACCGACCGGGATATCGCCACCCGCGCCACCGTGGTCGTCCTCGGCTCGAAGGTAGCCAATGACCTCTTCGGCGATGATGACCCCGTAGGCGAGCGGGTAAAAATCAGCGGCAAGCGTTTCACCGTCATCGGCCTGCTGGAGGAAAAGGGGGGCCAGATGGCGGGAGTCAGCATGGACTCCCTGATTATCGTCCCGATTACCACCTACCAGACCCGGCTCTTCCCCCGGCAGACCACCCGCGGTGAGGAAGCGGTGCAGTCCATCGCCGTCCAGATTACCGATGTGTCCATGTCCGATACCGTCTCCGCCGACATTGAGGACCTCCTGCGCCAGCGCCACCGCATCGACCCCGGTGACGATGACGACTTCGCCATCTTTACGCAGGAGCAGATTCTCGGCGCTTTCCAGCAGATTACGGGGATTTTCACCATCATCCTCGGGGCGATTGCCAGCATCTCCCTGGTAGTGGGGAGCATCGGCATCATGAACATCATGCTCGTCTCCGTCACGGAGCGCACCCGGGAAATCGGCATCCGCAAGGCTGTCGGGGCGAAGCGGCGGGACATCCTCATCCAGTTCCTCTTCGAGGCCGCGGTTATCAGTCTCGCCGGAGGCATCATCGGCATCCTCGGCGGGACCTTCCTTTCCATCGCCATCACCCAGTTCAGCGCCGCCGCGGGTCAGACGCTGCAAACGAAGGTGACCGCGGATATCGTCAGCCTCGCTTTCTCCGTCTCCCTGATCATCGGGCTGGCTTCCGGAATTTACCCCGCCATGCGGGCGGCGCGTCTCAACCCTATTGACGCCCTGCACTACGGGTAATAAAATGGGGAAACGATGAACTGGCTGGATATCATCATCATTGTAATTATCGCCATCCCCACGGTGGTCGGCCTGAAGATGGGCATCATCAAGGCACTGCTCTCCCTGGCAGGAGTCATCCTGGGCGTCATCCTCGCGGGCAGGTTCTACTCCCAGCTGGCCGGCGAGCTGACCTTTATCACGGAGGAAAACCTGGCGAAAATCGTGGCCTTCGCGATTATTTTCCTGGGCATCATGATTATCGCCGGGGTGGCGGCGGGGATATTAAGCAAGATTGTCTCGATGATGCTGCTGGGATGGGTGAACCACCTGGGCGGGGCGGCTTTCGGTTTCCTGCTGGGCGGAATATTCTGCGGCGCCCTGCTGGCCATCTGGGCAAAGTTCCTGGGGACGGGGGCTATCATCGATTCCAGTCTCGCCCCCATCCTGCTGGACAAGTTCCCGTCAGTCCTGTCACTGCTGCCCGGTGAGTTCGACGCCGTCCGGGACTTTTTCTAGGTCACACAGAAAAGCCCGCAAAGAGCCTCCGCAAGCGGGCGCCCTCCGCGGGCCCATCTTTACCCGGTTGTTACCGGGTGTTTTTCCGATTTTACCTGAAGCCGGAGCGTCAGGAAGTAGCCGGAGTCTCTCCCGGGTGCAGCTTTTTCCACTTTTCCAGCAGGGCTTCCCGGGCCTCTTTGTGATCGGGGTCGAGCTGGCAGGCATCAACCGGGCAAATCTCTACGCACTTGGAAGAGTCGAAGGCGCCCACGCACTCGGTACACTTGGCCGGGTCAATGACGTAGATTGTCTCACCCTCGGTGATGGCCGTATTGGGGCACTCCGGCTCACACGCTCCGCAGCTGATGCATTCGTCAGTAATCTTGTACGCCATTTCTTTACCTCCTCTTTTTCTGAATTATCGGGACGTACGCTGACGGTATTTACGATTTCGGTTTCCTGTTCACCTTCTTCTGGATAGCCTCGGCGACGGGCGCCGGCACCAGGTTGGCGATGTTCCCCCCCAGCCCCGCCACCTCTTTCAGCAGGCTGGAACTGAGAAACTGATACTCCTGGCTCGCCATGAAGCAGACCAGCTCCAGGTCCGGGTCCAGCTTCTTGTTCATCATCGCCATTTCAAATTCCCACTCGAAGTCGGCGCTCATGCGCAGGCCGCGAATCAGCGTCTTGGCTTTCATCTCCCGCGCGAAGTACACCACCAGACCGCCGAAATCCGTGACCTCTACGTTGGGCAGATGCTTTACGGACCGCGCCGCCAGGTCCACCCTCTCCTCAGTGGTGAAAAAAAGTTTCTTCGTCGGAGTAGCGTAGATGGCGATAATCAGCCTCTCAAAAAGCTTGGAAGCCCTCTGAACGATATCCAGGTGGCCGTTGGTAATGGGGTCAAAAGACCCCGGGTATAAGGCGACCGTCAAGAGACCGCCTCCTTTCTGTAAATCGCGATACAGCTATCCCCGTGCCGGTGCTCTTTAACGAGATTTAATGTAGCATAAGTAGCGTTCAAGGGCAAGTGCGGCGAGTGAGTCACCACGACCACGGAATCATCGCCGACCAGCCGGGAATTTCCCAGCTTCGTGATAACATCACCTATTGTCGTGTCCGGATAAGGCGGGTCCATGAGGACGATATCATACTCCCCGTCCAGAAAGTTAAGGGCTTTGGTAACGTTACAGCAGTGAAGATGCGCCCGCTCGGCAAGTTTCGTCTTTTCCAGGTTTTCCCGGATGACGTTGCAGCAGCGCGGTTCCCGCTCCACGAAGTCCACGGACCCGGCGCCGCGGCTGAGCGCCTCAATCCCCAGTGCACCACTCCCGGAATACATGTCAAGGACCCGGTCCCAGCTATCCGCCATCGTAGCCAAAATTGAAAAAATCGCTCCTTTCACCAGGTCTGTTGCCGGGCGCGTGGCCGTGCCCTTGGGGAATTTCAGGTGGCTACCTTTAGCCGTACCGGCAATTACTCGCATTCTTCACAAGGACAACAGTAATAGCATATACACTCGTCGGAAAATTGTCAACTTCCCGGGCACCCCGTTCCCTGAGGCGCGGTAACAAAAAGGCTGCGGGCATAAGTAGCCGCAGCCTTCCGTATAGACCATCGGTTCCCGCCGCTGTATTACGGCGCCGGCGGGTCAGCCCAGGGCGCCACCGCACGGTACAGACCGCAGCACTGGCAGCGCCGGTACTTCGGGGAAATCGGGTAAAAACCCGGTTTCCCGCAGCACGGACAGACCTCCGCCGCACGCGCCGCCGGGTAGGGCGTCTTCCGCCTGTCCCGGACAGCGGCTCTCGTCAGCACGCTCAATCCTTCTCGCAGACTCACCACTCCCCCATCAGGGGCCGGGGTCCCCGCGTTATATGCTCAAATACTAGAACAGTGTCGTCTGTTTCGTTGGTCTCGTTTGCCTCACCGGAGCCGGCGGCTTTGCCATCGTCTTCATGGACTGGGTGATTGCCTGCCGCCGGTGGCTGTAGATAGGCCGGCGCAGGAATGAAGGTACGTCCAGGTCTTCTTCGCTGCCCTTCAGCCCGCGGAGGAGCGTAGTCAGCTCGTCCTCCTCATCACTGCTGCCGTCGGGCGACAGTTTCGCCGAGAAACCGGTGGCCACCAGGGTAATACTAATGTCGTTCTCCATCGTCGGGTTGTGCGCTACACCGAAGATGATGTTCGCATCCGGGTCCACCGCCTGCTTGATGACTTCCGCCGCCTGGTTGACCTCGAACAGGGTGAGGTTGCTGCCGCCGACGACGTTGAAGAGGACCGCCTTGGAGCCCTCGATGGAAACGTCCAGCAGCGGGCTGGCCAGAGCCTCTTTCGCCGCGTCGATAGCCCGGTTCTGCCCGGTGCCGTGGCCGATGGACATCCAGGCGGGCCCGGCGTCCTTCATGATCGCTTTCACGTCCGCGAAGTCCAGGTTAATCATGCCGGGGACGGTAATTACCTCGGCAATTGCCTGGACGCCGTGGCGCAGGACATCATCCGCCATCTTGAAGGCGCTGTCCACGCCCGTTTTCTGGTCGCAGAGAGTCAGCAGCCGGTCGTTGGGGATGATAATCAGGGTATCGACCTTGCCCAGCAGGCGGGCGATGCCCTCGTCGGCCACCTGGGTGCGGTGCGACCCTTCAAAAGCGAAGGGCTTGGTCACTACCGCGATGGTCAGGGCGCCGCTCTGCTTGGCGGTCTCCGCCACCACGGGCGCCGCGCCGGTACCGGTGCCGCCCCCCATGCCGGCGGTCACGAACACCATGTCCGCCCCGGAGACAAGCTCCTTCAACTCGTCGCGGGTTTCTTCCGCCGCTTTCTGCCCCAGGTTATGGTCGCCACCCACGCCAAGCCCGCGCGTCAGCTTTTCCCCCAGCTGGACGCGGACGGGCGCCTCACAGATTGCCAGGGCCTGGGCATCCGTATTCATGGCGATAAATTCCACCCCCTGGATGTCCTCCATCACCATACGGGTAACGGCATTGCTGCCGCCGCCACCCAGACCAATGACCTTAATTTTAGCCGGATTCGCTACAAAACTTGATTTTGCCATCGCCTCCTCCTTTCGTATTCAAAACCTTATGAAATTACCGGAACAACTTGCGGATACGCACGGCCAGCCGCTGCAGGGTAGCCCCCAGCCGCATGGTCTGCCAGGCCTGGGAACCCTCGTGCTTGGCGCCCCAGAGAATCAGGCCCACGCTGGTGGCGTATGCCGGGTCGCGCAGCACATCAGCAATGCCATGCATATCCGTGGGGGTGCCGATTCTCACCGGCATGTGGATGACATCCCGGCCCAGCGCCGCCAGACCGGAAAGGTTGGAACTGCCGCCGGTAAGCACCAGTCCCGCCGGGACCAGTGACTCATAATCGGCATTCGGCATTTCCAGGACGATAAGCTTCATGATTTCCTCGATGCGCGCCCGGATAATGTCACAGAGGTCCTGATAGGAAACGCCGTGACCGTCCTGGGCCAGCGCCGACGGCGTATTGTCCTTGCCTTCGTACACCGGCATCACGCTGCCGTACTTTTTCTTCATCTGCTCGGCAACGTCAAAGGGCAGCCCCAGGCCGATGGCGACGTCCCGGGTCAGCTGGTAGCCGGCAACAGGAAGGATGGAGGTGTGCCAGATACTGCCGTCCTTGAAAATCGCCACGTCGGTGGTGCCTCCGCCGATATCCGCGAGGATGACCCCCACCTGCTTTTCGTCCTCCGTCAGTACCGCCTCGCTGCTCGCCAGCGGCTCAAGGACAAGGTCCTCGATGTCGATACCGACGCTGCGGATGCACTTGATAAGGTTCTGGATGGAGGTAACGGCCGCGGTAATGACATGGGTTTCCACGTCCAGGCGGAAACCATGCATCCCTACCGGATTGGCAATGCCCATCTGGCCGTCTACTGCGTAGTTCCGCGGGATGACGTGCAGCAGCCGGCGGTCACTGGGGACTTTCAGGCTCTGCGCTGCGGACAGCACCCTCTTCAGGTCATCCGGGCGGACCACCCGGTCATTGCGGGTGATGGCGATGACACCCCGGTTATTCAATGAGGTAACATGCCGCCCGGTGACGCCAACATATGCCGAGTCCACCCGGCAGTTGCTGGCCTGCTCCGCCTTTTTGACGGACTCACGGATTGATTCCCTGGCTTCACCGATGTTCACCACCAGGCCCTTGTGCAGCCCCCTGGACGGGGCAATGCCCACACCAAGGACCCTGAGCCCGCTCTCATCAGAGTCGGCGATGATAGTGCAAATCTTGGTGGTGCCTACATCAATTGAAGCTAATACATCTCGCTTTGTCATCTGCCCTCCTTTGTTGGTGTTCTTTGTTTCCGATATTTCAGATGCCCGTTCACATCGAATTGCCCTCCCAAACCGGTGGAACCACTCAGGCCAGAGCGAAGACCATGCGCAGCTTCTTAATCAGCGCCGGTCTCCGCCATCCCCGGCTACCCGCTATCACCGTGGACAGGACCTCGGCAGGTTCCTGAGGCAGGGTAATCCGCTCGGCGGCCCGTAAACGGGCGCTACGGCTGCGGGGATTGCGGGATACCTCTTCTGCCGCAGGAGTAATCACTTTCCGATTGATTAGCTTTATCACGGGCGTGTGCCCGCAGTTGCAGACGAGAGCTCCCGGCGGACAGATGCAGCCCCGGGCTTCACGCTGCAAAAACCGCTTGACGATGCGGTCTTCCAGGGAATGATAGCTGATGACCACCAGCCTGCCCCCGAAACCGAGCAGCGCCAGCGCCTGCCGCAGGGTGGCTTCCAGATTCTCCATCTCCTGGTTCACCACAATGCGGAGGGCCTGGAAGGTCTTGGTGGCGGGGTGAATCTTGCCCTTCCGCACGACTACCGCCCGCTCAATCACGCGCACCAGGTGCCGGGACGTCCTGATGGGGCGCTCGCGGACAATGTAGCGGGCTATCCGCCGGCTGTACCCTTCCTCACCGTAGGTGTGGATAAGGTCCGCCAGCGCCGCTTCCGAATATTCGTTGACGATGTCCGCGGCGGTTAGCTCCTGGCCGGGATTCAGGCGCATATCCAGGGGCGCGTCATGCTGAAAGCTGAAACCACGCCCGTCGCCGTTCAACTGCATAGAGGAGAGGCCCAGGTCCAGAAGAATACCGTGCACCGGGAAAAAATCGTACCTGATGCAGATTGACTGGAGATGAACGAAGTTATCGTTTATCAGCAGCATGGAGTCCCGGTGGGGCGCCAGTCTCGCCGTGGCGACATCGATTGCCTTCGGGTCGGCATCGATGCCCAGGAGCTGTCCCCCCGGGAAGCTGTCCCGCAAAATCGCCTCGGCATGTCCCCCGCCGCCCAGGGTGCAATCGATGTAACGGCCTCCGGGCTGGACCGCCAGGGCTCTGACAGTTTCTTCAAGCAGAACCGGTGTGTGGCCGGTGCTCGGCATACTCAGACTCCTCAGCGCTTCTCCAGACTCTCGATAATCTGCCAGGACTGCTCCTGGCTGATGGCCTTCTCATCCTCCCAATCTGCTTTGTTCCAAATTTCCAGATAGGTATTCGCGCCGACGACGACGACCTCGTCGGAAATCCCGGCATGCTCGCGCAGAGGGGCCGGCAGCGCGATACGGCCCTGCCCGTCAATCAGGGTGCTGAAGGCAGTGGCGAAGATAGCCCGATTCAACCGCCGGAGTTTGCTGGGAGTCGCTGAGGTGCCGGTAAGTTCGCCGGCTAATTTCTTCCACTCGGGGAGCGGGTAAGCGGTAACGCATTTTTCAATGCCCGGGGTCAGGACCAGTCCGTCCTTCAGGGCATTGCGGAAGCGCGGAGGGAACGGGATCCTTCCCTTCTCGTCAATCTTATAATCAAATTCCCCAAAAAACATGACCGATTACCTTACCACAACCTACCACTTTCTACCACTTTCAGCCATTCTACTACAACTATCACCCCACTTGTCAAGCCCTTTAGGCAGAAATTTTCCACGATATTCAAAGAAATTTGGGGAAATGGGGGGAAATTCACGCTTATCCGCCGCCGATAAAGCGACTTTTGGGGAAATAGTAATGGTACCAAAGGCTATCAGCCCACAGGTTTTTCCGCCCCCGGGACAGGCTTCCGCCCCACCCCACGACGCCTGTCACCCGGCGCTGTCCCTCTTCCACCCAGCCCCACCCCCCCGGGAGGGTTACCAATAAAAACCCGGTTTTAAGCCGGGGCTGTTAATGC